>JBOHYC010000155.1:0-67791 GCA_050737755.1 Lysobacter sp.
GTCAGCAATCTTGTAGTCCCCGGGGGTGCACTGGCTTCGACGGGGGTCGCGAAATCGCTTGGCGCATGCCGAGGGGGTAGCTTTCCTCGTAAATCCAGCTGCAAAACTCTAGTTGCCAACGACGACAACTACGCACTGGCCGCTTAAGGCCTAAGCCCCGAAATCGCTTGTGTCCGTGCTCGCGACGTAGGGTCATCATCACGGAATCGCCGGGAGTGGCTGCCTGCCAGCACCCGGTTAACCTATAGCAGGCTGGCCCCCGGATGCGCTTCGCGCACCGTGCTGTCCGGGAGCGAGATCCAACGGTGAGCTAAGCATGTAGTGCCGGGGATGGAGTGCCTTCGGACGGGGGTTCAATTCCCCCCACCTCCACCATATTGAAGTGCGACAAACCCACGCCCCGTAAGGCTTTCAGCTTTTCGGGGCGTTCTCGTTTTGGGCATGGATGGGCTGGTTTGGGCGTCGTTTGGTCAGCTTTTTGGTCAGCTTTTCGAAGCGGCGCGACAGATCGGCCTGGTGCTTCCAGGTCGGCCGCGCTGCAGATCAGGTGCACGGGAGCAAGCAAACCGCACGGCTATACTGAGACTCCCGTCACTGGTTCAACTACTTAATGGCTCTTCGGTATCCGCCCAAGGTCGGCGACATTTTGATGTGCGAGTTCCCGGAGTGCTTCGCGGCGCCAGAGATGGTGAAGACCCGTGCGGTAGTGGTGATCAGTCCCAAGCTTGCAGGTCGGGATCGGTTGGTAGCCGTGCTTCCTATTTCGAACACGCCGCCGGAGCCGCTCTGTGCCCACCATTGTTTGATTCCCGCCCGCATGCTGCCGAAGTACATGCAAGCCACCGGCGGCGAACGGTGGGCGAAGTGCGACATGCTGTACACGTTCTCCTTGACCAGGCTGTCGCTAATCAAGGACGGGCGCGATCGCGCCACGGGGAAACGTAAATACGACACCCCAAGGTTCGACCTGGAAACCCTGCAGGCCGTGCGCCGAGCCGCTGCCTGCAGCCTTGGAATTGACAAGGCGCTGTGGCCCTGAACGGACCTACCCGTTGTAGTGGCCTGCAACTTGACATAGGGCGCCCTATTGTCGAGAATTCTCGCGATTCGTCGGCTCAGGCCGACCACCAAGACCACCGCTAGGCCGCAAGGTAGTAACGGTGGCAGGGCCAGTAAGGCGATAACAAGTCTGCTGGTTCTCGATTCAAGGCCCCGCTTCGGCGGGGCCTTTGTTTTTTTGGCTCTCGGGCATTGAACCTCCCTGAGGCTCCCACCAGCGACCCGAACTTGGCCAGTAGCATGGCTGGATGGCACTAGAACTTCCCGGCTATTTCATCTGGCGCCCGCGCTGGTCGGGCACCGTGCCCTTGAGCGGGTATTCCTTGTGCGTCGAAGGTCTGTCCGGATCCGAGGTCGCGATCGTCAGCTGCCGAGTCGACAACGCCGGCTGGGTGTCCCAGGTGAATCGGCACGTCATAAGCGACGCCGCGCGCCCCGCAATCATCACTCGCCGGCTGGACACCGCCATGAAGTGGGCTGAGCGCTGGGCGGCTGCCAATGCCGAACGTTTGCCCAGCCCACCGCCGTTCCCTACGGCATCGGCAGATCGCTCAGATCCAACTGCTGGCGAGCCATCCTTATAAGAGCGAGTGCGCCCGTTGAAGCGTAGTGGGCGGCGCTGGTGGCCTCGTCAAGCTGCTTCACCACCCATTCGACTTCTTCCGCACTACGGCGGGCGCGAAAGTCCTCCATGGATACCACCGTCTTGCTCCTAGAATCCGTCATTACTTCCCCCTGTATCAGAAGCGTCGGCGGAATGCCGACCCCCTGACGATCAACGGAAGGAGCAATTTGCAAAGTTAGGCACGCTCGCACCGACGGCTGGGCGCGTAACTTTGGTTTGGAGCGGCATGTGATATGGCGGCTACTCACCCACCAGCTCGTGCACCTTCGACGCCAGGCGGCGGTTGAGGATGATGCCGCCCTCAGCCTTCTCGCTGTACTTGGCGCGCGACAGCAGCGACCGACGGATCGACGCCGTGGTGATGCCGATCTCCGGATGCGTGCTGTTGAACTTCTGGATCGCGGCGATCGTTTCGCGTCGTCCTTCCTCATCGCCGGTGCGGTTGGCCATCGCGAACGCGTCCATCAACCTCGAGCGGCGATCGAGGATGTGCTGCTCGTAGTTCTTCAGCGCGCTGTTGCGGTCGTACTGCCTGGAGACCTCGGCCGGGGTGAAGCCGGTCAGCTGCAGCAGCAACTGGCCCACGTTGAGATCCTCCACCAGCGCGTCGCCGCGGTAGTTGTTCACCCCCTGGGTCGCGTAGCGGCCCGCCTTCAGCACGTCCTTCAGCGACTTTGGCAGCATGGTTTCCACACCGCGCCACAGATGCCCCTCATCGACGAGCTGCTTGCCGACCAGCGCGTTCTTCAGCACGCCGCCCATTGGGCCAGCTGCCTGCTCCAGCAGGTGGTAGTAGGCGCCCCGCCCCTCCAGCTCCTTGTAGGCATCCCGGAACCACAGCTGGTCCAGCCCGACTCGGCCGGCGATATCGGCCCCGGTCACCTCGTTGACCGCGCCTGTCAGCAGCACGGACGCAGCGGCCGGGCCCAGCATGTCGGTCAGGAACGCCCGGAACTCGACCTCGGCCTCCCAGGGCTCGTCGTCATCGCCGAAGCTGGACGCGATCGAGTTGAGCACTCCCATCGCCACGCTCGCCATCGGCAGGCCAAGCACGCCGGAGAACAGCGAGCTCATGCCCAGCAAGCCCGCGAGGTTGCGGCGCGCGATGCGCTTCACCTCGGCCGACTCGCCCTTGGTGGCGTTCCAGACCATCCGGCCCAGGTGCCAGGTCATGTTGAGGCTGTACTGCCGGAACATCAGCAGCACCTTGGCCGTGCCGCTCTGCATGAAGCGCGCGCGGTTGGCATTGGTGTAGTCGAAGTGGGTCTGGTCGATGGCTTCGGCCGCGAACTTCACGGCCTCGTCGAACGACTGCCCCTCAGCGCGCGCCAACCGGTAAGCGGCAATGCCGGATGCCTCGCGATTCATCACCTCGGTCTTGTGGAACCCCCACCCGATGATCTCCATGGCCTTCGCCCAGGCCGGGTTGTAGCCCTGCATGCCGCCTTCGGCGATGCCGGCCAGGTTGTGCGCCTGCGTCTTGTCGATCGCGCCCATCCGCACCAGCTCGTTGAACGCCTTCAGCTCGTCCGGGTTGCTCAGCGTCTTCTGGATGTTGCCCAGCGTCCGCCCCGCATCTCGGCCCGCTGCCAGCAGGTAGTTCATCGCCTTCACCGGGCCGAAGCGGGCCGCGAGGAAGGGATAGGTCACCAGCGCCGTCTGGGTCAGGTTCACCAGCGCCGCCGCCGGCGTCAGGCCCAGGTAGTAGACGAAGCCGAACGACGACACGAGGTTGGTCGCCGCGCTGTCCTGCGGATTGCTGATCCAGTCATGCCGGCGGGTGAGCTCGTCGAGGATGGCGTCGCCGGCGGCGATCTTGCGGGTGTCGCCGGTGTTCTCGCGCCGCTCGGCGTCCTGCTGCTTCTTCAGGACATCGATCACGTCCTGCAGCTTGTGGCCAAACCGCAGGCGCGCCAGCTGGTGGGCGCCGTGGTGCATGTTGAATGCGAACGCCCGCACCGCGTCCGGATCGAAGCCAGGTACCGACTGGCGGTGGATCGCATGCTTGCGCATCGACAACTCGGGCAAGGCCTGCAGGTAGAGCTGATAGATCTCGTCCTGCGTCTTGTCCGATACCCCCGCCTTGTTCAAGGTCTGCATCACATCGGCCACGAACGTCCCACTGGGCGCGTCCTTGGCCTTGCCACCACTCTTCAGGCCTTGGGCGGTGATCGTGAAGTTCCGCGCGCGCAGATCCTTCACAGCCCGCTCGAGCTGGTCCAGGTTCTCGAACATCAGGTAGGTCGACGTGCCAGCGCGCTCGGCGGCGACGAAGTACCGGCCGAAGCGCTGGAGCGGGAAGTACACGCCCTGCAGGCGCTGGGACTCGAACTGCATCCGGATCACGTTGATGATCTTCCGCTTGTGGTTCTCCGGCGTATCGGTGTCCCGGATGCGCGCGACCAAGGCCTCCTCGACCTGCGATGACCGGTCCTTGTACATGTCACGCATCTCGCGGTAGAGCTCCTGCGCCTCCGGCGACAGCTGTTCATAGCGTTCCTTCAGCGCCGGGTGCTTCTTCTTGCGGTGCTTTTCCCGGGCCGGCATCGCACGGAGGTTTTTCGCCTCCGCCAGCATGTCGGTCTTGTTGTCGCCGCCGCGGCCGCGCATCTGCTCGCGGATGGCCGCCAGCGCTTCCTTCACGTTGGCTGGCGTCGCCTCGCGGATCTGCCCGCCGTACTTGAACTGCAGCGGCGCGTAGCCCTCCGCTGGGTCCGAGCCCTGGATGGTCGCGTCGTGCATTAGCTTGAACAGCTGTTGAGACTCCTCGCGGTTCTTGCCCGCCCACTTTCGGGCCTTCTCGGCGAGCGCTTCGCCCTCGGTGGCCAGCTGGTTGCGGTCGGCTCCCATCTCGGACAGATAGTCGGAGTAGATCCGCATGGTGCTGAAGTAGTCGCTCCCCAGCTCGGTCAGGTGCTTCGTCGTCAGCGCGGCCAGCCACGTCGGGCGCTGCGCATCCTTCAGCTTCTTCGGTACCGCTCGCGCCAGCGCAGCGCGCGCACGGTCCAGCAGCTTGCCGTCGGTCCGGGTGGCATCCATCACCGCTTCGATATCGGCGATCGCGCCGGTCGGGTCCGCGGCGGCCTTGGAGAACAGCAGCCTGTCGTCGGTTCGATCGAACGTGCCGCGATTGTCGGTCGCCTTGATCTGGGTCGGGTCGAACACCACCCACTGGCCGACGTCGGGCAGCTGGATCCCGTCATGGCCTTCGCGCTCGAGCTGCCGGCGCAGCGCGCGCGCCTGTTCCGTGCCCTCGATGCCCATGAACTCGGCTTTCGGCATCACGTAGGGATTCCGGATGGCCAGGTGCGCCTCGATGATCCGCTGCTCCGCCGGCACGTCGTTGGTTGCCACCCGCGCGTAGTGCTCTGCCTTGGACTTGCGCGCATCGAAGAAGATGCCGAGCTGGGCGGTCAGGTGGTTGGTGCTCTTGCCGGCACGATCGCGATCGAATGCCGCGAACTCCTCGCCGGTGCCGTGGTAGACCTTCAGCGGCTGGCCAGCCGCGTCCACCACCTTGCTGGCACCGAACCAGTCGCCGAAGAACGGCGATGCGATGCCCATGTCCGCCCACAGCGCGCGAGCCAGAGCCACCATCGGGCCAGAGCGACGTTCCACGGGGGTCAGACCCGCGACGAAAGCGCCGTCGACCTCGAGCTCCTCCGCCTGCAGCGGCTCGTCGCCATCGCGGGAGAAGGCATACGACTGCACCAGCCCGGCACGCTGCTCCGCGGTACGGCCGCGGCGCAGGAACCCTTCCGCCTGGCCAAGCAGCGCGCGCACGTCGCCGTCCGTCCAGTTCATGCCCGGCATCACCCGGCGCAGGAACCGCCGCACCGCCGCCACCACGCGGCCGATGAGCCCGTTTCGGGCGCCCTGCTCCGCCATCACCGCGATCACTTCCTTGGCAAACGCCAAGCGATCGCTTTCGACGTCGGGCTGGGTACGTCGTACGTGCGCGATCGCGCGACGGACGTCGGCCGCACCCGTGCCGTTCTGGGCATGGCGCTCGATCGCATCGGTGATCTCGCCCCACTGCACCTTCCCGACCACCCGTTCCACGCCGTAGTGGCCAAGGGCCTCGTGGGCCAGCACCTGGGCGAAGCGCTCCTCGGTGCGGATGGCGCCGGTGTTGATCCAGACAGTCGGCTGCCCGCGGTACAGGCCCTCGGCCCGGTAGAAGTTCGGGTCATCCAGCACGCTCGCCGGCAGACCCGCTGCGCGCTGCAGGCCCTCGGCCGAATCCACCAAGACCACGCTCGGCGCGTCATCGCCCCACTGGGCGGTCAGTTCCTGCTTGAGGGTCTGGGCGCGGCCGAGATCGAGACCGGTGCCGACGCGAGCCGCGGCGCGGCTGCTCAGAGATCCTTGATCTTGCCCGTCCGGATCATTTCGGTCGCCCATGCCGCCGACGCCGCGAACTCGCGCCTCATCGACTCGAGCTCGGAGGGCGTCAGGTCCCGGACTTCCCTTGAGTTTGAGGATGAAGCGGGCTTCGGACTCGGTGAGACCTTCGAACCCATGCCCGAACGAGTCGCGCCACCATTGCTCGATGTCGGAATACCGCTCACGGACTTGGGCCAGGCTCTCGGGGGACAACGCAATCTTGCGGCTGTAGTCCTTGCCGGTCAAGGCGCTGGCCAGCAGCACGCGGCCGCCGTTGTCCTCGATGTGGGTCTTCAGCTCGGCCAGCGTTCCGCCCTGAGTGAGGGTGTCGTCGAGGATCAGGTAATCCTGGCCGGCGACCACCTCGCCCGCGAACGTAGGCGGGTTGGCCAACCGATGCATGCCGTCGCCACCGCCGCGGCTCACCTTGCGAGCCTGCAGGATGTCGGTGGTGACAGGTACGCCCAGCGCCTCGCCGAGTGTGATCGCTGCTGCCAGCGGGATGCGATTCCGGCCCGCCGCTTCCTCGGCCAGCACTGGCACGATGGTCGGCACCGCGCCGCTCGGAAGCGCCGCCCGGACCGCGGCGACGTAATCGTCGGTGACGAGGTCGCGGGCGAGCCGCAGCGCGGCCTTGTCATCCCCTGCCTTCGCGGCTTCGTAGTCGCTGTGCGCGGCTACTACGCCGGGCCGCTGGCCCAGCAAGGCATCAGGGAACGACTCGTCCCAGCCTCGGCGGCTGAAGAGTCCCACATTGCCAGCGTCATCCTCGCGCGTCTCCACAGTGTCGAAGAAGGCATCGAACGCCGCTCGCACGGCCGGGATCTCCGCCGCGGTCAGATACGGGTACTCGCCCTCGCGCCCGAACGCACCCTCGCTCACCACATTGACCAGGTAATCGTTGGCCGCGCCCTGATCGGCCAGCTTGGCCAACATGTAGCTCTCGAACGCCCGGGCCGACATTTCCAGGTCCGTGGACCAGTAGGCCTTCGTGCGGCGCTTGTCGAGCTCGCTCGAGCGTTCGCGCAGGCCGGTGGTGCTGATCGCATCCATCACCGCGACAAACGCCTGCTGCATCTCGGCACGTAGTCCGCCCGGGTCGGTGCCCGGGTCGTTGGTGACGTAGCCGCCCGGCGTGCCGCGCTGCCGGGAGAAGTAGTTGTCCATCCCATGCCACAGCTCGTGCGCGAGCGAGCCGGCACCCTGCCCCTTGGTCAGGTTGATCACGATGTTGCCGGACTCGAAGTGCGCCGCGGCGGCGCGCTTCCCACCCTTCCCGCGTGCGCCGAACGCGAGCCCGAGCGTGCCGTTGAGCGACAGCGCGCGCGCAGGTACCCCGAGCACTCCCGCCATGTCCATCAGCGCGTCGTAGGCCTGGTTGAGGTCCGCCTGGCGGCGGTCACCCTCCACGTAGTTGCCGAACTGTACGCCGCGGAAGCCGAACGCATCGCTGAACTGTTCCGGCGACACATCGGCACCGGCGCGGTGGTCGACGCCGATCCTGGGAGCGTTGGTCTCTCGGCGGTGCGCAGGGATGTCCTTGAACTTGGCGAGCTTAGCTTCCAGCTCGTCCTGGTTGTTCGCCAGGTACTCGCGCGCCTCGGCCGCGCTGTCGAAGTGCTCCAGGTCGGTGTAGGCCTTCGCGATGCGCTTGCCGATATAGAAGCCAGGACGCTGCCGGTAGGAGTAGATGGTGAACTTGGTCGGGCCTTTGCCCTTGCTCTTCGCCTCCAACGTCGGCAGCGCCTTCTTGAAGGCGGCGATGGCGGCTTCTTTCGTCTCGCCTTCACCCAGGATCGTTGGCCAGTTGCTGTACGCGGTCGCCTTGGCCTTCTTCTCGACCGACCACATCACCTTGGCTGGCGAGTGCTTCTCGCCCTTGTAGATGCTGTACGCGCCCGAGCGCAGGCGGATGCCCTTCAACGACACCTCGTGGCCGACCTCGCTGTACAGCTCCATCCGGTCGCGGACGTCGGCGCGCCACTGCTCCCGGCCCACCAGCTTCGCGCGAGCCTCGGCAGCGGTGATCGTCCCGCCCTGCAACTGGTTGGCGAGGTCGCGCAGCAGTGTGACCTGTTCGACCCAGCCGCGCAGCTTCCAGGCAGACTGCGGTTTCGTTGGCACCTGGTCGCGCGCCGCATGCACAAACGCGGCGACCTCCGGAGCTACACCGCCTTCCAGCCACTTCGCGTAGTCCGGCGCGGGCCAAACCTTCGACAGCGGTTCCGCCGCGACGTCGAGCGTCGACGCCTCGGTCATCCGGTCGGTGTAGGCCGCCGCATAGTGCTTGCGTGCCCCGTGCAGGGTGTCACCGAAATCCTCGATCGGGCCCGTCGGTGGGTCTTCCTTCGCTGCGGCGGCCGCCTTCTTCGCCTTGGAATGCTTGGCGCGGTCGATCGAGCGCTTTGCCAGCCAGTCGGGGGCGTCGTTCTTGGCCACCGCCATGAGCTGATCCGGCGAGTAGGACTGCAGCATCGAATAGGAGGTGACAAGCGTGGGCTCACCCTCGGCCATTTCGTGGGCCGCGAATAGGAAGTCGCCGGCACTCCAGCGGCGCTGAGCATCGACGTCGGATTGCACCTGCTCCCCGATCTCCTGCAGCAGATCGTCGACAGCTTCCTGGTCAAGGTCAGAAATACCCTCGATTGCCGCGTCTTCTTCATCAGCCGTGCGATTGGCTCGCTCCGCGTCCTGCGGCGTGACCATGTTTCCGAATCGATCCTCGACCAAGCCTCGTTCCGCCATCAAGGCACGGCGGCCCGTTTCGCGGGCTTGCTCCGCGCGTTGTACGTCCGGGCCAACCCAGCCGCCGGACAGCGCACCCATACCGCGCTCTGTCGACAGACGGCGCAGCACGAAGCCCGCGTCCCGCTTCGCGACACCGAACGCTTCGCGACTGAACTCGCCGGCCTCGGGAAGGCCCGCAAGTGCAGCGCGCGCGGCCTTCTCGGTCTTGTACGGCTTTCCTTCCGCGGTGGTGATCTGGCCATTGCTCTCTCGACGGCGCAGGTCAGCGTCGGATTCCGCGCGACGCACCTCGGCGTTGTAGTCGGCCGGCACCGCCACCCGGCGACCGCCGGCGGCGACGTGGCGCGCGTATGCCGCCGCCTGGTCCGCCAGCGGCAGGTCGCCGAAGCGGCCTGTGCTGCGGACACCGGCCTGCTTCTGCACCGACGCCCGCTCCTCGCCGGAAAGCGCGGCCAGTACACGGGCCGGATACAGGCGGAACTCCATCTCGACATCCGGGCTCGCTGCCGGCTGCGGTACGAGAGCGGGCGTGGATGCCGCCTTGATCTTCTGCCCGCCCACGCGACGCGTGGGAGTAGGCTTGCTCAAGCGGCGCTTTGTCTTAGCCGGATCCTTCACCCACGCCTTGAACTCGTCCTGCGTCATTTGAGTGATGCCGCTTAGGCCATCCCACCCGTCCTCGTAGTTGCGCAGGTATGCAGCGCGGGCGGCTGCCTCATCGGCTGCTCCCATCACCACCTTGTGCTCGTCGAAACTGCCGTCCTTGTTCGTCTGGTCTACGACGAATACCGGCAGCGACTCGTCCTGCGCGCTCTCAGTCAGGAACACGTCGACGTGATCCTTGTCGGCACCCACGCTGCCCTTGATGTAGCCGTAGTGGTCCTGCAACGGTGGCCACTCCGGACGTCGGCGCGTGCCGGCCGGGTTCTCGATCGACACGTCCAAGCCTGCAACGCGGGTGTGTCCCTTCTTGTAGTTGCCGGCCTCCTTCTGTGCCTCGGTCGGCTCCGGGCGGTCGTTGGTCGGGCTGGTAGCAGCGGCAGCCGCCGCGTCACTCACCTTCGTTGTTTCATTGATGCCGGGCTTGCGATTGGCGGTAGCGCGGGCGAACACTTCGCGAGCATCCGCTTCGGTGAACGTGTCGGTGAGCCGCATGGTGATCGCGTGGATCTGTGGTTCTGTTTCATAGGTGCCGGCCGACACCGCATCGGCCAGCGCGGTGATCAGCGCCGGCTTGTCGATATCGCCGTTCATGTAGTCCACGACGGCGTTCTTGGCCGCAACGTCATCAGCTCGATCATTCGGGCCTACGCTGCTCTTGTTCCAGCGCGCTGCGGGCGTATCCTGCGGAGATGGCAATGAATCCGTATCGACCGCCGCCGTCTCGAGAGAGCGCTGAGCTCCCGGACGAATTGACGTATCGCCAGCAGCCGATGCTTCCCCAGGTTGATCTGCCGCCGATTCGAACGTCGATGCAGTCGGAATATTGGACGCCATCACTCGAGGACCAGCTTTTCCCGAAGCTGTCGTCGATGCCGGAGCCGAATTGCTGGATGAAGGTGATGGTGGTTGGTCAAGATCGCCTGGAGGCTCACTGGATTCGACCGAACGAGCTGACGCTGTTCCCTGAAGAGCAGTCAGCGCAGCTTCCCTAGAGTCGAAGCCAGTGAGCGTTTCCGCACCCTCGCGGTGCGGTATCGCGAACCACTGACCGGTGCCGATCTCGCTGTCGACAATGCCGCCCCGCTCCGGATCCGGATTGGTTACCAGCCCGCCGGGCTGCGACTCGGTCCAGCCTTCAGGCAGCGCCCGATCATCCGCAGCTGGGGCAGCCGGCTCCATCGCCTGATCCAGCTCGTCGCGATCGCGCTCGATCTCCTGTTGCGGATCCACCTGCTCGGCCGGTTCCACGGCAGCGCTGGTGATGCCCTTCTTCCGGTCAGCCTGCACCTTGGTGATGAGCGGGTTACGTCGCTTCGCCGGCAACCCCGAAACGGCCAGGGCCTGCCGCACGACTTGCGAGTTGATCCCGCGGCCGCCGCTCATCTGCTGGTTGAACTGGTCGTGGATGAACCCCTCGATCTCCGTGTCGCTCGGGTCGCGGGCTTCGCCAGTCTCCCGGTCGATCCATGGCACCGCCGGCGCCTCCGCAGCGCGCGCTGTGCCCTGGCCCTGAGCGTCGGCCTGTTCCATGAATGCCGCACGTTCGGCGATCACGCGCTTCATAGCCGTTTGATCGCCGGCCTCCTGCGCTGCCGCCAGCTGCTGCGCGAACATGCGGCGCCGTTCCTGGTACGCAGCAGGGTCTAGCGTGTTGGTGGGATCGGGAGCTGCCGCGCGCTGACGGAGCATCTCCAGAGCAGGCTGCACCTTCTCCAATGGGAAGCCGGTCAGCGTCGCCGCCCGCTCCGCGCTCACGGTGTCGAGGTTCTTGCCGAGGAAACCTCGCAGAGTGTTCGCGACGTCTTCCACGCTGGCGTTGTTGAACTGTTCGTTCTGCCACGCGTGGGCCTGCGCGTCGGCATCCTCCATGCCGGCTGGCGGGGCACGTGTACCCATCTGCTCTCGGCCCGCAGCGTTCGGCCGCGGGCGCGCTGCCTGCCGTGCCTGCGCCGCCGGCGTCGCGTTGGCTGCATCGCTGAGACTGCCTGGTGCAGCGTCAGGGAACTCCTGCACGGCGGGCGTGGCCACCGCCTGCACTTCCGGTGCCACGGCCCGGGTCAGATCGCCCGCAGGCTCCACACGCGGCTGCGGACGCGCCGCAGTTCGCACGCCACTGCCACCGCCCATGACGCCGCCGCCGAGTGCACCGGCGGCCGCGTTCTCGATGTAGTCGTCGATCGCTTCGGGACTCGTCAGGTCGCGCTGGGCGCCGAAGCGTTCGATCGCGCCCTGCGTTGCCTCGGTCGCACCTTCCGTCACGGCGCCCTTCGCCACGCCAGCAGCAACGCGCCGCGCCATGCGCGGGCTGTTCGATGCTCCGGTCAGGAAGCGCCCTGCCCCGACCGCCTCCGCAGCAGTGTCGATTACGCCTGCCACAGCGCCGGCGCCCAGCGCGCGAGCCGCATCGCCTCGGTCGAGCTGCTCGCCGACGGCCGCAGCGTCCTCGGCACGCCCGGTGTAGCTGATGCCGGCCTCCTGCCCGACGTTGAGCCCGACGTTGGCCACCGCTGCGCCGCCCAACTGCTGCAGCTTCTTCTGCATCGCCGACTTGCCCGCGGCTTCGGCGACCTCGCGAGTCACACCGTTCTTCACCTGCGACTCGATCAGGTTCTCCACCTGGTCGCGGATGAGCTTCTTGACCGCGCCGCGCGCGACCACGCCTCCCACTGCACCTACAGCGGCACCCGCGGCAGCACCCGGGCCGGTCGGGGCGGTGGCTGCACCGCCGACTGCTGCGCCAGCCAAGCCGGCTGCCACGCTCTGCAGCGCTTGGCCACCGAAGTTGCCGATCACATCGCCCGCCCAGTCGCCCAGGCTGTCCTCGCCTGTGACCGCGCCCTTGAACGTGTCATCACCCTGCAGCGGCGCTACTTCCTCGCGCTGCACGCGCTGGTAGTTCTCCAGGCCCCAATCGCGCACGCCCTCGGCGCCAACGGCACCACCCACCGCCGCACCGGCGCCGTAGAGCAGGCTCTTGGTCTCCGGCAGGCTGCGCTTGAAGCCCTTGACCAGTGACGTCCCGAACCCATCGGGCTCGGCTTGCGGCTTGGCCGCCATGCGCGGCGCGGGCGTCGACGGGACGCCTGCGAACGGGTCGTGGTCGACGCGCTGCAGTTGGGGTCGCTTGGCAATGCGATCAGGCGTCGGCGCGGACGCGAACGGGTCGTGGTCGACCTTCTGCAGGGTTGCCATTACGGGGTCACCACCGAGTAGCTGCCGTCGTCGTTCTGGAGGTACCACTGGCCGTCAGGTGCCTTGCGCGCGCCGGGGACCGGTGGTGCCTCGCCAGCTTGCCCGCCCGGAGTCCCGCCCTGTGCGACTCCATTGCGAAGCTGCGCGTACAGCGGATCCGCGTCGAGCTCGGCGAGTTGCGCCGCCTTGTCCTCCGCGTTGCCCATGCCACTGAGGATCGCAGCGCGCTGTTCGGTGTACGCGCTCAGCAGATCGGTCGCGCCGAGGCGCCCGGTCTCTTCGCCACCCGCCTGCACCTGGTTGCCTGCCGCATCGGTGACCGGCGTAAAGCTCGCGTCATCTCCGATCAGGCCGATCCCACCGCTGGCCGTCGTCGTGATCTGCGGGCGACGTGCGACGCGCTCGTTGCTCTGCAGCTCCTGCTGCTGCAGGTCATTCCCTGCCGTGGCCACCCGCGCGGCCTGGCGCCGCTCCGCACTGCGCTCGTTCGCGAGGTTCTCGTCCGCGGCGCCGCCCTGCAGGACATCGTTGGTCGCGTCCTGCCCGGCGGCCGACGCGGCGTTGAGCGCATCCACCTGACCGGTGATCAGCGCCGCTTCCCGCGCGCGTGCGCTCGGGCTACCGGCGTTGAAGGCCGAGTTCTGCGAGATCTGCAGCCGACGCATCATTTCCGCCGTGGGGCTGAAGGCGTCCGTGACCAACGCACCGGCGTCGTTCTGTGCACCCAGCGTCGCGCGCTGCACGCCGGCGACGGTGCTGTCGGTCGAGTCCTGCACCTGCGGCGCGCTCGAGGCCGCCGCGATGATGGGGTCAGGCCGGCTGGCCACAAGGCGTTCCAGCGGTGCCGATGTGGTCGGAGCACCGGCCGCGGCCGGTGCAATTGCGCGCGTGACGCCATCACTTCCGGTGAACGTATTGACGTCGCCTGGCGACAGCTGTGGCGTGGCCGCCGGGCGAGAGGCCGATGCCGGTGGCGTGGCGGAGCTAACCCCGCCCATCGCGGGTGCGGCCTTCCCGTTCGGCGCCGGAGCACCCCGGGACGCGCCCGAGGCGGTGCTGGACGATGCCGTGCGCACACCGCGGAAGTCGGCGACCGGGCTGGCCGATCCGGAGGCGCCCGCACCGAATTCACGCGCCGACTGCGTCAGCGATCCCAGCAGCGGACGCGCAGCCAACCGCGCCACGCTGCTGATCGTGTTGACGGCACCCATCGGAGAGGTAGGCAGCGGCGAGGAGCCGCCCCGGGTCACAGCGCGCGCTGCCAAACCGGCCTGCTGGGCTCCGCTGGGACTCGGGGCCGCGGAACCGGTGCCAGCGGACGGACGCGGGCGGCGCGCTGGTGTCCCCGGCGAATAGCTTGGCGCCGGGCCGCTGAGCCACTCGGGCTGCTTGGAACCACCAACCGGCGCGGCACCGCCGCCCGACTGGATGGATGGCAGCTTGAGGCCGTAGGAGGTCTGGCCGCCTTGGCCACCGGCGGAACCGACGTTGGGGGCCGGACGCGTCCCGCTGAGCTTGGCTTCCTGTCGCGCCTTGATGGCGGTGTCGACCATGCCTTCATCGTCATCTGCAAATGCCATGCGTGCGTCCTCTTGGGTTATGCGTCGACGATCTCGCCGGAGAAGTTGAAACTCTGTCCACAGCTCTTGCTCTGGCTCCACCCGCTGGACACGCTGGCGCCGTAGCTGACCGCGCTCATCGTGCTCGCTGCGAGCTGGCTGCTGATCTGTGCCTGGGCTCGGCGCATCTCCAGCGCCTGGTCAATCAGGCCGCGCGCCTCGGTGATCTTCATTTCCGCCACCTTGAGCTGCGTGTCGACTGCGGCGCGTTCCTTGCTCAGCCCCAGCTCAAAGCTGCGATCGGTCGCCGCGCTGGCCGCCTGCTCGACGCCGGCGTCGGCCACATACATCCGCGCCTGCGCGTCCGCACCCTGGCCCACCGCAGCCAACCGGCCGCGCTCCGTGCTCAGCAACTGCTCAACGCGGGTCAGGCCGGCACGCCAAACGTCCAGGCTCTGCCCGTGCTGATCCATGCGCAGGCGCTCGGCGTCGATCTTCATGTTCTGGGACAGCGACCACGCACGCGTGCGTTCCGTGCTCGCCTCTACCAGCGACTTGTAGAGATCCGCGCGCTTGCCCTCGCCCTCGATACCGGCGCTGTAGCCCTGCCATTCGGCCACGTGAGCGCGCCAGCGTTCGCCATAGGCGTCGACCTCGATCTTGTAGCGCTCGATGCCCTCGCGGTTGATCTCTGCCTGCACCTTCACCGCATTGATCCGCTCGCGGTAGAAGTCGGCCATCGTCTGCAGGCTGCGCAACTGGCTCTCGTACACCCGCACCTTCTGGTCGTTGATTTCGCCGCGCGCTCGCTCGCCTTCGATCTGGGCCCGGAACACCTCGACCTTGGCCAGTGCGGCCTGGATCCGGTCGCGCGCGACTGCCGCCTCGGTCTTGTAGGTCTCCAGCTTCGCGTTGTGCACCGTGATTCGGTAGTTCAGCACCGCCAGCGCGCTCTCGCGTTGGAAGGTCGCCGCCTGCAGCAGCAACCCCTGCTCCGCGGCATGCAGATTGATCGACACGCCTTCCAGCGCCGCGCCCTGCGTGATCGCGAAGCGCAGGTTGGCCAGCGCCTCCTCGAACTCCTTGATCGCCACATCGCGGCTGGCTTCGGCGATCGCGTTCTGGCCGGTCTGCCGCGCCCCCATGACCCGGCCGTTGAGCATGCCGTTGGGCTCGTAGAAGCCACGCTGTGAAAACTCGCTGACCGCCTGCTCCACCGCGCGGCCGGTCTCGATCTCGATGCGGCTGCGGTTGCGCTCGAACAGCGCGGCGCTGATCGCCGGCGGTAGCGCCTCCTGCCCCATGATCATCGGCTTGAGCTTGGCCGTGAGCTCGTCCATCAACCGGCCGACATAGGCCGTCGGCTCAAAGCTCCAATCCTCCTGAAATGGCGGCTCCACATAGACCGGCGCCTCGGCCGTGAACGCAGGGATCTGCACGTCCGGCGCATCGGGCAGGTTGAGCTGCAGCAGCGTCGGCACCTCCGGCAGCACGTAGTCCGGCGGCAGCGGCACGTCGATATCGATCATCGCCGCCGGCGCAGTCGGTACCGCCACGTCCGGCGCGTTCGGCCTGGGGCCAAAGGTCAGCGTCGGCGGGGCGTGGTCGAACTCCGGAGCGCTGTCGAACTGGAGCGCGGTGGGCGTGAACGCCGGCGCCGCACCCACGTTGCCGGGGTCGCGGAACTCGAAGGCGTTCCAGTCGATGTTCGGCCTCGCCGGTCGCTGGAACGCAGCGAGCTGCTCCTCGAAGTCGAACGACACGCTGAAATGCGTCTGGGCAAGGTCGACCTCGGCCAGCCGCCCCAGGTTGCCGATGGCCAGGTTGTAGGTCTGGGTGCCCAGCTCGGTGAAACGCCCGTGGGCGTCGTTCACCAGAATCTCGGCTTGCGGGATCGTGATGGTGTCGCAGGGCATGCTCATGGGTTGGGCCTCAAGACAGGATTACTGATATTTCGGCGGGGGCGCTGTTGCTCCCTTGCGACAGCGTTCCGGTGACGGTGTCTCCGCCCAGGCCCGAAAGGTTGTCTCCCTCAAAGCGGTCACTACCGACGTCGTACACGTAGAGGAACGTCCCGCCGCCATCGATCGTCAGGGTCAGATCCGCGACGGGGTCGAACCAGTCCGGTATCGGATCGATGTCACCTTGATTGACGTAGATATTTCCGTTGTCCACGCGCACATCGACCGCCTGTGCCGGTGGCGCCGTCCCGCACTCCTGATCCAACCCGACAAGGTCCGTCCAGAAACAGGCCATGGTTAACCCCTCGTCCTGCGGTCGAGCCGGAGCGGCCGGAACTCGATGCTGTCCAGCGTGAAGTCGGCGCCGTCGACGTTCTCGATCTCGAAGTCCCAGTCCACGCTCTTTACGCCCCGGCCCATCTTGAAGCGGTTCTCCCGCGTGGCCGCCGCGCCGCGTGGCGCCAGCTTGTACGTCGCCGCCTGCTTTGCCCCGGTGACCTCCTCGATCGAAATCACCCGCAACAGCAAGGTGCCATCGCTGCTGTAGCCCACGTACGCCTCCGGCACCCGCTTCAACACGCGGGTGCCCAGGTCCGACAGTCCCATGCGCAACCGCGCCGCGATCGGCTCGCCGGCATCGTCGTCGCCATCCAGCCGATGGATGCCGCTGCCGACGGCGCCGTAGTAGCGACCGCCGATCTTCGCGAAGCTGTTGAACGGGTATTGCGTGTACCGGCTCAGGCCGCGGCTTTCGGTGTTGAGCACCCAAGCGATGTATTCGCCGCTGTCCAGAGACAGGGTCAGGGCAAACCCAACACTCTCGCGCACCAGCGTGGTCATCTCCGCTGCACTGGATAGGTCGGCGCCGGCCAGCAGTTCCTCCTCCACCAACACCATCGCGGTGTGGGTGTCGATGACGCCAGCGTCGAAGATCGCCGCTTCGACCAACGCCTCCATCGCCAGGAACTGCTCAGCAACGCCAGCGGTCGTGGTCAGTGCATCGGTTGCGGTGGCCAACGCCAGCGCCTCGGTCAACTCGCCGAACACCAGTCCGCTGACCACCATGCTCGCCGCGTCGGCCAGGTTCCCGGCGTGGCCGTCGATCAGCAGTCGCTCGACCACCCGGACGATCGCAAGGTGATCGGTCGCCGGCAGGTCGCTGAAAGTCACCCCCTCCTCAACCAGCAGGTAATAGACCACCGACAGCGCCGTCTCGAACGACATGACCTCGCTCGACAACGTGGCCAGCTCGGCCGCCGATGCTGGATTGCCCGACAAGCCCATCGCCGCGGTGAGCACCGCAGTGGCATGGCCCGTGGCCGCGCGGTCGAGGCTCAACCGCTCCTCGAGGCGGTCCCACACCATGCCGCCATATCCTTCCATTGCCGGCGGACGATCGAGGAGGAAGCCGTAAGCGGTAAGCGGTGCGGCCTCCAGGCCGTAACCGCCGAGCGCGACGCCACCATCGCCGTAACCGTTGACGGTGGCGCTACCGCCGCCGAAGCCATCCCCGGCGAGCGTGAGGCGTGCATCGCCCTCGCCGAACACGCGGACGTAGCCGACGCCGCCGGCGCCAAGGTAGAGCTGCCCGTCGCCGGTCGAGGGCACCGCCGGCGCCACATCGCCGCTGAACTGCTCCATCAGCCCCTCGCCGGTCAACACGAAGCCGCCGTCGCCGACGCCCGTCAGCATAGTGATCGCCGGTCCGATGCCGCCCACCTCCAGGAACAGCTCGCCGTCGCCGGTGCCGTCGGTGTGGGTGGTGCTAAGAAGCGTGAAGGAAATGGGCATTACGCGGGCGCTCCGAAATGGTCGAAGTACGCCACCTCGCCGGTGTCGCTCTCGAGCTTGAGGACATACAAACCGGGCGGCCCGCCACCGGTCAGCACCCACGTACCGGCGTCGTTGTCCAGCGGAATGGAGTAGCCCTCCACCCACACACCGACGCCGGTGTATGCTCCACCGCAATCGGGGATACCGTCATCGGCGACGGGCGCGTCCGCCACGAGTGTCAACGTGGTGGCGTCGGCGAAAGTGCCCGGGTTGCACAGCATTTCGAGCCGGTCGCCGTTGAACCAGCCGGAGGTGATGAATTCCCCGCCGCCGCCCTCCGTGCCTTCCGGAACCGTGTCCCCTGATGCGAACACCGCAGTGCTGGCTAGAACCGCGCCAGCGCTGGGCGTCCGCGAGGTGTAGACCTTCTCTGCGTTGACCCAGTAGCTGACCGTGCCGCCGGTGCGCCGGATCTCGAATGCCGTCTCCGCCGGCGTGTACGTTGCATCGGCAGTCAACGTCTTGCCGCGCTCCATGACGTTGAACAGTGGCGCTCCACCCACGGTCTGGTGAAAGTAGAGGGCGTGCGGCAGACGCTCGTAGTCGGTCACATCGCCGCGCGCGCCAACCAGCCCGATCACGACGCCGACCACCTTCTGCATGTCGAACTGCAGCGACAAGTCCCCGTCCAGCTCCAGCACGCTGTTGGCGCCGGCGTCCCACGCCCGGGTCACGACCTCGTCGAAGCGCGCGGGTACGGCCGGTAGAAACGACACGGCTGGGAACGACAGGCAGTTGGTTTCCACGTCTTGGTACGGCGGCGGCTCCACCGGTGTGGATTCGACCGGCGCGCCCTCCTCGGCCTCGCCAGTGTCGCCGCCCACACCGCCGGCCCCGTACACCTTCACCGACGCCACGCCGCGGAACGGTGGATTGAACAGGCCCCGCACCGTGTCGTTTCCGCACTCGATGACCAAGTCGACCGTGCCGGCCTGCTCGCCACGCATGTAGAACCGGTACCCACCGGTTGCATCGGTCTTGCAGATTGCGGATGGGCCGAAGGCCAGGCCGTCGGCGGATACCGACAGGAATCGGCCGTCGCAACTCGCAACCACTGTCAGGTTGACGAGTGGGTCGTCGGCCGCGTCCGGATACCAGGCGCGGCCTTCCACCAGAGTGTTTGCCACCATGGCGACGCCGACTGCCTCGGGGGCCGACGCCGACCAGCTCGGGCGCGCGCTGACCAGCACGTTGAACGCCGGCAGCCGCAGCTTGTGCGCCGTGCGAATGTCGCGTGCCCCGTAGTTGTCCAGGACCGTGCCCGGCGCAACCTCCAGCGTGTAGCCGCCCCACACTGCGTTGTTGTCGGTGATATCGGCGAACGCGGCATCCATGTACCCGATCGGGATCGTGGTGTCTGTGTGGCGCGCGTCCTGTCGCAGCGACCGCTCCGGGTAGTACTCGCCCCCCGCCGCATAGGCGTCGCTGGAGTATCGGATCCAGCCGTCGTCGGCGCCAGGGCCGAACTCGGCCTCGCGGGTGTCCCACTCCCAGTAGCGTTGCTGAGATGGGACGGCGCCACTCGGCGGGTCCAGCGTGTAGGTGCGGCTGACGCCACCGAAGGCGAGCCCCTCGGGCGGATACAGGTCCGTGGCCAGCGGCAGATACCCAGAACGCACACCGTTGAGCACGATGCCCATGAACGTAATGCCGCCGACGCCAGCGACCGCGCCGGCGCTCTGCACATACTCGGCCCGGCACGCCAGGTCCGTGGTCACGCGGTAGCCGCGGATCACCTTGCCGACCAGTTCGGCCATCCGTGACGGGCGGCCGACGCGGTACACCAGCGTGCCTTCAAAGTCGGTGTCCGCGTAGCCCGTCAGCGGCTGGAACGCTTCGAAGTCGTAGCTGTCCCCACGACGAATGTTGTAATGCGGCGCGAGCGAGCTGCCGCCCAAGCTGACCCACGTCGCCATCAGTATTGCTCCGTGTAGCAGACCTGCTGACAGAAGTAGATCGGTTGGCCTTTGGTGTTGGTGCCCATGCCGATCGACCCGCTCTCGTAACCAACCAGCGTGCACTGCTGCTCGCAACGGGTGCGCGTACCGCCACCACCGCCGCCTCCACCGCCACCGCCACCGGGCGGACCGGGGCGCGTGCCGCTGCACTGCTCGTAGGCGTCGCGGGCTTCACGCCCGCTGACACCCGGCACGTACTCGCGGATGACCGGCTTGGTAAGCATCAGGCGAGGGCGCTGAGCCGCACGTTGAACACGCTCAGGCCAGCGGTATTGACGCCGTTGTCGGTGAAGGTGTCAGCGCCCAGCTTGACGTCAGCCGACGACGCCGGGCCGCCTGCCGTGCCTTGGATCCGCGGCCCGCTACCCAACCCAGTACCGGCGTCGCCGCTGGCACAGAAGCGCCAGAACGTGGGCGCCAGGGAATCCTCCGTCTCCTCCGTGCCCGAAAAGGCAATCGTCCCTTCCCACGATTCGGCCGCGGCTTTGGCGACCACCGCCTCGACCGCTGCGTCGAAGGTCAGGCCCGTTGTGCCGTCGTTATCGACCGTAAGCACGGCGAGGATGGTGTGGTCGGCGACCAGGTCCAGGGCCTCCCCGGCGTCGGCCGGCACGGAGCCCGAGAAGATGGTCAGGGTGCCGCCGTCCAGTGCGGTTTTCACCGCGCCCAGCATCAGTTCGGCCAGTTCGTTTGAGGCTTTGTAGCTCATGGTCAGTCTCCGATGGGTGGCATGGCGTACCACCAGTAGTTGAGGGTGATGACGGTTTCGGGGGTGATTGCGGTATCGGGTAGGTAGATCTGTGCATCGACGGGCTCGCCGATCACGCCCACAGCGCCGTCGATGCGAGGCGCCGTCAGCGATGCGACGCCGGGGTCTGCGGCATTGGGTAGCAGTCGGAACCACCCGGCCACGCCCATTGCCAACCCAGTCAGCTTCCATTCCTGCGCGGCGTCCTTGGCGACATACCGGCCATCGCGGATGAAGCGCAGGCCGCCGGCCGATGCGCCAGCAGTCCACGCCGCGCCGTCGCGGGTGATTCGCGCCAGCAGCGTTCCGGTCGGTGCAACATCGGCCGATGCCGGCTGCATGCCGCTGTAGACCTCGATGACGCCGTCTTGGAACAGCGCGTCGAAGCTCGTAGGCCCGAGGATCGCGGCGCAGTACCCGGTGGAAGTGATGACAGCCATGCGCGCTCCTATGCGGCCTGCAGTTGGGGGACGGTGCCGAGCAGCCACACCGGGTGGAATCGGTACTCCCCGCCGCCGAGCATCGGGAAGCCCTCGCGGGGCGGCGCCGCAAACAGCGCGACGTGCTCGTCCTCGACGTAGCCGCCCAGGTTCACCCGCCAGCCCGAGAACACCACGGTGTCCTCATGGGTCGCGCAGCCCAGCACGCTGTAGTGCTCGTGCACGTCCTGCTGGACATAGTTGAACTGGGCCTGGGTCGCGGCCACGGTCGAGAACTCCACGTACGGATTGGTGCCCGCGTCGCGCGCCTCCACCAGCGAGCCGAAGTACTCGGTGTCCGGGTACGCGAGATTCAGATACAGGCCGTGCGCGCCCTGCCAGTACTGGCGGAATGACACGTTCGGCGACCAGTCCAGGATCTCGTACAGCACGTGCGCTGGCGCCATGGTCGCCGCGCGCATGGGGTTGTTCTCGTCATCCAGCAAAGGGCTTGACGCCGCGTCGAGGCGCGGCAGCCCGGTCCACTCCGCGTCGTACTCGGTGCGCATTACCAGTTCGTGGGTATGCACCAGCGCGCCGTCGCGGTGCACTTCGATCTGGTGGTAGAGCGTCGGACTGGTCGCATTGAGCCGCATCCAGCGCCGGGTGTTGTGCACCACCAGCGTTCCCGCGCGCAGGTCCGCCCAGATCAGGTGGCGGCGGTCGAACGTGGATCCCGGCCGCCCATTGATATCGCGCGGGTCGTAGACGTCGCGCAGCCGGATCTCGGTGTCGCCCAGCACCAGCGCACGGGCGTCATAGCCCGCTTCGCTGATGTAGCGCGTGGCCAGAAGGTCGACGCGGGTGTCGCCGCGGTAGTCGGCCGCGATCGCCGCACTCCCCGCCGGCGGCAGGGCCAACGCCGCGGTGCCCAGCGTCGCCGTGTCACCGTCCAGCACCAGTGTGGCGACCAGCGAGGATGCCGATGGCGCCGGTTCCAGCAGGCCGTAGCCGTCCAGATCCCGGCGGGCGAACACGTTGTCGGGCAGCGCGAAGCTGACGGCCTCGCTCACGGAAGCATTGAAGAACCACGGGTTGAGGGCATTGCGCACGCTGGTGGTCGCCAGCACTTCCCGGCTGCCGGCCAGCACCCGCACAAACGGAGCTTCCGCCGTCGGCGCCAGCGCGTAGCGGCACACCTCGAGCACCGTGTCCTCGACTGGCCACGGCATGCTCATGTGGTGGTCACCCTCCGGCGCCGTGCCGGTGGGCCAGACGGGTTCCGGTAGCACCGCATGGACCACCACCAGCTCCGTCGTGCCGCGCAGGGCCGCGCCCATCACCCAGCGCGCGTCGAACGCGGGGTCCGGGTCCGAGTCGGTGATGTACTGCTCGACGTCCAGCAGCACCTGGCCAAGCATGAACACGTGCTTGCCGTACTGAGTCCGCGGCTTCACGTAGGGGTCGAAAAAGTACCGGGTGCTCGGGCCGTACCAGCTCACCCGGCGGCCGTCGTCGCTGCACCAGTCGACGTTGCCGGCGTGGTTGACCCCATCAGGGAACACCACCACGCCGTTATTGCTCTTGTAGGTGCCCTTCTTGCCTGGGAACCCGACATAGCCGGGCGTGTCGGCGGTGTGGAACAGCGTGCGCCACGCGCCATCGTCGACGCGCTCCATCGTCTCCGGAGCGTCGGGGTCGATGCCATCCGGCGCAGTGGCCGACCGCATGCGGATGACGAAGTTCTCCCGCACCCGCGCAACGCGCTCCCCGCCGCCCGGCGGCGGCGGGACGATGGTCATGCGCGGGATGCCACCACGGATCTCCGCGGTGATGACCGCGCCGCTCTCGTAGCGGCGGGTCATCTGGTGCGTCTGCAGGCCGTTGTAGGCCGCATCGGCCGTGACCATACCCATCAGCTTGCGCGCCTCCGACACGTACGGCGCAGCCGCGTTGCGGTCGTTACCCGCAACGTGGATGTGCGCCCACTGGTCGTGGCGCTGTGCCATCAGGCGTCGGCCTCGTCCTTGGCGCCGATCACGTACTCGAGCGCAAGGCGATCGCCCTCCACCATGTTGGTACGCGCGGCGGCGAACCGGGTGGCCGCAATCAATTTGCCCGTGGTCGCGCCCTTGGCCGAAGCCGACAGCAGGCCCAGTCCGTATACCGTGTGCGGTCCGCCGGCACTGAAGGTCAGGGTCGAGTCGGTGAGCCCTGCGGTATTGCCCAGCGACGCCGTACCGGCAGCGGCGGCCGTGGTCCAGGGCAACCGCGTACCGGCGCTGTAGGCGCTGAACTCGGTCGCTGACGCGGCAAACGTGGCACCGGTCCAGTCTGCGGCCGGCGTGACGTTGCCCGCGAAGGGCGCGAGGTAGAACTGGGTGAGCTGTGCCTGTCCGCCCAGCGCGGAATTCAGGATCTGGATCAGCCCCTCGGTCACCACCCGATTGTGGTCATGGACCATCGGTCCAAACTGGTGGATGCCTGCCGGGGCGAAGGCGTTGCCGAAGATGCCGCCGATGGTCATGCGCGAACGCTGCAGGTGTACCCGCCCGTCGTCGCCGAGCTCGTACTGGTGGTTACGGATGGCGCGGGCAGCTTCCGCAGCAAACCGGCCGAGGCTGTTGATGATCTTCATGGAGTACTCCTGGTGGGTTTGGGTTGCTGGTTCCACTTGCCCGCGGGACACTTCGACCCCGCGATTCGGGTCTTGCCCGCCAGCGCGCAACCACACAGCGCGCACTTAAGCGCGTTGGTCCGGGCTATTCGGGCGAGGTTCGGACACGCCTTGCAGATCGCCAGGCGGCGTTCGCGTTCGGTGCTGGTGGTGATCACGGTTGCGCGTAGATCACGTGGGCGATGGCGGTATCCGTCACCGCCAAGGACTGGCGCTGCGGCGCGCGCAGGCCCATCACAAGCTGCTGCATGCCGCCTTCAGCACGGAAGAGCGGCGCGGCGCGGTCGGCGTTATCGATCGCGGCCTCGCCCAGCTTCATCGGCTGCACGCTGCCGGCGGCACCGACGACGATTTGCCCGTCGCGCGCCAGCCACACGGCCTTTGGCGACGTGTCGGCGCCGCCGAACGCGGTACCGGGCACCGACAGATGCGACCCGGGCACCCCGCCCGCCGCGTAGGCGATATCGAGCGCCCAGTTATCCGGGTCGGCCCCGCCCAGCCAGTAGGTGCGGTTGCCGGCGGCGACCATGACCCCGGCCCGGTCGATCGGCGCGACCACGTCGATGGGTCCGGCAAAGCGCATGCGGCCGCGTGCGGGGTCGAACATGCCGTAGCGCAGCGGCTCCGACCACAGCAGCTCATTGCCACGGGCGACGAGCTGGCGGCCGTTGAACAGGCGCGTGATCTGCCCGGCAGGCATCGGCTGCAGGAACTGGGTGTCCAGAACCTTGCCGGTGGCCTTCGAGCCGATGTTGAGGTCAGTGATGCCCGCAGCCGGCAGCGACGTGTGTCGGCGCAACACCTGGTCGTTGGCATCGGTCAGGTAGACGTTGATCAGCGCCGTCGCGGCGTCGAGCGGCTGCGGAATGTTGACCGCGCGGATGCCGTGCCCCGCCGGCACCTCGATCACCGCGGCCAGCGTGCTCCCGGACTCACGACCGAGGTCATCGACGAACGTGATCGCCAGTTGGTACTGGCCGGGGTCCAGCCCGAGCCCGGACACCAGCTCCAGACCAGGCTGGCCCGCCGGGTGCTCGGCCGACCAGGCGCGCGACTCCATCGCCGGCGTCAGCAGCCCGCTGGCGATGGTGTTGCAGTAGTAGACGAACTGGCCGATCAGCTCGTAGCTCAGCGGCAGGTGACCAACAGCCGTGCCGAGCGACTGCACCGACTCGTCGGGACCAAAGCTGTGGAGCGTGCCGTCGTCGACGTAGAGCCCAAACGGCAGCAGGTCGTGGCCCCAGAGCGAATGCACCAGCGTTCCGGCGACCACGGCCTGGTGACCACGGCGGCGCTTCGGGACGCCGGCCGCGTCCAGGTCGATGTTGTCGGCTTCGCGGAGGGCGACGGGCGCGATGCCCTTGTCATCGCGCGGCAAGCGCTGCTCATCCGCCAGGTTGTTGACGCCGCGAGGCCATGGGCCCATCCGCGTCAGCTGTCGGTCCTTGATAGCCATCAGAACCAGACCGCCTCGGTACCGACCACCCGATCGATGGCCAACTGCTGCAGCTGCCGTGCAGTCGGCCGCGGTCCGAAGTGCGCCTCGAACAGTGCGAGCTGGTCAGCCGCGTCGGCCTTGGCCTCCTGTTCGGCGTCGCGCTTGGTCAGCGCGCGGAACGCCGCCCAGTGGATCAGCTTGCCGTGGTGCTGCTCCTCGAACGGCGGCTCGACTGCGCCATCGCCTTCGGTGAACTCTTCGTCCGGCGTAGGCCAGCGCAAAATCGTGAGGTAGAGCGTCTCGGCTGCGGTCGGGATCGGCGACACGATCAACGTCTTGCCGGCGCCCTGCTGGTTCACGACCAGGTACTCCGGCCGGCCGGGCTGCGTCCGCCACGTGCTGCAGATACTGTCCAGCCCCGCGGCCGTGGTCCGGCACAACGGGGTGGACAGGTCCGACTGCAGCGCCGCGCGGCGGATCAAAATCAACGCGGGGTCGAGCGTGTACTGCGCCTGGCCTGGCACCATCGTGATGTGGCACAGGTCCGCGCGCTCGCTCTCCACCAGTAGGCGAGCGCGAACCGCCGCCTCGCGCGCCGCCTCCCGGAGATGTCGCAGCAACGTCGAGTCGAGCCACAGGTACGGCTCGATCTCGTCGTCGATCTCCTCGCGGAGCGCTTCCAGCAGCTCGGCCTGGTCCATCAGCCGGCCTCGATCGCCTGCTTGAGGATCTTGATCGTGGTGGCGCGCTGGTCTTCCTCCGGCTTGGCCTCCTCGATACGCAGGGCTTCATGGAGCACCAGCGCAGGGATGCCGCCCTTGCCGATCTCGGCTTTCAGCTTCTGCCAGCTGAGACCGTTGATGTTCTCTGCGGCTTCGCGCTGGTCATCGTCGAGCGGCGCGATCGCAACCGCGTCGGTCGGCGGAACAGGCGGTGGCGGAGTCGAGTCGTCGCCCGCAGGCGTGGTTTCCGACGACGGTACCTGCGCAACAGGGCGCGGCGCGGGCGTCGCCGGCGCCGGATCGTCGTCCGGCAGGTAGTAGCCTTCCGGGATGCCCAGCAGGCGCCCCACGTGGGCCTTGTTGGCCACCTCGCAGACGTGCTCCGACTCGGGGTTGCTCGGGTCGCGCGGCAGGAAGTGGTAGGTCTCCCCATCGATCGTGATGGGGGCCTTGGGTCGCTTGAAGCGGGTCGCGATCAACATTTCTGTGTCTCCGGGACAAAAGAAAAGGGCCGTCCGGGGACGGCCCTTTCATCGGGGTTGCACGCCGGTACCGGTCAGCTGACCGGGTACGACGCGATCGACGCGATCACCTTGCCGCCGGCCGCCGCCACCGCGGTGCCCAGCTTCAGGTAGATGCTGCGATTCACCGGAGACACGCCCAGGGTGCGGGCCAGCTCGTAGGTGCTGCAGGCCACGCGGGTGAACGCCGACCCCAACGTCGCGCTGTCGTTGAAGACCGTGTTGGCATCGGCCTCGACGCACACGTCCAGGGTCATCGCGGCGGCATCGCCGTCG
Source organism: Lysobacter sp. (assembly GCA_050737755.1). Lineage (GTDB taxonomy): Bacteria > Pseudomonadota > Gammaproteobacteria > Xanthomonadales > Xanthomonadaceae > Novilysobacter. The sequence continues at coordinate 26,786 of JBOHYC010000155.1, forward strand.
AAGATCAGGCAGCTCGCTTCCGGCAGCAGTTGGTGATACGCCGGCAGCTCGCCGACCAGGACGGTGTCGCCGCTCGCGGCGACTTCGACGTCCCACTCGTGGTTGTTGACGACAACCAGGCCGGCCGCCGGAGACGACGCCACCTTGTTGCGGTTGTTTGCAAGTTTCTCGGCCATGAGGGTTCTCCCGTGTATGGCTGTGGATGGGTACTACACCGGCGGCCGAAGCCGCCGGTGCCAGTTCAGTGGTGGAAGGGAGAGCCCGATCAGGTGACCGGGTTCGGGTCCGCAGCAGCGGTGTCCAGGGCGATGGAGCCGAAGTCCTTGCCGTTGAAGCGGGTCTTCTTGATGCCGAAGATCGCGCCGGCGCAGATCTCGATGTCGTTGCCGTGGTCCAGCGGCACCTCGGACCAGTCGAAGCGCAAGCCATCGCCCGGCGAGCCGAACGCCAGCACCATCGCCTGCCGGCCCAGGAACAGGGCACGCGCGGCCTCGACGTCGCCACCGGCGCCGAAGTCGTTGAAGCGCACCACGCTCTTGTGCTTGTGCAGGATGGTCCCGCCGATCATGCCCAGCGCATCCTTGAAGATCGGGTTGCTGGCACCTTCTGCCGCTGCAGCCGCCTTCTGGATATCCAACCAGTTGCCCTGGTCGGTCGACACCTTCAGGTCATGCGCCTGGAAGCTGTGCATGACCACGACGAAGTGCTCGCCGCCGGCGATGGTGATCGGCTGGATCTCCGCCACGCCGGTGCTGCCGCCACCCTGCGAGCCGGCCTTGGTGTTGGCGCGCTCGATGAGCGTACGGCTCATCTTGCCCGCGCTGGTCAGGGTGGCCTTGCTGGTGCCGTCACCGAACAGCAGGTGCGAGGAGTCCGGCGCCTCGAACGCGTTGCTGGCACGGCCGGTGTAGCTCAGCGGCACGTTGTAGTCCGGGTTGATGCCGCGGGCGCCCGAGCCGTACATGAAGAACAGCTCGTCGTAGAACCGCGCCCAGAACTCGGTCAGGCGTGCCTTGCCGACCTTGCGCAGGTCGTGGACGGTCCGCTTGCGGCTCATACGGCCGCCGCAGCTGACAGGCTTGCGGGCCTGGTCGATGAACACCTTGTCGGTGAAGAAGTCGAGCTTCTCGCCCAGGCCCTCGGCCTTGGCGTCGCCCTCGATCACTCCACCCGACAGCTGCACCGAGAGGTCGTAGCTGATGGTGTCACCGGCCTCGCGCTCGAGGTCGGTCTTCAGCATGACGGGACACGGGGTCTCTTCGCCCTTGCCCATCATCTTGCGGGTCCAGTAGGAATGCTTGGAGACCGACACCATCAGGTCGGCGGACCAGAGCTTGCGCGCTTTGGGGTCGTTCAGACCCACGATCGTCTGTGCCATCTTGCTTCTCCTTGGAGAGGGACGGCACTTCTGCGCCTACTGCGTTGACCCGCACTGCTGCGCGGGGATCTGATTCGGTGTTCAGTCGGTGCGTGTGGGCACCGGGCGCCGGGCGATGGGATGCCCCGACGCAGGGCCCACGGTCTGGCCGTGGGCCTTGGTGATCGTTACCGGCGAGTCGCAGGCGATCGCCACGCGGGACCGCCTGCCGGACTTCTCGATGAACTCGATCGACGCACCCGCGCCCGCGGGGATCAGCACGACGTCCCCGGCCTCGAGCGTGGTATGCAGCTTTCGCATCGGTCAGCCCAGGAACGCGCCAGGCGTGCCGCGCAGGATCGCGTCGCGCTCGGCCTCGCTCTTGCCGGCCAGCATCGTTTCGATGTCCTCGATGTCGCTGACCTCGGCCATCGCTTCGGTGGTGGTGCGGGAGCCCGGCTCAGCCGCCGAAGGCGCCGCCGACAGGCCCTGCGGCACATTGCCCAGGGGCGGTGTGCGATCCGGCTTCGGGGCAGTCGCGGCGGCCGGTGCTGGCGTGGCAGCGGCACCACCGGGCAACATGCCGGCGGCGACCAGCTTCGCGCGTGCACCCACCATCACATCCCAGTCGGTCACGGCGCGCTTCTCGGCGGCGGCTTCGTTCACCACCTCCTGCATGCCCGCCTCCCAGGCGGCGAACAGGATGCCGTTGGCGCGGATCGCGGTGTTGGCGGTATCAGCGAAGAACTGCGTCTGCAGGTACGCCCACGACTGGTCCGCGTTCTGCTGGCTCAGTTCGGCGCGGGTGCGGGCGTTGGCCTGCTCGATGCGCAGGCCGATCTTCGCTTCCTGCAGCTCCTCGTAGGCGGTCTCGTAGGCCTCGTCCTCGATATCGCCGGCGCCGTGCTTGGTGCGCAGGTCCTTGAGCTTGGTCGACACCTCGCCCAGTTCGGCATCGAAGTCGCGCTGGTCGCCCGCATAGGTCGGGACGAACACCGCCGGCGGCGGCGAGGCAGCTGGCGCGGATGCTGTAGGCACATCGCCCGCGGGGGTATCGGCAGTTGCAGTTGCAGCCGCGGCCGCGGCCGCGTCGGCGTCAGCCGCTGGAGCCGCAGGCGCATCTGCAAGAGGGGCGGCCGGCGCGTCGCCGGTCTTGCCAGCATCCGCGGCACCAGCGGCAGCGTCGCCGGCAGCGGCATCGCCCGCAGGCGCGTCATCAGGCTTCATGGCCGCGGCTTCAGCCTCGGTCAGGTCCAGTTCGTTGTTGGCCAGCGCGTTGTCCGGCTGTGCGTTGTCAGGCGACGGCATCAGTTGCTTCCTCTGGTGGTTGGGTGGTGCTCAGCAATCGGTCGGCGGCCGGTGCCAGCGGCAACAGCACATCCAGCAGCTCCGCCAACTTCAGCGACGCGGCCTTGGTGTTGATTCCGGTGCCCTTCGTTTTGGCGATCAGCTCATCGGCCTTCGCCTGGTCCAGCCCGACCTTGGCCAAGCGCTCGCGCATGGTCAGGTCGCGGTCGGCCTGCTCGGCTTCTCGCTTGGCGACCATCTCGGGCGTTTCCTCGCCGTCGTCGCCGGACTGGCCGTTGATCTGGCGGATGCGCTTCACGATCTCGTCCTTGCCCGGCACGTCGGTCATCTCGAACGCCATGTCCAGCAGCTGGATCGCGTAGTCGGGCGGCAACTTGCCCAGCATCTCGAAGAACTGTTCCGCGTAGGCCTGGCGCATCGACTCGCGGAAGTCCTGCTGGTCGACCACGAAGTCGGCGTGACTCTTGGTGATGTCGTTCTGGACCTCCCACTGCCCGGTCAGCGAGTCCAGCCGCACCTCGTTGATCAGGCGCCAGTCGACGCCACGGCGCTCGCCGACGATGCGGAACTGGCGCTGCTGGGTCATGTACTGCTCGACCAGCGAAAGCTGCTTCTCGCAGCTGCACTGGATGCCCAGGCGGTAGTTGTCGAACAGCTCGGCCGTGGTGACCGCGCCTTCTTGCTGCTTGGCCAGGATCGCCCTGCCGCTGGTCGCGTTGGTCTCGCGTCCCAGCAGCTCGCGGTTCACGCCGCTGCCGTCGTGGATGTGGGCTGCATCGAGCTCCAGCAGCTGGATCTGCGCGTCGGCCACGTCCATGTTGCGCTCGACCTTCACCCGGCCGCCGGAGAGCGCGCCGTCGGCGAACTTGAGCACGCCGTTGGGCTTGGCGATCTCGCGCTTGATCTCTTCCAGGTTGTCCTCGTCGATCGCAGAGTCTTCGTAGAACAGCTGGTTGCAGGACAGCGCCCACAGCAGCTTGCTCATGCGCTTGTTGAGGTCTTCCTGCGAGTCGCGAATGCCGCGCACCACGCCGTACGGCATCCCGTCGCGGTTGCGGCGGTAGCACCAGTACGGGGTGAACGGCAGCTGCCCGTGCTTGAACGGGCTCTTGCTGAGCTGCAGCAAGCCTTCCTCGGTGAAGATCGCGCACCAGATCTGTTCGCTGATCGCGTCCGTCAGGCTGAAGATATTGCCGTTGTTGTCGATCGACGCCTTCGCGTCCTGGTGTTCCTCGTTCTGCGGGTCGTATTCCACGCCCGCGAACCCCGGGCCCCACAGCTTCTTCACCGCGACCGGCTTGCGGAACCAGCACTCCAGCATCCGCACTCGCAGGCGCATGCGGCTGTCCACCGACACCCGTCCGCCAATCCGCTTGCCGCTGAGCTCGTGGCCGCGGCTGTCGTACTTGCGGAAGACCTGCGGCAGGTCCAGCTCTTCCTCGCCGTAGTCGTCGGTGTACAGATGGTCGCGGGCGGCCCGGCGGACCAGCTCGACCCGGCCCGGCACCATCGCCTCGGCGTACTCGAGGTCGACGTACTTCTGGCGGATCACGAAGCGCGCATCGCTCAGGTCATCGGCGCGGCTGTATGGGTCCCACCACATGTGCCGCCACGGCACGTGCTTCACCATCACCGGCTCTTCGGCGCGGTCAGTGCGGATGGTCTCCTCGGTCCAGCCGACGCCGCTGATGGCGGCATCCTTGAACGCCTTGCTGCGCTCCCACGGCACCCGATTGGTGTCGCTCAGGTACTTCAGCAGTTCGCCCTTGACCTCGGCCAGGTCGACGTCGTCCTCGGTGCGCGGGTGCACGGCGCCATCGATGCGGGTCCGGCGCTCGGTGCCGATGATCCAGTCGAGCGCCATCTTGATCTTGTTGTAGGTCAGCGGAGCCTGGTGGCGTGCCGCCAGTACCTGCTGGTCCTCGATCGACCACTGGATGTGGTCGTAGAAGTCGTAGTCCTGCTGCTGCTCCAAGCGGTTGTCGAACTGCGCGTCCATGCCCGTGTACCACCAGTCCAGCAGGCGCGCATGGATGCGCAGCGCCTCGGGGCTGTCCAGCGGGTGGGTTGGGACCTCGATGCTGGCCGGCTCCCCCAGCTCGGCTGCGTACGCGGGCTGGTGTGCCGCCGCGCCGCGCACGTTCTCGATCGCTGCTGCCATCAGATCACCTGCTTGCCGTCGACCTTCAGGGACATACCGGCCGCGGACATCTGCGCCAGCCACTGCTCGCGCGTCAGCTCCGGCGGCGGAGCTAGATTCTTCACGTCGTCGGCGAATTCGAGGATCGCGTCGTGGATCCGGTGCCGGTACTCGGGGACGTCCAGCCCGTAGAGCGCGACGGACGCGTTGGCCAGCCGGTTAACCATGTCGCCCAGCCGGTGGTGCCTGCCGCGGTCCGTGTCCTCCGGCCGGAAGATCCAGAAGTCACCGAACGGCACCAAGTACGCAGGGCAGCCCTTGGTCGGCGCGCCGGTGACCGGGTCCTCGGTGTCGACGGGCCGGTTCTCGTTGCGGATGTAGAGCGCACCGTCCTCCGAGCCCTCGCCGTCCAGCTTCACGTGCGTCAGGTACAGCGACAGGTCGCCCTTCTTGCCGCACCACACGAAGCCCGCCGGCGCCACCTGCGCGCTCACGCCAGCTCCCTCACAGCGGCCAGCGCCGCGTCCAGGTCATCGCGCACTGCCTCGGCCGCATCCTCCGGGCTCAGTACGTGGTCCGAGACGACGGTGTCGTGGTTCTTGCCGCCCGGCAGGAACTCCGCGTGCAACTTGGCCTGCTGCAGGTAATGGCGCACCAGTTGGGCACCCTCCATGCACAGCTGGCCCTCGTAAGGAACAACAGGGCGAGCCTCGGCGATATCGGAAGCGGTAGGCACGATCAGTTCACCTTGCCGGCCGACAGCACGGTGTTGCTCTCGAGGATCTGCCGGCCCAGCAGCGTCTGCCCACCCACCGCCTCGCCGATGCGCTGGCGCACCGTCCTGCAGGCGAGCTCAGTCAGCTCCTGGCTGCCACGGTGGTCGACCATCGTGTTCGGGCCGTCCTGCAGCATGAAAGTGATGCTGACCAGCTGCCCTTCCTCGTTGGCCGCCAGCAGCATGCCCAGCAGCTCCTCGAGCTCGTTCTGTGTCGGCGCGTTGCGCTCGCGCGTGGTGATGCTCATGCGGTTCTCCAGCTTTCGTTGTGTGCCGGCTTCGTCGCTACCGCGCGGCCGGTACTGCTCTTGTAGTCCTGGGCAAACGTGCGGAACCCGTCCGCCGGGTTGCTGGCCCAGTCGTGCTTCGGGTGGTCGGAGAAGCTCTGGGTCTTCTCGTGCCATTCCTTGTGGTACCGGCGCATCGCCTCCAGGCCGCCCTTGCCTTTGCCCTGCCCCGCACGCGGCGGGCCGCAGCGCTTCTTGTCGAAGCGGCACCTCGGCAGCACCTGGCGAACCATGTCGATGCCGTGGGTGATGTCGTCGATGCGTTCGCCGATCTTGATCGGCTTGATCCCCAGCCCTTCAGCAACCTGCTTGCGCGTCTTGCCCTCGCCGGCGGACCAGTCCGTGTTCTGGCCGTCGTGCGGCCAGTAGTGCTTGCCGTAGACGTACCCGCGCTCGCGCAGCACCTTGGCGAAGTGCGCGACTTGATGGCCGCTCGCCTCGTAGAAATCGATGAAGTCGAACCAGGGCCCGTTCTCCTGCATGAACCAGATGGCCGTGGTGTCGCTGCGGCCGATATCCCAGAACGTGTGCACCGGCTTGCTCGGGTCGATCGGCAAGTCGCAGATCCGACCCTCTTCCGCAGCAGCCGCCATTTCCCGGCCGTAGTACGCACCGTCGGTGCTCGCCTCGAACGCCTCCTCCGGCGTGCTGGGGTGCTCGCGCAGCATCTTGTCGCGCTGCTCACCGGCCTTCTTGACGTACCAGGCCTTCTGCCCCGGGGAGAGCTTGACGCCCATCTCCCCTTCGATCTTCGCGAAGTACTTCGCGTCCTCGTCGGTAATCGTGACCCCGTCGGGCTCCATCCAGTTGATCGGGTCCTGGAACCACCCGAAGAAGTGGAACTTGTAGTCCATCACCGTCAGCTTCTCGGTGCCGGCGCGGACCAGCTTGTCCAGCTCCATCGCCGTCTCGCTGCGGTCGTAGAAGTCGCCGCTGGCGCCGTACGCCGTGGATTCGATCACCACGATGTTTCCCGGCGCGATCGCGTTCAACGCGCCCGATGCCACCTCCCCCGCCCGCTCCGGGAACATCGCGCACATCGGTCCGTATTCGGAGATGTGCAGGAACTGCAACGTGCCGCCGCGGTGCGACACCGAGACCTCAACGCTGCTGCCGTTGCTCAGCTCCAGGATGCCGGCATTCATGTCGCGACGTACCGCGCGCCGGTGCTGTTTCAGCCAGTCCGGCAGGTTGTCGTACGCGTACAGGACCTTCTTGCGGAAGAACTTGCCGGCGTCGCCGGCGGTGTGCGCCACGATGCCGGCCATCGCATTGGGCCGGAACAGGCACAGGTCCAGCGCGCGGATACACGCCCAGGTGGTGATCCCGTGCTGCCGGCTCTTCAGCACCAGGTTGAGGTTGTGCAGGTTGTCGTCGAGCTCGGCCTGTACGTCGTTGGGCTTGAACAGCACCTTCCGGCCGTACTTGTCGACGATGTAGTACAGGTTGTTGAGCCGCCACCAACGGTCGCTCAGCCGATCGAGGATCCGGCTCGCGTCGTGGTCAGTGAGTTCGCCCACCCCCGGTCATCGTCGTGACGCTGCGGCGCCAGGCCCCGTATCCGACCCATCGACCAGGTCCAGCAGCTCGCCCATCGCCGTGTGCTGTTGCTGGATCGGCCCGCCGCCGGGCCCGCTGTGCTCGAGCTTCCTGGCAAACATGCCGAAGTGCGTGCCCAGCGTCTTCACCGCATCGAGCCGGCTGACCAGCTTGAGCTTCTTGGTCATGCCAATCGCCTCGCGGTCCTCGCCGCGACCGGCGTACTCCTCGAACATCTCCACGCCCTGGATCAAGCTGGCCTCTTCCGGCGTCAGCTCGCTCATTGGCTTCAAGTTGCCGTTGCCGTCGAACAGCGTGCGGATGTCGCCCAGCGCCATGAACGCAAGGCGGCGCAGCACCTCCTCCTGGTTCACCTCCACCTTGGCCAGCAGCTCGCTCTTGCGCTTGGCTAGGTACGCCTGCACCTCCGGTCGCGCCAGCAAACGCGAAGCCGCCGCCATCGCAGCTGCGCCCTTGGCCTTGTAGCCGGCGCGCTGGTAGGCAGCGGTCGCGTTGAAATCGATCAGGTACTCATCTGCAAAGCGCTGGTGCGCCGGTTGCAGCACAGCGAGGGCTGCTTTGCTCATTGGATCTCGGTGATGGTCCCACCGCTGCCGACTGCTCGATAGCGTCCGTGCTCCTGTTCAGTGGGGGCAGCGGTGGGACGTGTCTAGATTTGCTGAAAGGCCGGCCGGAATCTATAGGCCGGCGCCGCGTCAGCCGGTCAGAAATCCCCTACTCAGCAGCAGCCCGATACCGCAGCTCGCGAACTACGCGGTAGTCGCGATTCTCATCGGACCATTGCATCGCGTGGACGTGCTCATAGCGGCCGGGGAAGTCACCATCGATGAACTGCACGCCATCGACGTAATGGGAGCGCAGGAACTTTCCTTCCATTGGGCCGTCAACGAAGTGGGTTTTATCGTTCATGTTCATGCGTGCGGTCCTCGGTTGTTGAAGTAGGTAGGCAGGTACAGATCGCGCGGGGTGATGCGCCAGGCATCCACACGCACCAGCGGCTCGCCGGCCGCATGGAAGGCGTGGGCGACCAGCTCGCTGCAGAACCACGTGTCTGCGCCCTGCCAGCGGCGGCGGAAGCCGATGCCGAGTACCCCGAGCCAGTCGTAGCCGGCGCCGATCTGGGCGCGAGCGGCGGCGATGACCTTCGCCGGGTCGCGGGCGGGGAACTCGACAATCTCGTATTCGCTGGACTCGGCCAGCAGGGCGGCGAGTGGACGGCATTGCACGCCGTGCATCGCTGTCGCCTCGACCACCTCGTCAGCATCCACGATGGCGCAGTGACTCCAACGCGACCAGAGGAAGGCGCGCAGGAGCACGGTGCCGATGTGGTGCCGGCGACTGAACACCACGCGGACGGTCACGACGGCAACTCGTCTGGCTGGACCGGCGCGTCGAGTATTTCCAGAGCGCGGCCCAGCGCCAGCAGCCCACCTGCCTCCAGTTGCTCCACTCCGCCGCGCGTATCCGGCCGGTCGAGGTCCACGTAGTTCGCGTTGTCGACCTGCCGCATCATCACGCGGATGGCGGCGGCCTGCTGGCGCTGGTCCATTGACGCGGCAGGGTCATCGAGCGCGGCAATCTCCAGAGTGACCAGCTCGACCTGCGTGAATCGGTTGCGGAACGCCAGCCGAGTGACGTGGCGCGTCTCGGGGTCAGGCACCGGCGCGGCCGGAGGCGAGAACGTGGTGCCGTCATAGGACCACCCGATGCCGGGCCGCGGGTCCAGGTGGTCGATACGCACGCCGCCTTCCCATTCGTCGGCCACGACGGTGTTCACCACCACGCCCGCATCAATGACCGCGAAGATCGTCTCCATGCTCACTCCCACCACGTCACGATGCAGATGCCGGAGCCGCCGGTTCCGCCGCCAGTTCCGGCAGTGCCGCCGGCTCCTATGACGACAGCGTGCCCTCCTGCGGTCAACTCAAGTACCCGCCGCGTAACTCCACCTCCGTTGCCGCCAACCGTGCCTGAGTTGGTTGCGGAGTTGCCGCCCCCGCCCCCGCCTGTGTTCGGGGCCGCGTTAGTACCTGCCGCGGCGCCGCTCCCGGGGTTGCCTCCTCCCCCGCCCCCGCCGGCAAAGCCGTACGCGCCGGCGCCAGCACCCGCTCCTAGACTGGAGCTGCTTTGCCTGTATGCGCCGGTCCCTCCTCCTGGGCCTGCAGCCTCTAACGTTCCCCTACGGCCAGTAGTAGCTGGGTGTCGCCGGGGTCGCGCACATAGGAGTTCCCGCCGGCGCCGGCGTTGTTTCCACCTCCACTACCTCCACCCACCAGCAGCACCTCCACCGAGCCACCGGCCGCGATCAGTCCAGCGGGCGGTGTGAAGGTGCCTGAGCTGGTGAATACCTGTTGCTTGATCTGCATTGCGCCTCCGCCTCCGCCGGCCGGGTCAATCCATGCCGCGTCAAAGTTGGTCGCCGACGCCTTCGCGAGCACCTGTCCCTCGCCGCCGCCCTCGGGCAGAGCACGCGAGAACAGCGCCTTGATATCGCCGCCGACGACGGAGACCAGTGCAGTGAGTCGGGTCTGCAAGCTCACGGGCTACGCCTTCGCGGCGGTGTAGAGCGCAGCCAGGTCGGTTTCCGGGTCGCCGGACTGCACCAGGCTCAGGCTGCCCAGGTTCGTGTTGCCCTGGGCTTTCTGGGTGGAGTCGAGCGTCTGCGCAGCATCGAACCGGAGCCGGTTGCCCACGGCTGTGGTCAGTGCCGCGGCGACGCTGTCCTGATCGTTCAGTTCGGTGGCCAGCTCCGCCAGCGTATCCAGCGCGCCCGGCGCGCCGTCGACCAGGGCTGCGATCGCCGCGGTGATGGACGTGTCGATCTTGGAGCTGGACCATGTCGTTTCGGTACTGGTGGCGGCGTCGTTGATCGCACCGGACCCTTCCGCCAGCGTGCCAAGTTCGGCCTTCAACTCATTGAGCGCGCCGACCAGGTTCGTCTTTTCGGTCGTGGTTAGCGACGCCATGGTGCCGCGGGTGGTCAGCAAGTTGCTGATATCGGTTCCGACCGCAGTGATCAGCTCGGCAAGGCGGGTTTGCAGGGACATGATGTGCTCCGGTCAGGACTTGGCGACGCTGTAAAGCAGCGCGAGGTTGTCGTTGAACGTCAGGTTGTCTCCGATCGCATCGCCGTTGAGGCCAGGTCGGCCTTGGACGCCAGTCGAGGCGACGCCGATGGTTCGGGAGCGCTCCGCCACGGTCGCCACGTCCGGATCTCGACTGGGCACCTGCACCGCCGACGCGCGCGCTGTCACCGTGGCGACGTTGCTGCGGCGGTTGACCACGACGACCTTCGGCGCCGAGCCGTTGAGCGCGATGGCTGGCATCAGCGCGTGACCTCGCCGGCGACGCTGATCGACCCCTGCACCAGCGGGATGACGTATTCGGGTTCCGAGCCCGCCGGCAGGTACAGCTCCAGGCTGTAGGCCAGCTTCACCCGCTTGAGGTTGTCCGGGTTGAGCGCGACGGTGTCCGCCGCCGCTACTCGGATCCGCAGTCGACCATCAGCCGCGGTGTCCCAGGCCAGCTTGGGCGCCTCGCCGGTTGTCAGCAGCTCCATCAGCAGCGTGTCGGTGGTCGACAGCCCGTAGGCGCCGCGCAGCGTCCGCACCTGCATGCGCGCCTCGTAGCCTGTCAGGTCGATGGGCGTGACCTCATCGTCCTCGGTGTAGGTGAACTCGTCCTCCCACGTGGCGCCGCGGGTGACCTGCATGCTGTAGCTGGCGGGGGTTCGGCTCACAGCTTGATCACTCCAGCATCGTCCAGGCGCCGAAGGCACTGGTCGCAGGCCTTGCGTCGCAGCTCGCAGGTGTTGGCCACGCCGGTCAACGCAGGGATGACCTCCTCGCCCAGGGCATCCCACGCGGCCGGATCGTTAGGGTCCGCTTCCCACCGGACGCCGGGGTCACCGTCGGACGTGCACGGTAGGAAGCAGATGGGGTTGCACTGCGCCGGCACCGGCTCGGGCCGCTGCAACGGGCAGCCCGCCAGCAGCAGCGCGATCGCGATGGTCAGCAGCACGCGACAACAATTGCTACTGGAATTCGGCACTGTCGACACCGTAGGCATGACCGACTTGTCGTGCCGACGAATCTCAGCGGCAAATGTTGTCGCGCTGCGCATGGTCAGGAGGCGTGGTCGATGCCGAAACGATCGATCCGCTGTTCCAGCGCGCGCAGGTACTTCCGCATGGCGGTGAACTGCACGTGCAGAAGATCCCGTTCCGGACCTGGCAACGCCTTGAACACCGGGGTCGACGTGAAGGTCTGCAGCTTGTCGATCTTGTCGACCAACGCCGCGGCCTCGCCGATCACGCGCTGCTGGTGCGGCGGCAGGTGCGCAACGTGGCCGATATCGACGTAGGCCGCTTCGAACGCCTCGCGCGGGCTCCAGCTCGTGTAGCCATCTGCGTACTTCACGGCGTAGCCCGGCTGGCCATCCTTCTCGGCCGGCCAGGCCGTGACGATCTTGGTGCCGATGTACTCGTGCGTCATTGACCCGTCCTCGCTGCCAACCGCTGGTCGGCTGCCCTGAAGTGCACCAACTCGAGCACGCGATCGCGCGCCTGCTCGAACGCGTACGCCTCGCCGCGGCTCTGGTTGAACTCCGTGCTGGGCGCGCACACCGACTGCCCGGTCACCGTGAAGCCGTTGTCCATCACGAGCTGGCACACCGTGGTGCGTCCGTCGGGCAGCACCACGTACTTGACGGTCTTGATGGCCGCCAGCGCGTCGTCGATGTTCGGACCGCTCACAGGAACACCAGCCCCAGCGCTGCCACCCCGAACGCGACGAACATCGCGGCCTTGGCCAACAGGGCGACGGTGGCGGCGATGGTGCTGTCGATGGTCGCTTCGTCGAAGCGCTCTTGCTGCTCGGAGTTCAGCATCAGATGCGTTCCAGCAGGTCCATCAGGCGCTGGTTCAGCCCGATAGCGGCGAGGTGCCGGGACTGGATGCGGTTGCGCAGCTCGGTGCTGTACTCCGGTGCGGAGGCATCCCCCTTCAGCGTCCCCGTGCCCTGCTGGCTGACCAGCAGCTTCTCCTCCACCTGGTTCAGCAGGTCGAACGAGTGGTTCTGCGCTCGCGCCAGGTCCTCGAGCTGCGTGACGATGGGGCTCTCGGGGACCGCTGCGGCGTGGGATTGCATGTTGGCTGCGCTGACACTGTTCACTTGCGTTGCTCCGGGTTGCGGCCACGAAGGCCCTGGTTGACTGCGTCCATACGGGCCTGACCCGGCGCGCACTGCTGTGGCAGCGGCGCAGCCTTGGCGGCCTCGCGGTAGATGACTCGGGTAGTGCGTCCGCGCTCGGCGATCGCCTGCAGGTCAGTGATCAGCTCGGCGTCGTCGCGGTTGCGGCCTTCGGCCAGCTCCGCAGCCTGCTCGATCGCGCGGACCAGCTCGCGGTTCTCGTCTCGCAGCGGCGCGGTGATCGCGCGCTTCCACTGCCAGACGTTGAGCGCGGCAAGCGCGAGGCAGACCAGCAGCAGGATCACCACCCACTGCCAGGCAGCCCACCATGCGGAGAGCTTCGCGATCACAGCTCGCGGCCGTCGTGGTTGCCGCCCAGGCACTCGGTGATCTGCGAGCACTCGCGCCGGCGCCGCGCCATCTCGCTGACGCTCGGTACGGCCCCGTGCTGCTCGGCGCTATCCCGCTCCGGTGGGGTGTCTACCTCGGCCTCGACGGCCTCGAGCAGCTGGTTCACAGCAACGCTCCGACCATCGGCGTCACGAAGATCGACCACTGCTCGAACGTCGCGTAGCCCAGCACCACCAGAACGCCGGCACCTGCCGCCAGCCCGACGGCGATCTTCTGCTTGGTGGTCATCGCGGGAGCTCCCCTGTGACGCACAGCTGGTATTCGGCCTGCCGGCGATTGGCCAGGCCGCGCACGAATTTGTATTCCGGGCGGCCGTTGACCGTCCTACCGGTCTTCACGTAGCTCCAGACGGGCTTTCCCCCGTCCGACACGTAGATGCGCCTGCAGCCCAGTTGCCACTCCCCGCGGTTCCACGCCTTCATCGCCGCGCTGCCGCAGGTGGCACTGACGCCGTTGTTCCAGGCATGCGACGTGGCTGCATCGAACACGCGCTGCGGCGGGTTGCGGTCGAAGCAACGCACCAGGTTCGTCTGGACCTTGGTCACTGCGGCGCGCTCTTCGCGCTCGCACTTCTCGGCCGACCAGGTCTCACCGACCACGATGGGCGTGGTCGTGATGTGGCGGGTCAGCCCTTTGCACACTGTCGGCAGCCCGTGGGCCAGCTTGTCGGCGTAGACGACGAACTCGCCCTCGCCTTCCCAGCGGCCCAAGAACGCCATCACCATCGCCGATGCCAGTACCAGGCCAGCGGCGACTCCAGTCGCCTTGCTCTTGCCCTTCGACCTCGCCGCGGTCATGTCACCACCCGCCTGATCACGCCCAGCCATTGCTTCGCCGGCGGGGCTTCGGGGATCGGCGTCGCGATCGCATCGACGGTGAACTCCTCTCCGTCGGCATCGATCATCCGGTACCGCATGCTGTAGACCCGGTGCTCCTCACGGCACGAGTCCCATTCCCGTCGTACGGCCAGCCGGTCCTCCGGGTGCAGGAAGTTCACCCAGTTCCACCCCAGCAGCTCCGCCTTGCCCACGCCCAGCCAGCGGGCGTAGGTCAGGTTCGCGTACGTGTTGGCGCCGGTGGCATCGGCTTCGAACTCCGCCTGCTCGATGTTCACGTCGCCACGAGCGCGCACTTGCATTGCCAACATGCCGATCGACTTGCGGACATCCGCCACGTCAGAGCGCAGCGCCGGTACCTCAGACATGCCCTCGAACCCGGCGCGGTAAGGGGCCCACCAGCGGCGTAGCTTCTTCCTGAAGAAGAGCCACACCGCGGCGCCGGCGGATGCCAGGCTTCCGAGCAAGGTCACTGCCCCGATCGCAATGTCGATGAAGGAGGCAAGTTCCACTGGATCCCCTGGGGCAGAAACAACGAAGCCCCGGCGCGAGCCAGGGCTTCAGGTGATTGGTCGGGCCGCCCCGCTCGGAACTCCCACGAAACGAGCGGTGCGGCGCCGGTTGGATCAGTGCCCTCTGCCAGCGCCACCATCCCAGACTGATGTTCTACGGGTCACAATCGTTCCCGCGCAACTGTGGTGCTGGTGTGGATCATTTTTTCGCCAGATTCCTCCACATGTGGAAGGAAACCACCTCCAAATCTCCACATGTGGAAGCGGTCACGTCATCGATTCGTTGCCCACCACGACCTCCTCGCCCGCCAAGCCGGCTTAACAATCCTTACCTCGCCAACTCCCGCGTGTAGGGAAACCCCTGACTGCCGCAACTGAATCGTTCACCTAAAATCCCGCGGCCAGCAGCGATGCTTCCCCGGCATCGTGCCCCGTGTCTTCCTAGTGTTTCCCCGACACCTTCCCGGGGCCGCTGGCCTTCGTCCCTTCCGCAAGGCTGCAATGCGCACCGGCATCAGGCCGCCTTGCGGTGCTCGTAGTACGGGTGCTGCTTGTCGTCGAAGATTGCGTAGAGCGGCTCGAGCTCGCCCGCCTTGGGGTTGAGCCACGCGTCGACGTGTTCGGGCCTGATGTTGATGATCGTGCGATCGTGTCCGGCCGCGGCGACTTCCGGCTCGGGCTCGTCGGTGATGGCTGCGAACGACAGCAGCTCGCCGGCGGCGCCGGTCCAACGCGACCACAGGCACGCGATCAGCATCGGCTCGCCAGACTTCGGTGCGAACTCCAGCACCGCATTGCCATCCGGCGTCTCGACGTTCTCGTAGAAGCGGTCCGCGATCATCAGCGCGTGCGAGTGGCTAAACAGCGGCTTCCAGAAGCCTTCCAAGCTGTCGCGCCGCGCGTTGTACGTGCCAGGGAACTTGCGGTCGTAGAACTCCGGCTTGCCGGCGGGCCGGCACTGGTAGCGCATCGGCTTGATCACCCTTCGGCCGTCCTCCCAGACCATCACCGGGGCGAACATGCCCGGGTAGATCCGCGAGTCGCGCGGCTTGTCATCGGTGCGCTTCAGGTTCGCCAGCCGGTCCTTGATCTGCTCGATCTTGTTGCCGGCAATGCGCTGGTCGTTCTCCGCCTTCTTCGTGACCTTGGTCTGCAGCGCGCGCTCGGCATCGGCGAGGCGCTTCTTCTGCTTGAACAGCTCCTGCTCGAGGCCTGCGATCTCGGCGCCGTGGATCTCCCGTACCAGGTCCGCGATCGCGCCGCCCTTGAATGCCACGTCCATGGCCTTCGGGGTTTTCAGCTTGTCGCCCTGGCGCTTCTTGACGTACAGCTCATGGAACACCGCGATGTCGATGTCGGCGCCGTAGTGGCGCACATACTTCTCGTAGTCCGCCCAGACCTGAGCCGAATAGCACATAGGGACCTCCTGCAGGCTGTTGGCCCGAGTCTACGTCTGGCGCTCCGAAGCATCCATGTAGCCCAACTCAATCAGGATTTCGTCGATCAGCATGTGCGCCGAGCCCAGGGCGTCGTCGCTCAGCTCTGCCGCGTCATCGATGATGCAATCGGCCGCACCGGAGAACTCAGGCATGAACTGCGCCGGGTCCGGGTCCTCGGCCTTCCATTGTTCCGCGCTCAGGCGAAGCTCCGCGATGCGGGCTTGAATGGCGGTCCATTGGTCGTTGTCTTGCATGGTGGCCTCCACTTCGGGAGCGGGATCATAGCGCCGAGCCGGTTCGCCGGGTGTCACCAGCCGCGCATGCGACGCTGGAAGTCGCGGCGGCCATCGTTCAGCGCCTCCTGCAGCACCGCGCTGGCGCACTTGTGCAGGGCGATGTAGCTGGTCAGGCGCATCTTGCTGTCCTTGGCCAAGTCCTTCATCGGCCGGCGCCGTTCCGGCCACACCAGTTCCGTCGCCGCGTCATACACCGCCATGCGCACGCGCCAGCGGTCTGCAGCAACGCCCAGGTCAACCGGCTGCGGCCGCATCTGACGCACGGCCCGGATCACGCGACGGTAGGCCAACAGCGACAGCTTCGCGATCTCGTGCTTACCCGCGCGTGTGACAACGGCGACCACCGCCTTCTGCTCGAGCGGATCCCGCATGTAGCCGACGGCCGCGGCTACGTCGCTGGCGCGCAGCGGCTCGCCCTTGCCGCCCTGGGCCGGCACGCGATAGCTGCCGCCCACCAGGAACTTGGCGATCACCTCAAGCGGGTCGCGAGCGTCCTTGGTGTATGGATCCTTCGCCTCACGCCGTCGTGCCATTGGGTCCCCCTCGCCGGCTCATACCTTCCATCCTTCCTGCTGCGCGCCGAGGCGGTGCAGTTTTTCGTTGCTCAGGCCCAAGTGCTTGGCTATCGCGGTCACTTGCCATGGCTGTAGCGCGCGCTTTCCCCGCGACTTGCTCAACCGCGCGCGGATCGTGTTGGGCTTCATGCCTGCGATGGGAGCGAGCTCGCCCAGGGTGATGTTCAATTCCTCGCAGCGCAGCTTCACCCGCCCGGCGAGCGTGTCGCCGGTCAGTGCAGCGTGCATGGCCTTCGAGCGGGCCATTACCCCGGAAACCTACCCGAGGCTGGGGGCGAGGCCTCAGTCGACATCGCCAGCCGCCTTCTGCTTCCCGTCCTTGGCCTTCTTAACCGTCTTGCGCAGCGGCTTCGGCAGCCACTTCTTGGCCGTCAGCAACGGGCCAGCGCGCGCGATCAGGTCCTTCTTCTTGAGCTTGGCCAGCGGTACCGCTTCCTTCTTGCCGCACGCTTCGGCGACCGCCTTCAGCACCACCTCACTCGATACCCGGCCCAGGTACTGCTTCGCATCCGGCTTCCAGTGGTCGGCCATGTCGAAGTCGATCATGCCGTGCAGGCGATCGACACCGGCGTTGGTACCGCGATTGACAGTGCCGTCGAAGGCCGCGCCCACGCCCAGGGCCAGCAGCTCCAGCAGGTTCTTCACCGGCAGTGCCACGAGCCACTGCAGCAAATCGGGGCGCTTGATGACCTCCTTGATCCGCTTCTGGTCCTTCCCATGCTGCGCGATCAGCACTGGATCGAGGTCTGGCGCCAGCGCCACCAGGTCGGGCCCGGCCGTACAGGTGAGTCCGCTGAGCACTTCCGACCCCGACCAGCGCTCGCTGACGTTCTTGAGCACCCGTTCCACGACCAGGGCGAGCGCCAGGTGCGAGTCTCCTGCAACGTGATAGCGCGCGACCGCACTACGGTGGGCTGACAGCGACCGCATCACCGCATCGCTGTGCTCCGGTTTGGCCGGCTTCTTGGCCACGGCCGGTTTCACCACTGCCCCCTTCGCCAATTTCTCGCCCGGCCGCAGTCGGCCGTCGTGGATCTCGATGCCGTGGTAGCCGAACGTGACAACGGCGCCGGCGACGGCTTTCACCTCTGGTGGGAACACGACCAGCGCGGCCTCGATCGCTTCCTTCTCCTCCTCGAGGTCGCCGGCCTCGTCGTACAGCGCATTGATCTCCTTTTGCTCCTCCTCGGACGCCTCGTCGCCGGGCGCTTCCAGCGCGCTCAGGCGCTCCTCGATCTCGGCATCGCGCTTGGCGATCACGTCCAGCCGCGCCGCCTGCTCCGCGGTGGGGTCCAGCTTCACCCGCTCGACCGGCACTGGTCGGTAGGCCGCCCGGTCCTCGTAGGAGAACTCCGGCTTGATGTCCACCCACCCCCACCCGTCCGCCTGCAGGGCCGCGGCCGTTGTTTCCAGCTTCTCGGTGACCAGGCGGTCCAGCAGGGCCGAGTCCGCCAGATAGCCCTGATCCCGCTCCGCGAACAGATCCCGCACCACCCGGCCGCCGGCGGCCTCATACACGTCCAGCCCGACCAGTTTGACCCGGTCGTCCGAGGGCAACACCAACTCGTTGGTCAGCGCGCGCCGAAGGCTATGGGCTTGGCGCTCGTAGTCGTGCTTGACCCCGAACCACGCCTTCTCCTGCGCGGTGTGGTCATCGCTCAGCGCCAGTATCTGCATCTGCTCCAGGTTCGCCTTGCCGGCGCGGTATACCTCGACCAGCTTCGGGCTGACGTTGGCCAGCTTCAGCCGCTGCTTCACCACCAGCTCGCTGACGCTGAAGCGAGCGGCGACGTCGGCGATGGTCGCCTGGTCCTGCTCGATCATCGTCTTGAACGCTTCGCACTGGTCCGCCGGGTGCATCGGCTCGGTGAACGCGTTGGCCGCGGCGCTCAGCTCCGTCGCCGATCCGTGGTCGGGTCGCACCAGGCACGGCACGGCGAAGCCGTGTTCGATGGCCTTCTTCTTGGCCAGCTGCTGCAGCGCGGCCAGGCGCCGGCCGCCGTCGATGACCTCGAACGTGCCATCGCTGCGCGGGAGCACCGTCAGGTTATGCAGCAGGCCGTGCTCGGTGATGCTGGTGGCCAGCGCGCGGATGGCGTGGCCGGCGGCGGTCTTGCGTACGTTGCTGGGCGATGTGACCAGCTGGTCGAGCGGGATGTTCTGGAGTTGCATGGGGGAGTTCTCCTGGGTGGGACTGCTGTTGCTCGCGGTCGCCCGGTCCTCAGACCAGCTCGATCCGGAATGGGTAGTGGTGGTGGACCTCGCGCTGCTTGATCCGGAACGCCGGCGTCTCCCGGCCCTTGGCGTCGACGTAGTGCAGGCTCCCGTCGGCGTGTACCTCGAGGAAGTCGATCACCAGCTTCGTGCCGCCCGGCAGGTGGATCGGCACCTGCCGCAGGAAGTAGATGACCTCGCCGGCAGCCTTCCGCAGTTTCAGCTGCTCGTAGTACTTGGCCTCGCGCTTGGAATCGAAGCGGATCCCGTCGACGTGTGTCACTACCGCGCCGTACTTGCTGCGCTTCGGCTCGGTGGGTTCGGCCGGCGTGGTGGCTAGCGGTACCGGCGCCTTCGGCAACGGGATCCCGGCTTGCGACTCCCGGTACAGCTTCAGCATCCCAGGCGGCATGTCGCTCTCGGACGAGAACCGCAGCGATCGCTTGCCGCTGCTCACGCGACCGGAACCTCGACACCGGCCTGACTGAGCTGCCGACGGGCACGCTCGTTGATGTCCTGCATTTCCCGCAGGAACCGGTAGCACGCGCCGCTGATCTCGTCGTGGACGTTCAACAGCGTGTACAGCTGCGGCCGCGACAGGTTCTCGTACGGGTTGTCCGGCAGCGGCGCCGGCGGCGTGAGCGCGAAGTCGTCCACGCCCTCCTCGTCCAGCAGCGGTGCCATCGGGATCGGCGCCGTCCGGTTGTACTCGCCCACCGGTCGCCACATGGGCTCCGCCCGGCCCGCGCGGACGTTCGCGCGTTCGCCGTCCTTCTGCACCAGTCCCCGGGTTTCCAGCGCGCGCAGGTGGCCGGCGATCGCCGCGGGGCTCGCGCCGCGCCAGCAATCGTCCGGATGTGCCTCGGCCGGGCCCAGCACCGCAATGTGTTCGGCCACGTCGCCGGCAGTCATCGGCCGGAAGTTGCGCAGCAACACGGCAAGCGCGAAGTCCTGCCGGTACTCACGGAACACGTCATCGTTCATTGCTGTTTTCCCCTGAGGCTTGGCCAATCGAAGGTGAGCGTGAAACTGCCGTCGTCGCGGAAGCGGTCGACCACCCGCGGGCCCAGGTACGTCTTCAGCCCCGGGCGCTTCTGCCCGTTGACCTCGTAGTCGTCCATCGGCAGGTTGCTGGTGAGGAACGTCGGGCGCCGCTCCTGGTAGCGGCCGTTGAGGACCTCGAACAACATCGAGACCTCCGCATCGCTACCCACGCTGGTACCGACGTCGTCGAGGATCAGCAGGTCCGGCGCCAGCAAGTCATCGAGCGCCTCGCGCTCGGTACGCCCTCGCCTGCCCCACGTGTCCCGCTGGTGCCGCACCGCGCCGTAGGCCGACATGAACGCCACCGTCGCGCCCTCGCTGCGCATCACCGCATGGGCGACGCACAGCGCTAGGCCGGTCTTGCCGGTGCCGGCGCCACCCACCAGCAGCCCGCTGATTCCGCGCGGTCGTACCGACTGCCAGCGGTTGGCGTAGCTGCGCAGGATGGTCACAGCGCGCGGCAGCGGGTCCGTCAGCGGGAACGTGTCGAACGTGTATTCCAGGTACCGCAGCGGGATGCCTGCTGCGCCGACGCGGGCCTCGATCTCCTCCTGCTTGCGCTTCACCTTGTCCGCCAGGCGCTGGCGTTCGGCTTCCACCTGGTCGGCCTTGGCGAGGGCATCGGTCTCGCAGCGGAAGCAAGTGCCCTGGGCGTTCAACGTGCTCCACGGGTGCAGCTCGCAGGGGTTGACCGGCGCCTCGGGTGCCGGGGTGTCAGCTGTCTCGGAGTTCTGGGGGGAGTTCATCGTCTGGCGTGCCTTCGTAGCGGACGTTGCTGAAGTCGTCGTTGGCTCGCGGTCGGGGCGGACCTTGCCCTCGGCCGCGCCCGGTCTTCTTCGTGTTCACTGGCAACGCCAGGCCGGCCTTGATCGTCTCGTTGAGCGACTCATCGAGGTCCACCCCGTCGGCAAGCAGCCGGCGGAAGTCCTGCAGCAGCAATTGGTACGCGGCGATCGACAGCGGTCGGCGGATCGCCTTGCGGTGTTTGACGAAGCTCGCCCACACCGGCAGCGACAACGTCGCGGGCAAATTCGCCAGGTAGGGGTCCACGCAGTCGGTGCGCTCGAACTGGCTCAGCGCCTCGTACTCGGCGTAGCGGGCGGTTGTCAGCCCCGGGTCTTCGGCATCGCCGTCGAATCCGAGCTCGCGCCCACGCTCATCATCACCAGTGGGTGCTTTTAGCTCTTGGTTGCTTTTATAGAGTGCGGCTGCCGCACCCCCCGGTTTGCGGTTTCCCGCATCATGCGGTTCCCGCACCCCTGCGCCTGCCGCACCCCTGCGGTTCCCGCACCCTGCGCCAGCCGCACCCTTTTGGGGCTGGGGCTGCAGCAAATCCTGCTGTCGCAAACGGTCGAGATTGAGGGAATACAGCGTGTGCTTTCCGGGTAGCTGGCTGCGCGTGAGGTAGTCCTCCGCCTCCAGTTCGGCGATAGAGTCGTAAACGGTGCGCAGGCCCATTGAGCACATCCGGCGTAGCGTCTCGACCCCTGGGTAGCCCTGTCCTTGGTTGTTGACCTGATCGGCCAACGCGAGCAGCAGCATCTTCCGTGTCAACGGCAGATTGAGATCCCATATGAGAGCGGTAATCTTGGTGCTCACGCCGTCGCCGCTTCCCGCACGGCCACGCTACGGCCATGTCCCTTGGCGTCGTGGCTGACGGCCACGGCCGGACACCCGCACGGATCCACGTTGGCGGGCGGTGACCTCTGCTCGCGCATCAACCGCGCCCAGGTCTCGTGCACCGTCGCCAGTTGCTGCGCCCATCGGAACCCCGTAGCGCGGCTGACGTTCCAGCGCGCGGCGATCGCCTCGGCCGTGGGCGCCTGCCGGTGCGTGATCGTCCACAGCACCACCTCGATCTCAGGCAGTGGCACCGGGCCGCCGAAGCGGGCCCAGTACAGGACGTCGAGTGCTTGGGTGAATTTGCAGCCCTTGGGCTGGCTTTGCGTCCCCTTCCCCCTTGGTGTCGTCATCTATGGGCACCCCATTGCAGCCGGGAGGCCTTGCGCAGGGTCGAGTCCGTAGCTGAAGCGCAATGGCTGCCCCGGCACCAACGCGACTGCGCCCTGCTTGGGTGCCGGCGCCGGCGCCGCCAGGCGCGACAACTCGGCCGCAGCGCCAGCAACGCTGCGCTCGCAGCCCTCGTAGGCCACGGCGATGCGCTCAAGCAGCTGCTGGCGGCGCTCGTCGGTGGGGATCCGGCGAACTTCGTACCCCAGGTCCGTGGCCATCGCCAGGAACAGCTGGTGCCGGTCGAAGCGCTTCATCAGCGCCCAGAGCTCGCCGGTCTTGAAGAACTCCGACTTGTTCGGGTTCAGGCATCCGTTGAACCGCGCCACCGCCGCGTCCCAGCTCAGCGTCTTCGCGTCCCAGAACCCCTCGTCGAAGAGGAACTGGATCATGTCGCGCTTCAGGTGCGGGTCGTTGCCAAACGTATCGCGCATCGCGTCCAGCGCCATGCGCAGCCATTGCTCATCGATCCATGCCATGTGGGTGTTCTCGGCGTCGGGTGAAAAAAGAGCGGCCGTCAGCCATCACCGACGACGGGGGGGCAGTCGGTGCCAGGCGGCTGGCGGCCGCGGGAAAGAGGTGGCGATCTCCGGGGTAGGCTTGCGATGCCCGTCCCAAGCCAAAACCACAGGAGATCGCCGTGAGCGTGAGTCGTGAAGAGTTCGAACAACTGCGTGGACACGTGCTCAACGAGCTGCGTGCGCAGGCAGAAGCCATCGATGGGCTGCGTGGTGAGCTCGCTGTCACCAACATGGCGGTGCAGGCGCTCATGCGCGCGGGCTCCGCTCCGGGTGAGGTGCTTCACCGGGTGTTCGAACAGTTCGCTGCCCAGCACCTGGCGCGCGAGTGGTCACCCATCGCTGCGGAAGCAGCCAACGAAGCGCTCGGCGCCATCCGGAGGCAGGTCGAGGAGATGCGGCAGGAGACTCTCGCGCGTCATACGTGAACTGCGTGCCGCAGCTGTTGCGGGACCGCTCGAAAGTCCTCTCGTAGGCTGACCAGTCGAAGGTCACATCGCCGGAGTAGCTGATCTGGTCGCTACCGTGCTGCTCCAGCGCGCGCACGCGCCGCTCCAGCTCGCCAAGACGCCGCCCTGCACCTCCGTGCACCGCCACGCGAGGATTGCCGAGGATGCGCCTGCCCATCACTGTGCCGCCCCAGTGGTTGGCGGCTGCATTTCGGCTGCAGGCGGTGGTTGAACGCCTTCGAAGGCATCGAGCGCCTCGATCAACCGCTGGAGGCTGGCCACGGTCGGGTTCGTCTCATGTCCCTGGGCGAACTTCGTCAGGGAGCTGTAGCTGATTCCGGACGCGCGATGGAATTCGGCGTAGCGGCCTTCCAGCTTCCGCAGCCGATCCCGGGTTTCTTCCAACAATCGCTGTGCATCCATTTCGGGGAAGCTATCACTATGCCGATAGGCAATCAACCGCCATGTCGATAACGCCCATCGGTAGCCTGCTAAAGATGGCGACCACCCGTGAAACAGCGTTGGCACTGGCCGGCAACCTCAAACGGTTGATGGATCACCACGAGTTGTCGCAGGCCCAGTTGTCGAAAAAGGCTGGTGTCGGGCAAAGCACCCTCTCGAATCTCCTCGACTCCAGTTCCCCACTGGAAATCAATCCGCGGGCCGACACCATCGAGCGCCTGGCGGACTATTTCGGGATCCCAAGTTGGCAGCTCCTGATCCCGGACCTGCCCTTGCAGTTGCTGATGAACCAGCGGCTTTCCAAGCTCATCGAGAACTATCGGGATGCCCCTGAAAACGGGCGAGAAAACATCAACCGCGTCGCCGAGAGCGAAGTCCGGTACGCGGCAGTGAACGCTGGATTGAAGAAGACCGGTAGCTAACCAGGGGGAACGCGTGGCCAACACCGGAAGCGGCATGCAGGGAATTGCGTTGCTCGGTGGACTGCCCACGGGTCTCGGCGCCATGTCGCAGGGCTACGTTGGCGTAGGGCTTGTCACCCTTCTCCTGTCTGCAGGCCTGTTCTACCTTGGCTCTCAAGCGGAACAGGATGTCGAAGAGGCCCGCGACGACCGGCAATCCATGCAGTCCGCGCCTTCGGCTGGTCCCGCCAACGTCCTACCGCCGCCAACCGTAGAATCGCGCGTCGACGCCGAGGTGAACCGCATCGAGAACGCGTGGATGGTCGACGAGCTCAGCGATTCCGAGCGAAATGACGCGTACCGCGCTCTTGGGCACACCTTCGACGCCGTGCGCGGTGGCACCCCTGTCATCCGAGCTGCAGAGCTTCTCGACGACGGGTGCGATGTCGGCGGCTTCTTCGATGCGTTGAGCTTCCAGGGCGAATATGAAGCTCTCTGGGACGCTGCCCATGGCGACGAACCCGTACGCTTGGCCTTCATAGCCGCATTCAACGCGGAAGTGGAGATTGCAGCTGCAGGCAATCAGTCGCGCTCCCTCATCGAGGTCATCGATGACGTGAACCGACTCATGCAGGCGAAAGGCCTGATCTAAGGCGAACTAGGACGAACTACCGGTTCGCGCGCTACCGCCTATCGGTATGCCGCTTGACACACCGCATAACTATCGGTTTACTGATAGCCGTCCCTCCCACGGAGACGGTCAGTGAAGCAGCTCCCCATCGTTGAACAGCAGCACGAGAACCGCGCCTTGCTCGCCTGCCTGGTGCTGGCCGCGATCGGTGTCGCCCTCCGGGTCACGGAGCTCGCCGGGCTCTGGAGCGCACCATGAGTCGCTCCACGTTCACGGGCGCCGCGACGGACTACCTGCCCAAGCCGGACAACGATCCAGCGCCGGTCGCTGAGCCCACCGAGCCCACCGGCTTCCGCGTGCTGGTCCCGCTCACCGAGGCCGAGGCCAGTGCCGCCCGGCTGGCCCACGCGACTTGGCAGCGCAATCGCCTCCTTGAGGAGCCCGAACCGGTCGCCCCTCCGGTTGCGCCCACCACGGCGGTCAAGCCATGACCGCGCGCGTTGTACCGGCACTGCGCCTGTTGGGCGAAGGCCTCGACGCCATCATCCAGTGCACCGCGCGCGCTGGCTTCCTGGGCCCCGTGCACGACTCCAGCTTGCCCATCGCGCCGACGCCCGAGCAGCGCCTGGAGCGCTACGAGACGGCCAGCACCCTGTTCCGCGGCGACGGCGCCAAGCAGTACCAGGAGCGCTGCGACCGGGGCGAGCGCCTCCAGCACCACTGGGCCTGCGTCGGGTTCAAGCCGGCCGGCCGCAGCGTGGTGCTGTTCCCCCGCAAGCCCCGCTCCACCCGCCGCGCGCTGCGCTCGGTGCCGGCATGAGCGACATCACCATCAAGCTCGCACCGCGGGTGGATCTCCAGATCAAACGCAGCGATTCCGGCCGCATCGCCATGTACACCTGGCTGCGCCCCAGCCGCCGCCAGGGTTCCAAGATCGTGGGCTCTGTCCACCCCAAGGCCAGCGATGTGCGCGTCTACTTGCACGACGGCGCTCATACCCTGCAAACCGACGAGGCGTTGTTCTACGTTTCGGCCGATGACGTTGCAGCCGTGTGCGAGTTCCTCGGCATCCAGGTGCAGTCGGCATGAGCGCACCCACTTCAATCGCCCCCAACGGCGTCGCTCTCAATCTGGGGAAAGACGCGGAGCCGACGTCGTTGGGGGCGTCCCCCTTCCCGCATGACCTGGGCCACTGGATCCACGGCAAGCGCCTGCGCGTGTGCCTGACTCCGCGCGAGTACGGCGCGATCAGCGTGTACATCGCGGTACCGGCCCACGCACTTCCGCACCCGGCGCGCTATGGCGTGCACGTCAACTCCGATCACCAGGCGGTGGAGCAGTTCCTGCCCGGCGAGCTCGAGGTCGACGTCGCCACCAACACCCTGCGCGGATCGCGCGCGGGTTGCCCGACCTATTGCCCCGCGTACCGCGTCGGCTTTTCGCTCGAGCTCGAGCCGGACATGACCGCCGACGTCGCCCTGGCCGTCCGCCATTGCAACACCCTCGCCCGCCTCATGGCCTCGCAGCAGGAGCCGTAACCGTGTTCTTTCGCAACCTCACGTTCTTCGCCTTCCCCGCCATTCCGCAGCTGCGCGCGGCCGGACCGCTCGAGGATGGCTTGGACGAGTGCCAACTGCGTCCCGTCGGCCCGTTGGAGCTCTCCAGTCGCGGCTTCGTCTCTCCGCTCGGGCGCGACTCCGATGTTCTCGCCCATCGCATCGACGGCGGCCAGGCCATCTGGGTCAGCGTCGGTGGCGAGGACAAGATTCTGCCGCCGGCGGTGATCAACGACCTGCTGGCCAAGCGCATGCACGAGATCCAGCAGAAGGAAGGCCGGAGCCCCGGCGGGCGCACGCGCAAACGTATCAAGGACGACTTGATCACGGAGCTCCTGCCGCGCGCGCTGGTCAAACCCTCCCGCACCGATGCCCACATCGACCTCACCCGTGGCGTGATCGTCGTCGACACCGCCTCGCGCAAGGTCGCCGAGAACGTCTGCAGCGAGGTCCGCAGCGCCCTGGGCAGCTTCCCGGCACTGCCGTTGAATGCCGAGGTCGCCCCGCGCGCGGTGCTGACCGGATGGATCGCTGGCGAGCCCATGCCCGAAGGCCTGTCCATCGGCGACGAGTGCGAGCTGCGTGACCCGGTCGACCAAGGCGCCGTGGTGAAGATCCAGCGCGACGAGCTGTTCGGCGACGAGGTCGCCAAGCACCTGGAAGCCGGCAAGCAGTGCACCCGCCTGGCGCTCAACTACAACGACCACCTCAGCTTCGTCTTCGGCGAAGACCTGGTTGTGCGCAAGTTCAAGCTGCTCGATGGCGCCGTCGACGCCCTATCTTCCCTCGACGCTGACGACCTGCAGGCGGAGCTCGATGCGCGCTTTGCCCTGCAGATCGGCGAGATCCGCGAGCTCTACGACGTGCTCGCCCGTGCCTTCAAGTTCTCGGAGCCCGATGCGGAGCGTGTGCCCCCCACGCATGGCGTCCCCTCCCCCGAAGCCAGTACCGCATCGGGCTCCACCTATTCCTCCCCCAACGCTGACGGAACTCGCGACCTCGCGGGCGCCGCGAAGGAGCCTGCCTGATGTACAACCGTTCCCGGCTGATGCTCGCCAGTGCCCTCGCGCTGGTGGCTGGCATCCCCGCCGCTGCTCAACATGCCATCCCGCAGATCGTGACGCGCAAGCCGCGGCGGGTTCGCAAGCCCTGGTTCAATTGGCGCACGAAGACCCACCGCTACCCGCACGGTGGCCCACGCGAGTGCGCGCGGCGTCAGCGCCAGATCGAAGCCGGGCAGCTTGGCATCAGCAACGGCCTGCACATCGCGCGACCTGAGTGGATCGGTATAGATCCCGGCGCAGCGTCAGGCGACCGCACCGTTGTGGTTGATTCCAGCTCCCAGAGCACAACGGACGTCGTTGCGATGGTTCGCGCCTTGGAGGCCGGGCGCGCATGAACCGCGCGCTGCCGATGGTCACGTTGCTGCCGACGACGTTCCACGTGGCGCCGATGCGACGTGAGCCGACGCCGGGCCAGCGCGCGGACTCGACCGCCTTCGCCAGGTCCAAGCGCGCGCGCAGGGCCGAATGGATCGCTCGCCAAGGGCGCCGCGCCGCTTTCATCGAGTGCGAGCGCCTCAGCCGGCTCGAGGCGTCCTACCTCCCCCTCGACTTCGACCCCGCCGACTGATCGGAGCCATCACCGTGCCCAACTACTTCACCCGCATCGAAGACATTCCCGCCACGTGGCGAGGCCGCTTGTTCGTGACCTTCGGCCGCTGGGTGATCCGCCGCGCCGCGTGGAAGCCGTACTTCCATCTGCGCAACGTCGACGGCACCGCCTATATGGACCGCTACTGGCTGGTGCGCATCGGGCGCGATGGTGTCGACGAACACGGTCAGCCGAAGCCGTGGATCAGCCTGCGAGTGCACCACATCCGCAGCAGCGATATCGGTCGGCACTTCCATGACCACCCGTGGACCTTCGTGTCGCTGGTCCTGTTCGGCGGCTACCACGAGGACAAGCCCTACGACGCGGAGTCCGGTTTCACCGTCAGCCGCCTGCGCAACTGCCCGTCTGGCGTGGTGTACACCCGCGAGACCTACATCGCCGGCGAGTTCCTGCTGCGCCGTGCCAGCGACTGGCATCGCCTGCGCCTGCCCGACCAGCTGGTCGACGCCGGCACTTGGACGCTGGTGCTCACTCTGCCAAAGCGCCCGGAGTCGTGGGGCTTCCTGGTCGACGGCAAGAAGGTCCCGTGGCGCGAGTACTTCAGCGCGCGGAAGTTCGCCGACGCCGTTGCGCGCGTCCGGATCTACGGCAAGCAGCGGGCGGGCGCATGACCATTCCCGCATATCCGCTCCAGTGGCCAGCCGGGTGGAAGCGCATGGAAGCCGTGTATCGCACGCGGGCCCGGTTCGCCAAGCAGCGGACGGTGCAGAGCAGCTTCACCAACCCCGACGGCAGCCGCGGCTCGTACAACCGCATGAGCGAGATCAGCATCGCTGACGCCGTCAGCCGGATCCGCAGCGAACTGGCGCGCATGGGCATCGATGACGATGACCTGGTCATCAGCACCAACCTGCTGCTCCGCCTGGACGGCCTGCCACGCAGCAGCCAACGCGACCCTGACGATCCGGGCGCGGCCGTCTACTGGACCGATGCTGCAACCCCCGGCAACCCGCCGCGCTGCATGGCGATCGATCGTTACGACCGCGTCGCCGACAACCTCGCCGCGGTAGCCGCCACCCTCGAGGCGATGCGTGCCATCGAGCGCCACGGCGGCGCGGCCATCCTCGAGCGTGCATTCACCGGCTTCACTGCCTTGCCCGCACCCGAGGCGAAGGATCCCTGGTGGGAAGTGCTGGGCTGGCGCACCCGGGCCATGCTGACCGCCGCGGCCGTTGATCATGGTCTCCAGCAGAGCTGCAACCCGCTGGAATCCGAGCGCCAGTTGGTGGTCGACGCGTACCGCCGCCTGCGCAGCCAGCACCACCCGGACAAGCCCGGCGGCGACGCCACCGCGTTCCGACGCGTCCAGGCCGCCTACGACCAGTACCAGTTGGAGCAGGGCAAGTGATCCTCGCTGCCAGTCTGGGCCTGCGCGCCACGGATGGCGTGGCGGTGTTGGCGGAGCCGATCGCCGGCGGCGTGCAACGCTCGCGCCCACAGGTCCGCGATGACACCAGCCACCTCGAACTGATCATGCGGTTCTGCGCCTGGGCCCACCAGTTGCGCCGGTTCCCCACCATCGCGGCCACCAGGGCGCGCTTCGACATCAGTCGTGCAACCGCCTACCGCTGGCGCGATGCCCTCGCCGCAGCGCATGGCATTCCCACGCCGGCCGACGGCGCCGACGAATATCCCACCGAGCAGGAGAACGATCATGGCTGACGCCATTTCGATCGACGAGGCATTCCGCGTCGCCGAGCAGGCGAGTCCACTGCCACAGCGCGCGCACGAGGCTTTGCAGGTGCTCAAGTCCGAGGTCCTGCTGCGCTGGGAGCAGCGCACCGCGCTCAGCTTCCGCCTGCAGGACTTGCGTGACGCCGCAGCGGCAGCCGGCATCCCCGACGACTCCCCGCTCTACGGCGCCATCCACGACGCGACCGCCACCGCCGAGGCCTGGATGCACCCCGGCACTCTCAGCGACGCCGCGCAGACGCACCTGGCCCGGCTGAAGCGTCAACTGGCTGAGCTGGTCGCATCCCGGGCGGACGACTGGTTGACCATGGAGAGTCACCCGGAGCGGACCACGTGCCTGTTGTGGCATCCCGCGTGGGCAGAGCCATGCGTTGGCGCGTTCGTGCCGGAGTTCAACGAATGGTGCGACGAGGAGCGCGTCCCGCACCCGCAGCCGATGTTCTGGCAGCCGCTTCCCAGCCTGCCGGGCGCGGAGCAGGAGCAGGACCATGGCTAACTCCATCCTTCTCGGCCAGGCCGAAGAGATCGACCTGGTGCAGCCGCAGGTCCGCGCCATGCTCGCCGTCGACGGGATCTACATCGGTGGCGATACCGATCGCCCGGAACTTACAGTTCCGCTCGCGGTGGTCGACGGACGCGTCTACAGCCTGGAACTCGACGCGGAACTGGCGCCGGAACGCTTCAACCCCACGCTGACCCTGCACGGACCATACCGCGCAGCCACCCAACCCGCCGACCGCACCGCAATCAGGATGTTGGTCGCCGGCGGGCACGTCACCGAGGCGAAGGCCAACGAGGCGCTGAACATCGCGCACGGGTTCGACAAGGGGCCGCTCACCCCGCAGGCCCGGCCGGATCGTGACGCCTACGAAGGCGCCCGCGAGGACTTACTGGACTGGAAAGGTCGCGCCCAGCGAGCAGAAGCCCGGCTCCGCTCTCTCGGTTGGAAAGGCATCGACGCAAGCGAGCCAGCCCCCACGGCGGATGGCGGGGCGGTGGTGTATTTCGAATGCCGTCAATGCGACGAATGCGACCACACCGGCATCAATGACGAGCATCCGACCGACTCGGCCTGCCACGACTGCGATTGGAGCGGCCCGGCGCCTGTCGAGGACAAGTGTCCAGGCTGCGAGGAAACCGATTGCATGGCGACCGCGTGCCCGAAGTGCGGCGCTCGCTACCGCCTGCTCGCCGAGTACACCCACATCGCCCCTGCGCCGGGCGCGGCGCGGACCATCCCGGTCGAGTGGCGCGAGTTCGTGGGGGACTGCGCCAAAACAGCGGGTGGAATGGTCTCCGGCAACACCCTCGCCACAGCTGCGCTCGAGCTGCTCAGCGGCGCCCAGCAGGGAGGTGCGTGATGTCCCAACTCTGCACCCTCGAGCGATTCCACAAGGACATCGCGACCCACGAGTTGACCATCGTCAAGGACGACGGCGTGCACCGGCACCTGCAGTTCCGCCGGCCGGGCACCTACTGCTACGGCTTCGACATCGTGACGTGGCCGGGCTACCTGGCCATCAGTGGCGACATGGGCGCCGCGGTGTTCTCGCGCTTGAACGACATGTGCGAGTTCTTTCGGGAGAAGTCGACGGCGCATGAGCCTCCAGCTCTCTACATCAACCCGGGGTACTGGGCGGAAAAATGCGTCGCCAACAACGGTCCGCACAAGGAGTTCGACGAAACCTCGTTCCGGAAGTTCGTGTCGCGGGCGTTCAGCGAATTCGTCGACCAGGCGGAAGTGAGCGGCAGCGAAGCGGCCGCCGAGCTCTGGGAGCAGCTCGATCGAGAGGTCGTGCCACAGGAGTCGACCCATGACGCGATCGTGGCCCTGGCCGACTTCGAAAGCGACAACGACCTGAAGCTCGAGTTCCCGGATGCCTGGGAATGGGCCAGCTCGTTCGAGGTCTACACTTTCCACTTCATCTGGCGCCTCTATGCGATCGCCCACGCGGTGCGCGCCTACGACGCGGCCAAGGCAGCAGCCGCCCCCTTCACAGGCGTCCAGCCGGAGGCCGAGTGATGAAGCTGTGGAAGGTAGACACCACTCTGTCCACGGTCCGCGAGGTCGAGGGCGAGCCGTGGCCTGGGAAGGACGCTGAGGGCGATACCTGCTACGACAACACCCACTTTCGTACCGAGTCGGCCGCGTGTGATCGCCTGGCCGCTGACGTTGCAGCGCGCGTGTCGCTCGCCGGCGCCGACGTACACAACGCCGAGTACCGGCTACGTCAGGCGCATGCCAACGCCGCCGAGGCCGCCAAGGGATTCGAGATAGGTATGACCCACGTGCGACGCGTGCGCAATCGGGAGATCACTAATGCCTGATCAACTGGTGCAACCAGCCGCTGGCCAGCTCTGGCGCGATGTCGACGGCCACGCACGGATCTGCGGTGTGGTGCCGGTTGAAGGCCAGCCGTACGCGGTAATGCTGCGCACCCGCGGGAGCGGCGGCCGCAAGCGCCGGCCATTCCTGTTCCCTGTTGCCTCGCTACTTAGCGGTGACGACGGGTGGACCCTGATTGACCAGCCGAGGCCGGCCAATGGATAGCGCGATCGCTCCCCTCAGAATTCAATCAACCGCGTTGGACGTCCTGATCATCGTAGCGAGGAAGCGGTCGACCCGATTCTTGCGCGGCGGCCCATTCGCTTTCGGCCACGGCCGCATCCGCCAATGCTGTGGCGACACCCGCGTCTCGCATCAGTTGGGCGCCAAGCCCTGCGATCAACATCGTCGTCAAGCCGTATCCCCGTTGGTCGGCAATTCGTTGTGCCTGCATAGCCACGTAACGCGCCAAAGCCGTAAAGCTGGTCATCCGGGCGCAGTCGGCGCGACGAAGGCGTCCGCACAGAAGTTCGATCCGCTCGATCGCGAGTTGCAGGTCCTTGCAGTCTTCCCCCAAGTCTCGCTTCATTCCATCGTCCACGTCGCCGCGCAGTCGCATATCAATCCGAAAGAGCGCCCCGCGCGCCGAATGCAAGTACGGCCACATAGCGATCGATGCAGCACGCGCTTGGGCTCGACGAGCCAGTGTCGTGGAGACGCTCCCAGCAACAGCGATGCCGAGTGCAGCAGCTGTAGCGGCCAATGTGGCTATCGCGGCGACAGCCTCCCAGCCCCATACCCACGGGTCAGGCGCCATATAGGGTCAGCCGCGACTACGGCGAGCAGCGATTTCGGCTGCTTCGTCGATCGAGTTAACTCCGGGCTTGAGCACCGTGAAGCCGTTGCTACCGCCATCCACCATGCAGAGGCGTTTGACGTCGGCAAAGTCGAGCCCCAGATGGCGGGCGATATCGAAGTACAGGTACTGGTGCACGGGTTCCTCGCGCTCGATGCCGACCCCGTTGACGTAATCCGACACCTGCCGGATCAACCGGTTCTGCTCCGCTGTTTTGGCGCGCTTCTTCGGATCGGCGCCTCGGTAGCCAACGGGCGGGAAATACACGGGGTAACTCAGCATGCGTGAATATCCAATCCTGTTCTCCGGACCGATGGTGCGCGCCATCCTCGAGGGCCGCAAGACGCGCCCTCGCACGGTGACCCCATGAGGTGCCGCCACTGCGGCTGCACCGACACTCAAGCCTGCCCAGGCGGCTGCTGGTGGTCGGCGCCGGAGGTCTGCAGCAGCTGCGCCGCCCGCGCCGATGCGGAACCGCTCCTGCTGAATTCATGCCCGTTCTGTGACGGCCCGCCGGTGCCGATCGTGCAAAACGACACACCAAACGGCGGCGCTGCTCCTGTGCAGAGCGACTACGGCGACGAGGGCCTCCCCGCGCGCGCCTTCGTGTTCTGCCACGAGTGCGGCGCCGAAGGCCCTGGCGCCGACGATGTCCTGTTCGACGCGGCGGATTATCAGAGCCTCGAACAGCAAGCAGTTCGCCTCTGGCAGGAGCGCAACCGCAGGCACCGGCCCCTATACGACGCCGGCAACGAGGAAGGTTTGAACCTCTACCCCCGTGCGCCCGATCCGAGGGTTGCCGAGGATGCGTAACCCCATCAACGTCGGAGGTTGCTGCTGAAATGGCGGCACGGTTCGTCACGATCGAGAAGTTCCACCAGGAGACCGGCTACACGCCGGATGCCGTGCGCTCCAAGATCAAGCGCGTGGACTGGCTGGAAGGCGTTGTCTGGCGAAAGGCGCCTGACGGCCGCATCCTCATGGACCTGGAAGGATACGAATGGTGGGTGGAAAACGGTTCAACGGCGTCCGCGCAGCTACAGACACGACAATCGAGATCGACTTCTACTATCGCGGCGTCCGCTGCCGCGAACGACTGAAGCTCCCCCCCACTCCACGCCACCTCCAGTTCGCCAAGAATCTCCGCGGCCAGGTGCTGGTCGAGATCGAGAAAGGCACCTTCGACTACGCCGAGCACTTCCCGGACAGCGCGCGCGCCAAAGTATTCGCCAAGAACCCGGGCGGGCTGACCACCGTCGCGTCGATCCTGTGGACCTGGTACGACGAGAAGGCGCTGGAGCTCGAGCACAGCACCCTGATCGGCTACAAGCGCATCATCGAGAACGTCCTGGTCCCGCAGGTCGGCGCGCATCAGGTCCGCGCGTTCACTCGCCTCCATGCCAAGGACCTGATCACCAGCCTTGGGACCGACGTCAGCGCCAAGCGCATCAACAACGTGCTGGGTCCGCTGCGCGGTGCCTTCGACGAGGCCATCCGCGATAACCTCATCAAGGACAACCCGATGGCGGGCCTGAAGGTCAAGCGCCGCGCCAAGCCCGACGACAGCGACAAGATCGACCCGTTCACCCCGCAAGAGGTGCAGCTGATCCTGGCCAAGGCCGAGGGCCAATTCCGCAACTACTGCCAGTTCGACTTCGCGTCGGGTTTGCGGACGTCGGAAATGATCGGGCTGCAGTGGGCCGACGTCGACCTGGCCAAGGCGACCGCAACCATCCGGCGCGCGCACGTCATGGGCAAGACCAAGGCCACCAAGACCGACGCAGGCAAGCGCGTGGTCACCCTGCTGCCAGCCGCCATCGCCGCGCTCAAGGCACAGCAGGCCCACACCAGGCTCGCCGGCGGCGCCGTCTTCCACAACCCGGCCACGGGCGAGGCGTGGGCGAGCGACAAGCAGATCCGCGAATGGAACTGGCGCCCGGTGCTGAAGGCGGCCAGCGTGCGGTACCGCTACCCGTACCAGATGCGCCACACCTTCGCGTCCCAGGCACTCAGCGCCGGCGAGAACGTCATGTGGGTGGCCAGCCAGATGGGCCACAAGGACTGGACGGTCACCGCGCGCAGGTACTCGCGTTGGATTCCGTCTATCGCACCTGAATCCGGCGCCAAGGTCGCTGCGCTCTGGGTTGGCCCGGTCGGATAGTCAGCTTTTGGTCTGTTCGGTGCTGCAGAGCTTGGTATGGAAGGCTCGGACGGGGGTTCAATTCCCCCCACCTCCACCATTTGCAAACGACGACGGGCCGCCAAAAGCGGCCCGTCGTCGTTTGGTGCGCGCGGCCTCGATGCGGTTGCGGACGCTGTCGATCGGCGCCACTATCGCCCGGCAGGGGGTCGTTCAAGAGGCAATCAGATGTCCGGCCATGCCGATATCGCCATTAACCGCGGCTTCGTCGATTTCGACGGTGAGCTGGCGTTCTGGCGCGAGCAGTTCCACCGCTATCCGTTCTTCCGACCCGGCCTGGAATTCGCCGACTACGCGCCGGCGTTCAAGCTTGGGATCAACATGTTCCTGCACGGTCGTGGCCGCGGCTTCGATGAACATAGTGCGCACGTAATCGAGGCCTACGACCGCACGCGCGGGGAAAGTCAGCTGGACTGGCAGGAGGCCTGTGCCGCAGCCGTCGCGGCGTGGCGCAGGATGCGGGAAAAAGCCGTCGCGGCCTGAGCGTGTCACCCGCATCACGTGGCGTTGGCAACGAATCCGTATCGTAATGACGCCGGGCTCTTCAGCCCATGGAGTTGCCATGAACACGACCAGTCAAGACCAGGGTGGACAGGACAGGAAGGATCCGCCGATCGATGGCGCCGCGGACAAGCGCGAAGATCCCCACAAGAAGCAGGAACGCAAGGACCACGAAAGCGAGAACCAAGACGAGGCGCTGGAGGAAACTTTCCCCGCCAGCGATCCGGTGTCCCCGTTCATTCCATCCAAAACGCCGGACTAGTTTTCCGGCGTTACGCGCTGCAACGGCAGCAACACCCGGATCATCGCCGAGCCGTCTCCGGTTTCCGCGGCACGCATGCTGCCGCCGTGTGCGCGGGCGATGGCCCTTGCGATCATCAGCCGCAACCCGAGGCCCTCGTCGAACGGCTCGGCCTCGGCGCCACTGAACACACCATCGCGCTCGCCGGGACTCCACGGCGAGCCGTTCGCCTGCACATCGATCCTGACTCCCTCCTCCACCAGCTCCGCGCTCATGATGATCTCAGCGCCGCCGACGCGTGAGCGCATGAAGCCAAGCAGGGTCGAGAGCATTTGCACGAGGCGCTGGGCGTCGCCGTCGATGGTGATGTCGTCGAGTGCAGCGGCAACATCCAGCCGGACATCGATCCCGGACGACGTGACCGCAAGTTCGGCCACCATCGCCGGCATGACGGCTTCGCGGCGATTCACCAGGCGCGACTTGCTTGCACGCGTCCAGTCCGAGACCTCCTGCACCATTGCGCTGAGACGCGTGGTCTGGCGGTCGATGATGGCGAGCAGCTCGTCACGACGTTCGGGTTCGAGGTCGGGTCGACGCAGCAGGTAGGCGGCGGTCTGCAGCGGCGACAGCGGTCCGCGCAGGTCGTGCGCGAGGCGGTCCAGCAGGGTCGCCGACGGGTCCGTGTCCTCGCCTGCCATGGCCGTTGCGAAATCGCGATGGGGGTACGGGTCAGCCACTGGAGGACTCCGCAGTACGCAGTCCGTGCGCCGGGACGCGGCAAAGCTGCTGGATCGCCTCGAGTGCAGGCGGCTTGAC
Source organism: Lysobacter sp. (assembly GCA_050737755.1). Classification (GTDB taxonomy): domain Bacteria; phylum Pseudomonadota; class Gammaproteobacteria; order Xanthomonadales; family Xanthomonadaceae; genus Novilysobacter. The sequence goes on from JBOHYC010000155.1 coordinate 63,062, forward strand.
GAGGTGCTCGTCGAACCCCGCCGCGTGCGTCCGGCGGCGGTCCTCGGGTTGGCCCCAGCCGGTCACAGCGACGATCGAGACGTTTCCCATCCCTGGCAGTGCACGCAGCCGGGGAGCGAGCTCGTAGCCACTCAGCCCCGGCATGCCGACGTCGAGGAAGACGATCTCGGGGCGGAACGCCTCGACATCCGGGAGCACCGCATGCGGGTCGTACAGGCGCCGCACATCGTGGCCGAGCATCTCGATCATCATGGCCAAGGTATCGGCTGCGTCGCGGTTGTCGTCGACCACCAGCACGCGGCGGCGGGTCGTCTCGCCGACATCCACCGGAGGCGCCGCCGCGGGTTCCGGCACGCAACTCGGTTGCTGCAGCGGAAGCGCGACCGTAAACGTAGCCCCATGCCCCATGCCGTCGCTGCTGACCGACACCTGCCCACCGTGCATTTCCGCCAGCCGGCGCACCAGGGTCAGGCCGATGCCGAGCCCGCCGTGGGTCCGGTCGACCGAGGTTTCCACCTGCGAGAACATCTCGAAGATACGGTTGACCTGGTCGGCCTCGAGACCGATGCCGGTATCGCGAACCTGCACCTCGACCCGTCCGTCCCGCACGCGTGCACAAAGTTCGATATGGCCGTGCGGGTCGGAATACTTGGCTGCGTTGTTGAGCAGGTTGGCGAAGATCTGCGACAGCCGCGCCTGGTCGGCAACCAGCTGCACCGGATGATCCGGCAGATCCACCACGAGTTCATGCTCACCCTGCTCGATCGACGGGCGCGCGATCTCGATCGCCGAGTCGACGATCTCCTGCAGCGATGTCGGGTGCTTGCGCAAGGTCAGCTTGGCCTGGCTGATCCGGGCGATATCCAGCAGGTCGTCGATCAGCCGCACCAGCAAGCCCAGTTGTCGCTCCATCAGCGACTGCAGCCCGTCATCGGCGGGGCCGGACAGGCGGCGGATGCCCAGCGCGTTCTGCAACGGAGCCAGCGGATTGCGCAGCTCGTGGGCCAGCGTGGCGAGGAACTCGTCCTTGCGCCGGTCCGCCTCGCGCAACAGCTTCTCGACCCGGTTGCGTTCGGCTATTTCGTCCTGCAGCGCGACGTTCTGGGCACCGAGGGCGGCGTTGGCATCACGCAGCGACTCGTTCAGGACCGCAAGCTCACGGGCCTGCTCAACGTGCAACGCCTGATTGGCGGCCGCGAGTTTGGCGTTGGTGTCCTCAAGTTCACGGCGCTTGCGATACAGCTCGGCCAGCACCACCACCTTGGTCCGCAAGATCTCGGGGATCACCGGAACCATCACATAATCGACCGCGCCGAGCTTGTAGCCACGCAGGCGGTCCATGTCGGTGACGTTGACCGCGGTGACGAAGATGATCGGCGTCTTCTCGAATCGCGGGTGCTGGTGGATCATGCTCGCGGTCTCGAACCCGTCCATCTCGGGCATGTTGACGTCGAGCAGGATCACCGCGTAATCGTCATTCATCAGGCGCCGCAGCGCCTCGATACCGGAGTTGGCCTCGACCAGTTCCTCGCCCAGCGGTTCGAGGATCGCCCGATAGGTCAGCAACCGGCCCGGCTGGTCATCGACCAGCAGGATCTTGACCGGTGCTTCGACCGCACCGGCCTGGCTGGCAATGTTCAGCGGTGCAACCACTGGCGCAACACTCCGAGCAATTGGTCGGTGACGACCGGTTTGGCCAGGTAGTCCGATGCCCCCGCCTCCAGGCACTTTTCGCGGTCGCCCTTCATCGCCTTGGCGGTGACTGCGACGATCGGCAGGGCACGCGATTCCGGCCGTTCACGGATCGCCCGCATGGTCTGGTAGCCATCCATGCCGGGCATCATGATGTCCATCAGCACCAGCGCGATCTCCTCGTCAGCGGCGACCTTCTCGATCGCTTCCTGGCCGGTGCCGGCGGTCACCACGTCCATCCCGTGCCGCTCCAGCACGCTGGACATCGCGAAGATGTTGCGCACGTCGTCATCCACCACCAGCACGCGCTTTGCGCGCAGTGCATCGTCGGATTCGTGCAGGCTCTGGACCATGCGCTGCTTGGCCGCCGGCAGGTCGGCGATGACCCGGTGCAGGAACAGCGCGGTTTCATCCAGCAAGCGCTCGGGCGACTCCACGCCCTTGATCACCACGCTCTTGGCGGCCTTCCGCAGGCGTCGATCGTCCTCGGCAGTGAGGTCCTTGCCGGTGAACACCACCACCGGCACGTCGCACAACGCCGGCTCGGACTGGATCCGGTCGAGCAGCTCGAAACCGCTCATGTCAGGGAGGCGCAGGTCGAGGACGACACAGTCGTATGGTTGCGCCTTCATCGACTCCAGCGCCCCCGCGCCGGTGCCGACGGTCTCGATGGCAACATCGTCGTGCCGGATCAGCTCCTCGATGCTCATGCGCTCGGCGGCGTCGTCCTCGACCACCAGCAGGCGCTTGACCCGCGGCAAGGTGTATTCCTTGATCCGCTGCAGCGCGGCGCCGATGGTCTCGGTGGTGGCCGGCTTGGCGAGATAGGAAAACGCACCGCGCTCAATGCTCTGGTGGCGCTCTTCCTCGATGGTGACGATCTGCACCGGGATGTGCCGGGTCGCCGAATCCTGCTTGAGCCGTGCCAGCACGGTCCAGCCAAGCATGTCCGGAAGGAAGATATCGAGCGAGATCGCGCTGGGCTGGTAGTCGTGGACGAGTCGCAACGCATCGCTGCCGCGACTGGCTACCAATACGCGGAAACCCTGCGTCCGGGCCAGGTCCCGCAGCACGGTTGCATAGCGCTGGTCGTCCTCGACCAGCAGCAACACCGGTTCGCCCTCCACCAGCACGTCGCGATCGTCGTCGATGGTTTCGCCCATTTCCTGTTGCAGTTCTTCCTCGGTCTGCGGCAACACCTGTTGCGCACGGCGGTGCGCAACCGCGGCGCGGGCCTCGTGCGCACCATCGGCGCCGGCATACGACAACGGCAGGTACAGGGTGAAGGTGCTGCCCTCGCCTACTCCACTGCGCAGGCGCAATTCACCGCCCAGCAGGCCGGCGATCTCGCGACTGATCGCCAGTCCAAGCCCGGTGCCGCCGTACTGTCGTGACGTGCCCGCGTCGGCCTGCTGGAACGCCTCGAATACGATGCGCTGTTTGTCAGACGAGATGCCGATGCCGGTATCGGTAACGTCGAATGCGACCACCGTCGGTGCAGCATCCAGTACCGCGTGACCCGATGACCAGCCTTCCCGTGCGGCACGGCCGACCAGCCGCACGCTGCCTTCGGCAGTGAACTTGAAGGCATTCGACAGCAGGTTCTTGAGGATCTGCTGCAGGCGCTTCGGGTCGGTATCCAGCGCACGACCCAGTTCCGGCGAGAACTCGACCGAGAACTCCAGCTTGCGCCGCTCGGCCTCGTGCCGGAACGCGCGCTCCATGTTCTCGCGCAGGTGGCGGAAGCTGATCTCCTCGTTGTCGACGGTGACTGTGCCGGACTCGATCTTGGACAGGTCGAGGATGTCGCTGATCAGGTGCAGCAGATCGGTGCCAGCGGCGTGGATGGTGGTTGCGAACTCGACCTGGCGCGGGGTCAGGTTGGTCTCGACGTTCTCGGCCAGCTGCTGGCCCAGGATGAGGATCGAGTTGAGCGGCGTGCGCAACTCGTGCGACATGTTGGCGAGGAACTCGGACTTGTAGCGCGAGGTCAACGCCAGCTCGGCGGCCTTCTCCTCCAGCGCACGGCGGGCGTGCTCGATCTGCAGGTTCTTGCCTTCCACCTCGTTCTTCTGCTCGGCCAGCAACGCGGCCTTCAACGCGATGTCCTCGTTGGTCTGGCGCAGCGTCTTCTGCTGCGACTGCAGTTCGCCTGCGAGTTGCTGCGACTGCGCCAGCAGGCGCTCGGTCCGCATCGTCGCTTCGATCGTGTTGAGCACGATGCCAATGCTTCGCGACAGCTGGTCCAGGAACGCACGATGCGAGACGGTGAACTCCGACAGCGAAGCCAGCTCGATCACCGCCTTGATCTGGTCCTCGAACAGCACCGGCAACACGATCACGTTGCGCGGCACGAGATCCAACAGGCCGGTGCGGATCTGGATGGTGCCAGGCTCCACGTCGTCGATCACGATCATCCTGGCCTGAGCGGCGCATTGGCCGATCAGGCCTTCACCGAACTCGATCGTGGTCTTCGCATCGGCTGAACCCGAGCTCGCATAGCCCGCGAGTTGTCGCAGCACCCGCTTGCCGCCGGACTCGTCATCGTCGACCACGTACATCAACCCCTTGTGGGCGTTGACCAGCGGAGCGAGCTCGGACAGCAGCATGTTGCCCAGCGTGATCAGGTCGCGCTGGCCCTGCATCATTCCGCTGAAGGTGGCCATGTTGGTCTTCAGCCAATCCTGCTCGCGACCGCTTTCGGTGGTCGCGCGCAGGGTCCCGATCATCGCGTTGATGTTGTCCTTGAGGTCGGCCAGCTCACCGCTGACGTCGACCTGGATCGAGCGGGTCAGGTCACCTTGCGTCACCGCCGTGGCGACCTCGGCGATCGCGCGCACCTGCGTGGTCAGGTTGGCCGCGAGCTGGTTGACGTTGCCGGTGAGGTTCTCCCATATGCCGGCGGTGCCGGGCACCTTGGCCTGCCCGCCGAGGCGGCCCTCGACGCCGACCTCGCGTGCCACCGTGGTCACCTGGTCGGCGAAGATCGCCAGGGTGTCGGTCATCGAGTTGATGGTGTCGGCCAGTTCGGCAATCTC
>JBOHYC010000156.1:0-13436 GCA_050737755.1 Lysobacter sp.
GTGGAGACCACGAGGTAGGCCAGCGCGCCCGCGGTGACGGCGGGTTGCTGCAGCGCGATCGCGCCCAGCAGCGTTCCCGAGGAAATGATCACGTTGTAGCCGGCAAGCTTGCCCAGGTCGCGCGCGCCGAGCATGCCGACGATGCCGGCGACGATCGTCGCCACGCCGCCCCACAGCAGCCAGTCGCTGCCGAAGCCGCGCGATGCCGGCCCTGCGCCGTCGCCGAACAGCAGCAGGCTCAGCCGCAGCAGGATGTAGATGCCGACCTTGGTCATCAGCGCGAACATCGCCGCGACCGCGGGCGCGGACGCCGCGTAGGTGCGCGGCAGCCAGAAGCCCAGCGGCCACATCGCGGTCTTGATCAGGAAGGCCACGCCGAGGATCGCGGCGCCGGCGTGCAGCAGGGAGCGCGTGTTTTCCGGCACGGTCGGGATCATCTCCGCCAGCGCCGCCATGTTCAGGGTGCCGGTGACGCCGAAGATCAGGCTGACGCCGAGCAGGAACAGCATCGAGGCGGACAGGTTGACCACGATGTAATGCAGCCCGGCGCTGACCCGCCGCGCGCCCGAACCGTGCAGTGCCAGCCCGTACGACGCCGCCAGCAGCACTTCGAAGAACACGAACAGGTTGAACAGGTCGCCGGTCAGGAACGCGCCGTTGAGGCCGACCAGTTGCAGCTGGAACAGCGCGTGGAAATGCGGCGCGCGCCGATCCCAGCCCGAGCAGGCGTGCAACAGGCAGGCGACTGCCAGCAGCGCGGTCACCAGTACCATCAAGGCGGACAGCCGGTCGGCCATCAGCGCGATCCCCAGGCGCGAGGACCAGTCGCCGAGCAGATAGACGAGCACGTCGCCGTCGTCGGCGCTGGCAACCAGGGCGATCGCGGACGCCAGCGTGGCCAGCATCGCGATCCACGAGACCGACCGCTGCACCGTGGTGCCGATCCGCCGGTGCTCGACGAACAGCGACACCGCGCCCCCCAGCAGCGGGATCAGGATCGGCAGGATTGGCAGGTGGTTCAAGCGCGGCTCTCCCCATCGCGCACGGGGGCAAGCTCCGGCAGCGGCGCGGTATCCGACACCGGCTCCGGCAGTTCCTCGGCATCGACGTGGTCGCTGTCGTTGTCGGCCCGGCTGCGCATCGCCAGCACGATGGTCACCGCGGTCATGGCGAAGGCGATCACGATCGCGGTCAGCACCAGCGCCTGCGGCAGCGGATCGGTGTAATTGGCCAGCGTCGCCGCGGCGTCGTCGCGGATCACCGGCGGCTTGCCCGCCACCAGTCCACCGCTGGAGAAGATCAGCAGGTTGGTGGCATACGACAGCAGGGTCAGGCCGAGGATCACGTCGAAGCTGCGCGCACGCAGCATCAGGTAGACCGCGGCGAATACCAGCACGCCGATGCTGGTGGCCAAGGCGAGCTCCATCAGCGCACCTCCCCGGTTGCGGCCGAGCGGTTGTCGGGGTCGATGGTGCCGCGGTGGGCGACCATCTTCTTGGATGGCTTGAGGGTGCCCATCATCGACAGGATCAGCATGGTGCTGCCGAACACCACCAGGTACACGCCGATGTCGAATGCGCTCGCGCTGGCCAGCGGTACGGTGCCGATCAGCGGCAGCACGAGGTCATAGTGGCCGCTGGTCAGGAACGGCGTGCCCAGCAGCATCGACGCCACGCCGCTGGCCAATGCCACCATCAGACCCAGGCCGATGCAGCGGATGTAGTCGAAGCCGAAGCGCTGCTCCACCGACTCCGCGCCCTGGATCACGTACTGGATCAGCAACGGCACCGCCAGGGTCAGGCCGGCGATGAAGCCACCACCGGGCGCGTTGTGGCCGCGCAGGAACAGGAAGATCGACACCACCACGGTCAGCGGGAACAGCACCTGTGCCAGGTCGGCGGGTACCGGCAGCTTGATCGGCGGGGCGGGCATGACCTTCTCCGGCGCCATCCGCGCGCGCCGCAGCAGTGCGTGCACGACCAGCCCGGCGATGCCGTAGACGGTGATCTCGCCGAAGGTGTCGAAGCCGCGAAAGTCCACCAGGATCACGTTGACCACGTTCGCGCCCCAGGCCTCCGGAAGCGAACGCGCCAGCATCTCGCCGCCGATGCCGCTGGAGGACCGGGTCATCATCGCGTAGGCCAGCGCACCCACGCCGGCGCCGGCCACCAGTGCCACCAGGCCATCGCGCCCGCGCCGCAGCCATGAGCGCTCCGGCGGCGAATCCTTGGGCAGGTAGTGCAGCCCCAGCAGCATCAGCGACAGGGTCACCATTTCCACCAGCAGCTGAGTCAGGGCGAGGTCCGGGGCGGAAAGCGCGATGAAGGTCAGGCTTACCGCCAGTCCGGCACCACCGACCACGGCAACCGCCACCAACCGGTAGCGGTACAGCGCCAGCGTTGCCAGCGTGCAGCCCACCAGCATCAACCACAGGACCCATCCCAGCAGCACCATCGGCTGTGAGCCTTCGCGCACCAGCGGCGCGGGGTCGAGCAGGCCGGCCATGCCGTTGGCCAGGAACGGCGCGGCACCTGCCGCCACCGCCGCCAGCACCAGCCACAACATGCTGCGCTGCATGTGGCCGTTGGCCACCGAGTGGGTGAACCGTCGGGCGAGCCGGAACAGCGCCTCCACGTTGATCCAGAAGAGGTGCCGGCCCAGCGACCGGCGCACGATCGCGTGCAGGTCGAACAACCGCCGCAGCCCGGAATACAGCACCACGCCGCCAAGCACGCCACCCAGGCTCATCATCAGCGGCAGGCTGATCCCGTGCCAGACCGCCAGGCTGTACTCGGGGACGTTGTCGCCGAGCACGCCGGCCGCGGCGGTCGCCAGCACCGGCGCCACCGTCCAGGCCGGCACGATGCCCACCGCCAGGCAGGTCACCACCAGGATCGCCACCGGGATGCGCATGAACCGCGGTGGCTCGTGGATCTCGCGCTCGACCGCGCGCGGGCCTTCGCCGAAGAAGGTGTCGTGCACGAAGCGCAGGCTGTAAGCGACCCCGAACACCGCGAAGGCGAATGCCGCGGTGCTGACCAGCGTGCGCATCACGTCGTGGCGTTCGATATCCAGCGCTTGGGCGAAGAACATCTCCTTGGAAAGGAAGCCGTTGAGCAGCGGGATGCCGGCCATCGCCAGGGTGGCGATGACCGCCAGCGCGCTGGTGTAGGGCAGGTACCGGCGCAGGTTGCCCAGGCGGCGCATGTCGCGGGTGCCGGTCTCGTGGTCGATGATGCCGGCGGCCATGAACAGCGAGGCCTTGAAGGTGGCGTGGTTGAGGATGTGGAACAGCCCGGCGACCACCGCGAGCGGCGTGGACAGCCCGAACAACAGGGTGATCAAGCCCAGGTGGGAGATCGTCGAGTACGCCAGCAGGCCCTTCAAGTCATGCTGGAAGATCGCGTACCAGGCGCCCATCAGCATGGTCAGCGCGCCAATGATGGTGACCACGTAGAAGAACAGGTCGGTGCCGGCCAGCACCGGGTGCAGGCGGGCCAGCAGGAACACGCCCGCCTTCACCATGGTCGCCGAGTGCAGGTAGGCCGACACCGGCGTCGGCGCGGCCATCGCCTGCGGCAACCAGAACTGGAAGGGGAACTGCGCGCTCTTGGTGAACACCCCCAACAGCACCAGCCCCAGCACCCACGGGTAGAGCGCGTGGGCACGGATCGCATCGCCTGCCAGCAGCACCACGTCGAGTTCGTAGCTGCCGACGATCTGGCCGATCAACAGCACGCCGCCCAGCAGCGCCAGGCCACCGCCGGCGGTGATGGTCAGGGCCATGCGCGCGCCATCGCGGGCGTCGTCGCGATGCGACCAGAAGCCGATCAGCAGGAACGAGCTGATCGACGTCAGTTCCCAGAACACCACCAGCAACAGCAGGTTGCCGGCCAGCACCATGCCCAGCATGGCGCCCATGAACAGCAACAGGTAGGCGTAGAAGCGCTGTGCCTTTTCCCCGGGGCCGAGGTAGTAGTGGGCGTACATCACCACCAGCGCGCCGATGCCCATCACCATCAGCGCGAACATCCACGCCAGACCATCCAGCCGCAACGACAGCGCCAGTCCCAGCTGCGGGATCCAGGGCACGCTCCATCGCGCAATGATGCCGTCCACGACCTGCGGGGTCAGCAGCACCAGCACCACCATCCCGAGGATCGGTGCCGCGCCCGCCAGCCATGCGAGGGTCCGCCGATCGGCGCCGCGAGCCATCCCCAGCAGGGCGGCGCAGACGAAGGGCAGGGCTAGCAGCAGTAGCAGCATCGGGCTCCGGGGCGGGCTGGCGGGAACGCGCCCATGAGGGCAAGAACGGGCCGTTCATGGTACCCGATGCGACCCGCGCCACCGGTCCCGGTTATGCTGGTTGGTCGCACTATCAAAGCATCTTCGCCTTTTCCAGGAGCCGGTCCGACCCATGCGTGATGCCCTGGTATTCGGCGGCAGCGGCCAGATCGGCCAAGCCCTGCTGGCGCGCTTGCCGGCTCGCGAATGGCGGGTGCACGCGGTCTCGCGCAAACCGCGGGCGCTGGAGTCCGGCCAGCCCGGCATCCGCTGGTTGCATGGCGAACTCGATGCGCCGCCGCCGCTGCCGGCCCGGGTCGACGCGGTCATCAGCTGCGGTCCGCTGGACCGCTTCGCCCACTGGTATGCCACCGCCGGCATCGAGGCCGAGCGGGTGGTGGCATTCGGTTCCACCAGCATCGACACCAAGCAGGCGTCCGTCGACCCCGCCGAGCGCGACCTGTCCCGGCGACTCGCTGAGGCGGAGCAGAGCGTGTTCGAACGCGCGGGTTCGGTCGGCGCGGCCGCCAGCGTGCTGCGTCCGACCCTCGTCTATGGCGTCGGCCGCGACGCCAGCCTGACCCGCATCGCGGCACTCGCGGGTCGCTTCGGGCGCTTCCCCCTGCCGCGCGGCGCGAGCGGCCTGCGCCAGCCGGTGCATGTCGAGGACCTTGCCGCCGCCGCACTGGCCTGCCTGGCCCGGCCCGCCACTGCCGGACGCATCTACGCCCTGCCAGGTGGGGAGACGCTGCAATACCGGGAGATGGTCGCGCGCGTGCTGGCCTGCCTGCAGCCGCCGGCGCAACTGATCGAACTGCCGGCGCCGCTGTTCGCTGTTGCGTTGCGCATCGCGCAACTGGCCGGACGCGCCGACGGTCTCGGTGGCGCAGCGGTCGCGAGGATGCGCGAGGACCTGGTGTTCGATGCCGCCCCGGCTGCGCATGATCTCGGTTATGCGCCGCGGCCCTTCCGACCCGAAGCCGGCATGTTCCGATGGATCCCGGCGCGCACGAACACTCGCGCACAAAAGGGCAGGACCTAGACTTCCTTCGCCAGCGGCATCGTCCGCGAGTTCTTCAACGCCCGCAGCGCCACGCCGAGCACGCCGCCGAGCACCATCGCACCGCCGATGTACATGCGCGGGCCGGGCCGGTCGCCCCAGAACGCGATGCCGAGCCCGACCGCGATCACCGGTACCAGCAACAGCCACGGCGTGACCTGCGCCACCGGGTGCTTCTGCACCAGCACGTAATACAGGCCGTGGCCGAGCAACGACGAGATGAACGCCGCGTAGGCCACGCCAACCCAGGCCACCCAACTGGCCGATGCCAGCGCGGGGATCGCGCCCGGCTCCAGCGCCACGCTGATCGCCAGCAGCGGCAGCACCGCGATCAGTGCCGTCCAGCCCTGCATGCTGTAGGCATCCAGTCCGCGCAGGCCCTTCATGAGGACCGTGCCGATCGCCAGGAACAACGCCGCCAGCAGCATCAGTGCCAGTGCGAGCGGATCGTCCAGCACCAGCGGATCAAAACCCAGCACCAGCACCCCGCCGAAGCTGATCGCGATCGCCAACCCGGTGCGCCATGCGAATTTCTCGCCCAGCACCACCCACGCCAGCAGCGTGGTCATCGGGATGTAGCTCTGCAGCACGATCGCCGGCGAGGAAAGGTCGCCGGCCATTTTCAGCGCAGCGAAGCTCAGGCCGAAGTGCAGCACGCCGACGCAGAAGCACACGGTCAGCAATCGCGGCCACTGGCCCGGCAGCGGGCGCTTGATCCAGAACAGCAACGGCAACCCGAGCGCGATGAAGCGCAGGGCGGTGAACAGGAACGCGGGTACCTCGCGCAATGCGTACGCCGAGGTCAGGAAATTACCGGCCCAGGCAACGCAGATCAGCAGGACCAGGGCGATGTCGCGCGATGACATCTACCAGGTCCAGCCCAGCTTGCGATAGAGCTTCGCCAGCACCCAGGCCGGGCCGATCAGCAGGTAAGTCAGGTCGGTCAGGAAACTCGGCTTGCGGCCTTCGATCTTGTGGCCGACGAACTGTCCGATCCACGCCACCACGAATACCGCGACCGCCAGCCACAACAGGTTCGTCGTGCCGAGGCTGTCATGCAGCCAGCGGGTCAGCCAGCCCAGCGCCACGAACGCGACGAGCATGCCGAGACCGAGTTTGCGCGAGGCGCGGTAATAGAACATCCACGCGCCGAACATCGCCAGGCCGGCCCAGAACCCCGCGCTGAACCACGTGCCGGGCGATGGAATGCACCACAGCAGCGCGATCACGCTCCAAAGGATCGCGGGCACGCAGACCACGTGGATCCACTGATTGGTCGCGTTGCGGTGGTCGCCGGAATAGCTGGCGAACCAGCGGTCGATCGGGCGTTCTGCCATGACCATGATGCGTGGATCCCATCTAGGAGCGACGTGAGTCGCGACCTGTACATCGTATCGCGGGTTCAGTGGGTCGCGACTTACATCGCCCCTACAAAAGCCGGTGCCCCGCACGTCGCGAGGGCACCGGCATCGTTCAATCGATATCTATCCCGGCCAGCCGCTGCAACGCCTCGGCATAGCGCGCGCGGGTCCGCTCGATCACCTCGGCCGGCAACCGCGGTCCCGGCGCGGTCTTGTCCCAGTCCAGCGTCTCCAGGTAGTCGCGCACGATCTGCTTGTCGTAGCTCGGCGGGCTGGTGCCGACCCGGTACTCGTCGGCCGGCCAGTAGCGCGAGGAGTCCGGCGTCAGCATCTCGTCCATGACGTACAGGCGGCCGTCGGCGTCGGTGCCGAACTCGAACTTGGTGTCCGCCAGCAGGATGCCGCGCTCGGCCGCGTAGTCGGCGGCGAAACGGTAAAGCCGCAGCGTCGCGTCGCGCACCGCTTCGGCCAGCTCGGCGCCGCACAGGCGCACGGCGGTGTCGAAGTCGATGTTCTCGTCGTGGTCGCCGACCGCGGCCTTGGTCGACGGGGTGAAGATCGGTTCGACCAGCTTCTGTGCCTGCTGCAGGCCGTCGGGCAGGGCGATGCCGCTGATCCGGCCGGTGCGCTGGTAATCCTTCCAGCCGCTGCCGATTACGTAACCGCGCGCGATGCACTCGATCGGCACCGGCTTGAGCCGTCGGGCGACCACAGAACGCTTCTCGTACAGGGTCGGATCGACGCCTTCGGGCAGCACATCGGCGACGTCGATACCGGTCAGGTGGTTGGCGACGATGTGACCGGTCTTGTCGAACCAGAAGTTGCTGATCTGGCAGAGCATCTCGCCCTTGCCCGGGATCGGGTCGGGCAGGACCACGTCGAAGGCGCTGAGGCGGTCGGTCGCAACGATGAGCAGGCAGTCGCTGGAACCACCGGTTCCAGCGGGCAGGTTGCCGCCAGGCAGGTCGAACACGTCGCGGACTTTGCCGCGGTGGCGCAACGGCAGGCCGGGCAGGTCGGATTCGGAAAGTGCGGGTCGCAGCAGGGTGTTGGACAACGTCGGATCCCTTGGTGGCACGTGATCCCCGCCTGCGCCGGGGCGACTGTTTGGGTCGCCGGTTCCACGCGCGCGTGCGCGACGGGGCCGGGCAGTGTACGACGGTCCGGGCCCGGCTGCAGGTAGACTGCCCGCCTTGATTCCGGGCGGACCGGGGAGCGCGATGGTGCGGCACCGATGACCCGCTGGTACGGCAAGTTGCTGGGTGTCGTCATCGGCGTCGCGTTGCTGCGATCCCGGCCGTTGCTGGGCGCCGTGCTGGGATTGCTGGTCGGGCACGCGTTCGACCGCGGCTGGTTCGGGCTTGGTTCGCGCGGCAGGCGCCCGGGTCCAGCCTCCCCCAGGGAGCACGATGATCTGTACGCGGTCCTGGGCGTGGCCCCCGATGCCAGCGATGCCGAGATCGAGCAGGCCTATCGCCGCCTGATCTCGCGCCACCATCCCGACCGGGCCGGCGGCGTCGAGGCACGGGCCCGCGAGATCAACCGCGCCTACGACCGCATCCAGGCGCTGCGCAAATCCAAATGACCGTCCGCGACACCAACCGAGGTTCCGCCATGCATCCCACCGTCATCGCCCCGTCCATCCTGTCGGCCAACTTCGCCCGCCTCGGCGAGGAGGTCGACAACGTTCTTGTCGCCGGTGCCGACTGGGTCCATTTCGACGTGATGGACAACCACTACGTGCCCAACCTGACCATCGGCCCGCTGGTCTGCGAGGCGCTGCGCAAGCATGGCGTGACCGCACCGATCGACGTGCACCTGATGGTCGAGCCGGTCGACCGCATTGTGCCGGACTTCGCCAAGGCTGGCGCCAGCGTCATCAGTTTCCACCCCGAGGCCAGCCGCCACGTCCACCGCACCGTGCAGCTGATCAAGTCGCACGGCTGCGAGGCCGGACTGGTGCTCAACCCCGGCACCCCGGTGGAAGTACTCGACTACGTGCTCGACGAGCTCGACATGGTGCTGCTGATGTCGGTCAACCCGGGCTTTGGCGGGCAGGCCTTCATCCCGTCGACGCTCGACAAGCTGCGCCGCGTGCGCGAGCGGATCGACGCCAGCGGCCGCGCGATACGGCTGGAGATCGACGGCGGGGTCAAGCTCGACAACATCGCCGAGATTGCCGCTGCCGGTGCCGATACGTTCGTCGCCGGCTCGGCGATTTTCAACGCGTCCGACTACGCCGACGTGGTCGGCCGGATGAAGGCGGCGGTGGCCGGCGTGCGCGGCTGAGGCCGCCGCAAAAAGAAGATCGATGTCCCGGGGAGGTCATCGGTCTCCAGCAATGATTGGAGGCAATCCCGCCTCCGCCAGTCGTCCATGTTATGGCCTTCCATGCTCCGGACATTGCATGACGGGGCGATGACAGGCGCGACGTTCCGCGGCGGCGGCCGTGCATCACCGCTTTCACGGCGACATTGCTAGCCTGCCGCGATGAGCCAGTCCATTCCCGACCCGGGTACGCCGCGCTGGCGCCTGATCCTCAACGGCAAGTCCGCCGGCGACGAGCCGCTGCGCGCGGCGGTGGCGGCGATGCGCGAACAGGGCATCGCGTTGAGCGTGCGAGTGACCTGGGAAGAGGGTGACGCCGAACGCTACGTCGCCGAGGCGATTGCCGACGGCGTCGACACCGTGATCGCGGCCGGCGGCGACGGCACCCTGAGCGAAGTGGCGACCACGCTGGCGCACCGCGACGAGGACGCCAATGCGTTGCCGAGTCTCGCGCTGGTGCCGATGGGCACCGCCAATGACTTCGCCAGCGCCGCGGAAATTCCGGTGGAACCCGAAGCGGCGCTGGAACTGGTGCGCAGTGCGACCGCGCAGCCCATCGACCTGCTGCGGATCGACAGCGGCGACCGCGTCCACTGGTGCGCCAACCTCGCCAGCGGCGGCTTCGGCACCCAGGTCACGGTCGAGACCGACGAAGGCCTGAAGAAGATGCTCGGCGGACTGGCCTACATGATCACCGGCATCGCCAAGCTCGGCCGGATCGAACCGATCCAGGCCCGCATCAGTGCGACCACCGCCGCCGGCGAGGCATTCGAGTGGCAGGGCGGCTTCATCGCGCTCGGCATCGGCAACGGTCGCCAGGCCGGTGGTGGACAGGCGCTGTGCCCGGACGCGGTGATCGACGACGACCTGCTCGACCTGACCATCGTCCCCGAACTCGAAGGCGAGGTCGGCAACACCCTCGGCGCGCTGATGGCGGAGGGCAAGGAGGCCGCGCTCGACCGCGTCGCGGTACGCCGGCAACTGCCGTGGGTCGAGATCGAGGCGCCCGAGCCGCTGACCCTCAACCTCGATGGAGAGCCGGTCGAATCGACTCGGTTCCACATCGACTGCGTGGCCCGGCGCGTGCGCATGCACCTGCCGCCGGGTTGCCCGTTGCTGCGTCCGCCGGGCAACCCGCTGCCGGCCACGGACGAGGCACCCGAGCCACCACCCGGGCTGGTCATGGCGTAGACTGCGCCGATGAATTTCCGGGCGAACCAGTTTTTCCACGATGCCGGTTGCTGCAAGGCCGACACGGGTTGGCGATGGTGGCTTGCCGCCGTCAACGCCCCGTCGCATCTTGAGGAAATGCCGAGTGTCCACGCCCGACAGCCAGTTCGAACGCTTCACCCAGCAGGCCGCTGACGGCCACACCCGCATCCCGGTGGTGCGCGAGGTGTTCTCCGACCTCGACACCCCGCTGTCGGTCTACCTGAAACTCGCCGACGGGCCGCACACCTACCTGTTCGAATCGGTCGAGGGCGGCGAACGTTTCGGCCGCTACTCGATCATCGGCCTCCCGGCGACCCGCGTGTACGCGTTCGCCGGCCACACGCTGTATGTCACCGAGCATGGCGAGCTGGTCGAGGCGCGCGAGGTCGCCGATCCGTTCGCCGAGGTCGAGCGCCTGCGCACGCAGTTCTCGGTGCCGCGGATCGATGGCCTGCCGGGCTTCACCGGCGGCCTGGTCGGCTGGTTCGGCTTCGAGTGCATCCAGTACATCGAGCCGCGGCTGGCAACCGGCGAGAAGCCCGACGAACTCGGCACCCCCGACATCCTGCTGATGCTCAGCGAGGAAGTCGCGGTCTTCGACAACCTCAAGGGCCGGCTGTACCTGATCGTCCACGCCGACCCGGCCGAACCGCAGGCGTACGCGCGCGCCAACCGCCGGCTCGACCAACTGGTCCATCGCCTGCGCAACAGTGGCGCGAGCTATCCCGAGACGCTCGATCCCAACGGACTGGACGAGGCCGATTTCGTCTCCGGTTTCACCCGCGAAGGCTTCATCGACGCGGTCGAGAAATCCAAGGAATACATCCGCGCCGGCGACATCTTCCAGGTGGTGCTGAGCCAGCGCCTCAGCGTGCCGTTCAAGGCCCGGCCGGTCGACGTCTACCGCGCCTTGCGCGCGCTGAACCCGTCGCCGTACATGTATTTCCTAGACGTCGGCGAGATGCAGGTGGTCGGTTCCTCGCCGGAGATCCTGGTCCGGCTCGAGCACGACGAGGCCGGCCGCGGCATCGTCACCGTGCGGCCGATCGCCGGCACCCGCCCGCGTGGCGCGACCCCGGCGGAGGACGCCGCGCTCGAGGTCGAGTTGCTGGCTGACCCCAAGGAGCGCGCCGAGCACCTGATGCTGATCGACCTCGGCCGCAACGACGTCGGCCGGGTCAGCGAGGCCGGTACGGTCGAGGTCGGCGAACAGTTCGTGATCGAACGCTACAGCCACGTCATGCACATCGTCAGCGAGGTCACCGGGGTGCTGAAGCCGGGCCTCAGCTACGCCGACGTGCTGCGCGCGACGTTCCCGGCCGGCACCGTCAGCGGCGCGCCGAAGATCCGCGCGCTGGAGGTCATCCGTGAGCTGGAGCCGATCAAGCGCAACGTCTACGCCGGCTCCATCGGCTACCTCGGCTGGCACGGCGACGCCGACACCGCCATCGCGATCCGCACCGCGGTGATCCAGGACGGGCGCCTGCACGTGCAGGCCGGTGCCGGCATCGTGTACGACTCCGACCCGGAAAAGGAATGGGAAGAAACCATGAGCAAGGGACGCGCGTTGTTCCGCGCGGTCGCCGAAGCAGCGCGGGGACTCTGACGTGCTGCTGATGATCGACAACTACGACAGCTTCACCTGGAACCTCGTGCAGTACCTGCAGGTGCTCGGTGCCGAGGTGCGGGTGGTGCGCAACGACGAACTCTCGGTGCCGCAGATCGAGGCGCTGGCGCCGGAACGCATCGTGATCTCGCCGGGACCGTGCACGCCGAACGAAGCCGGTGTTTCGGTCGAGTTGATCCGCCAGTTGGGCGCGCGCACGCCGATCCTGGGCGTCTGCCTCGGTCACCAGAGCCTGGGCCAGTGCTACGGCGGCGAGGTGGTGCGGGCCAAGACCATCATGCACGGCAAGACCTCGCGTATCCGGCACGAGGGCAGTGGTGTGTTCGCCGGTTTGCCGGACGACTTCGACGCCACGCGTTACCACTCGCTGGTGGTCGCCCGCGAGACGTTGCCCGACTGCCTCGAAATCACCGCGTGGACCGATCACGATGACGGTTCGTTCGACGAGATCATGGGCCTGCGTCACCGCGAACACCCGGTCGAGGGCGTGCAGTTCCATCCCGAGTCGATCCTGACCGAGCATGGCCACGCGTTGCTGAAGAACTTCCTGGAGCGTTGAACGAGATGCCGATCACCCCGCAAGAAGCCCTGCAGCGCACCATCGAGCACCGCGAGATCTTCCATGACGAGATGGTCGACCTGATGCGCATGATCATGCGCGGCGAGGTCAGCGCGCTGATGACCGCGGCGATCATCACCGGCCTGAGGGTCAAGAAGGAGACCGTTGGCGAAATCGCCGGCGCGGCGCGGGTGATGCGCGAGTTCGCGCGGCCGGTCGAGGTCGCCGACCGCAGCCACCTGGTCGACATCGTCGGCACCGGTGGCGACGGCGCCAACACCTTCAACATCTCCACCGCAAGCAGCTTCGTGATCGCCGCGGCCGGTGGCCGGGTGGCCAAGCACGGCGGCCGCAGCGTGTCGTCCAAGTCCGGCAGCGCCGATGCATTCGAGGCGCTGGGCGCGGCGATCGAGTTGCAGCCCGAACAGGTCGCGCACTGCATCGAGCGCACCGGCATCGGCTTCATGTACGCGCCGCTGCACCATCCGGCGATGAAGGTCGTCGCGCCAGTGCGCAAGGAGATGGGCGTGCGCACGCTGTTCAACATCCTCGGGCCGCTGACCAATCCGGCCAACGCGCCGAGCATCCTGATGGGCGTGTTCCACCCCGACCTGGTCGGTATCCAGGTCCGGGTATTGCAGGAGATGGGCGCCGAGCGTGCGCTGGTGGTCTGGGGTCGCGACGGCATGGACGAGTTGTCGCTCGGTGCCGGCTCGCTGGTGGGCGAACTGCGCGACGGCCAGGTGCGCGAGTACGAGGTGCACCCGGAGGATTACGGCATCGCGATGGCGGCCAGCCGCAACCTGCAGGTCGCCAACCCGGCCGAGTCGATCGCGATGTTGCGCGAGGCGCTGGATGGCGTCGACGGCCTGCCACGCGAGATCGTCGCGTTCAATGCCGGCGCCGCGTTGTACGTGGCCGGGGTGGCCGAAGACATCGGCGACGGCATCGACCGCGCGCGCAAGGCGATCGCCTCCGGCGCCGCGCGGGCCAAGCTCGACGAAT
>JBOHYC010000157.1:0-1829 GCA_050737755.1 Lysobacter sp.
TCACCGTTCGTTGCGTTCGCACAGAGTGCCGACCCGGAGCGCTGGCAGCTCAACATGGGCCGCGGCGTCACCCACCTGTCGAACAACGCCTACGAGGCGCACATGCTGGCGCTGTGGATCTGCGTCGCGATTGGCGTGCTGGTGTTCGGTGCGATGGCGGTGGCGATGTTCCGCTTCCGCAAATCGCGCGGCGCGGTGCCCGACAAGGACTTCACCCACAGCACCAAGCTGGAGATCTTCTGGACCGTGATCCCCGTGGTCCTGCTGGTCCTGATGGCAGCGCCGGCGACCAGCAAGCTGATCGACATGTACGACACCCGGGCCTCCGAGATGACCGTCAAGGTCACCGGCTACCAGTGGATGTGGAAGTACGAGTACCTGGGCGAGGACGTCGAGTTCACCAGCCGCCTGGCGCGCGAGAGCGACGCGATGCGCCAGGGCGGCGCCCAGCCGACGATGGCCGCGAACCCGAACTACCTGCTCGACGTCGACAACATGCTGGTGCTGCCGACCGACACCAAGATCCGCTTCGTGATCACCGCAGACGACGTGATCCACGCGTGGTGGGTGCCGGCGCTGGGCTGGAAGCAGGATGCGATCCCGGGCATCGTCAACGAGGCCTGGACCGACATCTCCACCCCGGGCATCTACCGTGGCCAGTGCGCCGAGCTGTGCGGCAAGGACCACGGCTTCATGCCGATCGTGGTCAAGGCGGTACCGCCGGCCGAGTTCGAGCAGTGGCTCGCCGCGCAGAAGGCCCCCGTGGCCGAGCCGGCAGCCCCGGCCGAAGCCGCGCCGGTCGAGCCGCAGCCCGAATCCGACACCGACGCCACCGACAGCGCCACCGCAGTCGCGGTCGCCGGCTGATCGCACGCACTTCCGCAGTCCAGAATCCCATTTGAGGTAGCCCATGGCCACCACGCACGCCGCCACCGCCGATCACCACGATGACCACGCCCACAAGCAGGGCTTCATCGAACGTTGGTTCTTCTCGACCAACCACAAGGACATCGGCACGCTGTACCTGGTTTTCAGCTTCCTGATGTTCATCGTCGGCGCGGGCTTCTCGGTGATGATCCGCACCGAGCTGCTGCAGCCCGGCCTGCAGCACATCGAGCCGTACTTCTTCAACCAGATGACCACCATGCATGCGCTGGTGATGATCTTCGGCGGCATCATGCCGGCCTTCGTCGGCCTCGGTAACTGGATGATTCCGCTGCAGATCGGCGCGCCGGACATGGCGTTGCCGCGCATGAACAACTGGTCGTTCTGGATCCTGCCGTTCGCCTTCACCCTGTTGCTGATGACCCTGTTCCTGCCGGGTGGCGCGCCGGCTGGCGGCTGGACGCTGTACCCGCCGCTGTCGCTGCAGGGTGGTTCCAACGTCGCCTTCGTGATCTTCGCCATCCACATGATGGGCATCAGCTCGATCATGGGCGCGATCAACATCATCGCCACCGTGCTCAACATGCGCGCGCCGGGCATGGACCTGTTGAAGATGCCGATCTTCACCTGGACCTGGCTGATCACCGCGTTCCTGCTGATCGCGGTCATGCCGGTGCTTGCCGGCGCGGTCACCATGCTGCTGACCGACAAGTTCTTCGCGACCTCGTTCTTCAACGCCGCCGGCGGCGGTGACCCGGTGATGTACCAGCACATCTTCTGGTTCTTCGGGCATCCCGAGGTCTACATCATGATCCTGCCGGCGTTCGGCATCGTGTCGGAGATCATCCCGACCTTCAGCCGCAAGCCGCTGTTCGGTTACCAGGCGATGGTCTACGCGACCGCCGCGATCGCGTTCCTCTCGTTCATCGTGTGGGCCCACCACA
>JBOHYC010000158.1:0-2962 GCA_050737755.1 Lysobacter sp.
CCGCGACGCCGGCGCGGGCGGGGTCGCGGGTCTGGTCGATCAGTGCCAGGGACTCGGCGACCCTCACCTTCTTCCGGTCGTCGGTGAGGACGAGGCGGCCGGCACTTTTCAGCTCCGTGATGTAGCTGGGCTTGAAGCCCGCCAGGGTGGCGAACTCGCGGAAGCCGCAGGTCTCGGGACGGGTCACGAAGCCACCCCTCCCCTTCCCTTCCTTCGAACAGAAGGGAAGAACAAGGGCGCGCGCGAGCGCGGGCGTGCGTGTGCACCCTGTGCAGGCTGGTGTGCAGGCACGCGCTGCCCGCGAACCCGCGCCATTGCGACGATGTGCACCGTGTGCACCGTGTGCACCGTGTTTCCATATACGCGCGAGGCGGCGCGCACGTGTTCCGGTTCGCCAGTCGCCCGCGCGCCCGCATAGGGCGCGTTTTGCCTGCACACGGTGCACATCGCCCGTCCTGCCTGCGTTTCAAGGTGCACATCAGGCTGAACATCCGGGTGCACACGGTGCACATCGGGAGGCAGGATCATGGTTGCGTCCCCCGAAAATCCCTGAAGGCGTTGGCGAAGTTCTCGAACTGCTCGCCCAGCCAGTCCATCTCCGCGGCGCCTTCGGGCGGCTCGATGCCGAACGTGAGCGTCATGTGCTGGCGCGCATCAAGGCCGCCAGGTGGGCGGACGCGCTTGCGGACCGACGCGATCTCGCGCTTGCGGGCGATGGCGTTGATGAAGCGCTTCATGGGTGCCGGCTTCACGCCGACGCGGCCGCACCAGATCTTGTAGACCTCGAACCAGTCGAGGCTGGGCCCGGGGCTGGGCTTGAGAAAGCGGATGTCGCCGCTGTAGAGCAGATCGATGAACTCCAGCGCGCTGTCCTGCGCCAGGCTGATCAGCTCGGTCTTGGCGTCGGTGGTCGGCGGCAGCGTGCCCTCATCGAAGTCGCCCAGGGGCAGGTGCAGTAGGTAGTCGTGCAGTGCGGCGATGCCGCCGGCAGCGATCTCGGCCTTGATGGCCGCGTAGTAGGCGTGCTCGCGCTTGGGCGGCGTCCAGAAGACGCAGTGCCGGCGGTCATCCTCCTCGAGGACCACGGGCTGGGCCTCGTTGGAGAGGAACACCAGGTTGACGTGGTTGGCCTCCTCGTAGGCGGCCATGTTCTTCGGGTTGATGCGGATCCGCGTGCCGGTGACCAGCGTCTTGAGCTTGTTCTTCAGGTGGAAGATGTTGCCGCGGGCGATGACCTCGTCGGCGATCAGGAACAGCTTGCGGCTGGCCCAGTCGTTGAAGCGGTCCTCGAGCGCGTCCTGGTCGAGCATGCGGCCGTACTGGCCGTAGATCGCCATGATCGCTTCGAAGAACATGTTCTTGCCGGCGCCCTGCGGGCCGTGCACCACGATGGTCGATTTCATCTTGGCGCCGGGGTACTGGATCGGGTACGCGATCCACTTGAGCACCCAGTCGAACAGCGGCTCAGGCGTGCGGTCGCCGCTGCACATGTAGCGCAAGAGGTCGAGCAGGCGGTCGCAGGCGCCGGCCTTCGGCTCGGTTGGCCAGCCTGACCACAGGTTGCAGGTGATCGTGGGGTCGTCGCCGGCGGGATCGAACCCGACTTCCTGCATCCGCACGATCTCGCGATCGGGATGTTCCATCCAGGCCTTGTGCAGGTCAGACCGGATGCAGGCGTTGCGCATGTCGGTCAGCGGCAGGAGGCAGTGCTCGCCGCGATCGAACACCGCGCCGTTGGAGCCATAGACCAGCGCGTACCGCGGCAGCAGCTCGTGCAGGTAGAGCAATGGCCGGAGCCGGCCGTCTCCCCGCTCCCCGGTTGTGGAGGATGAAGCGCGCGGGTTTGCTGCACGCCAATCGAGTTCCGTGAGGCGGGCTTCGACCTGGGTGCGCACCACGTGCAGCCCTTCGGCGGCGTGCAGGTCGTTGAAGTCGGTGGGCTTGCGCCCCTTGTCGACGAAGGCCTCGCGACGGGCGGCGTCATCGGCGAAGCGCGGCGCAAGCCAGGCCCCGTTCACCTCTAGCGCGGCTGAGCTGGCGCTGCCGACGCCGGTGTTGGTGATGGCGTGCGGCTCTCCGCAGGCCGGGCAGTCGGCCGGATGGTCGGCGAGAGCGACGCGCGCCTTGCAGCCGAGGCACTTGCCGAGGCTGTCGTCGTCGGCACAGATCAGGATCCGCGCCTGCTTGTAGCGGAAGCGCAGCGCCCGGGCCACGGGGCCGAGGTTGCCGGCGTCGAACGCCACTGCCACGGGGTAGCCGGTGGCCTCGTGAAGAGTGGCCGCGGTGGCATAGCCTTCGGCGACCAGGACGATCCAGTCGGGCGAGCCCACCAGGTGGAAGTGGCCCTTCTTCGCTACGCCGACAGGCCAGAATTCTTTGACCGGCCGCTTGGCCTCATCGGCCTGCTGCTGGGTGCGGAGGAACTGCAAGCCATGGACGCGTCCGCCGGCGTCGAGCAGCGGCACGACCGCGGCGCCGCGCTTCGTGTAGCGCAGGCCGTGGCCGCGCACGCCCTTGCGGGCGAGGTAGTCCGATTCGCCGTCGACCAGGTACTTGCCCCAGGCGGCGTCGGCGCGCCGCGCCGCGGCTTCGGCTTGCTGCGCGCGCTCGCGCTCGAGCGCCTTGCGATCCTCAGCCAGGCGACGGCGCAGCGCATCGCGTTGCTCGGCGGTAAGCGGGCTGGTTTTGCCCAGCACCACCTTCTGCGCGTTGTTGTTGTCGCCCCGCCAGATGCCGAAGCTGCCGACGATGAGCACGGCGCCGCCATCGGTCTGCAGCTCGTGCAGCCGATACCACCCCCGCTTCTCGCGCCCACCGTCTTCGGTCAGGCAGCGGACGGTGCGCGGCGTCCCCACTTCAAGGCGATCGACGACCAGGCCAGCGCTTCGCAGCTGCTGGAGGACGTCATCGTAGTTGCCGGCAGCCACGTTTCAGTAACTCCCGAGGCCGCTGAGTACACAGA
>JBOHYC010000159.1:0-2372 GCA_050737755.1 Lysobacter sp.
TGAACTGGATGTAGGCCTCCGGCGAGTTCATCTGCGGCGAGTTGAGGAAGCCGAGGATGCTGCGCAGGTGCTGTTGACCCACGGCGGTGCCGATCGCGCCGGGCGAGGTCCCGATCACGCCCGAAGGGATGTTCGCGAAGGAGTTGGTGCCCCAGGGGCGGCTGGCCCAGTCGATGGCGTTCTTCAGTCCGCCGGGGATGGAGCGGTTGTATTCCGGGGTCACGATCAGGATCGCGTCCTGCTCCGGCGCGAGCTTGAGCAGCGCCTGGGCGAGCTTGCGGTTGATGGACTCTTTGGCAAGGCTGCCGATCAGGTAGCCGACGTTGTAGGTCTTCATCATCAATCTCCAAGCTGGATGAATGAATCAGCGGAGGCTGTGGCCTGGCCGCGTGCGCTGCAGGCCAGTGACGCGGGCGGCTCGGGCGGATGGTAAGCGCGGCGAAGTTCGCTGGGCGTTACGGTTGGCGACCGGATTGCCACAAAAAAAGCCCGCGGCAATGGCGGGCTTTTTTCATCTGACGCATGGTTCTGGAAAATCTGGTGGCTATGGGTGGAATCGAACCACCGACCTCGGGATTATGAGTCTCGCGCTCTAACCGTCTGAGCTACATAGCCAAATTTTCAGATCCTACAACCGCCCTTGTGAGTGCCGGGCGCTGGACCGCCGAGCTGCCTAGCCTCGGGGAACCGGCAATTTTCCCGGTCCATGCCCGGGCTGTCAACGGGCGGAACATCGGCCCCCGTGCTTGCTTGTTGTCCTCGCCCCTACGTGGCAGAGTCGATGACAGTGACGCAAGTCAAATGAATCAGGAGTCCGCATCGTGATCGATCCGGACGGTTTCAGACCCAACGTCGGCATCGTGCTGATGCATCCCGATGGCCGGCTTTTCTGGGCACGCCGCATCCGGCGTGATGGTTGGCAGTTCCCGCAGGGCGGGATGAACACCGACGAAACGCCGCTCGAGGCGATGTTCCGTGAACTGCGCGAGGAGACCGGGCTGCTGCCCGAGCATGTCGAAGTGCTTGGCGCGACCCCCGGCTGGCTGCGTTATCGCCTTCCACAGCGCGCGATCCGCCGCAACGACCGGCTGGTGTGCATCGGCCAGAAACAGGTCTGGTTCCTGTTGCGCCTGACCGGAAAAGAGTCCGACCTGCGGCTGGACCTGACCGACACGCCCGAGTTCGATCACTGGCGCTGGGTCGACTTCTGGTACCCGCTGGAGCACGTGGTGATCTTCAAGCGCGGGGTCTACACCAGCGCCCTGCGTCACCTGGCGCCGGTGGCGCAGCGGCTGGTAGGGGCGCAGGCGGTGCCGCTGCCCGGGCCGGACGTGCGTGGCCATGGTTGGAATCGCCATCGCCCGCGCACTCGACCGGGCCAGTCTCCGGCGCGGGGCGATGGTGGCGGTCGTTAATCATGGTGAATTGACAATCATTCTCATTCGTAGTTGAATTCGGCTGCAGCCAATCCGGCTGCCAGCCCCGCCGTCCCGCATGTACGTCTGCATCTGCAACGGAGTCACCGATCACGACATCCGCCACGCCGCGGAAGCCGGCTGCAGGACGATGGCCGAACTGACCATGCGTACCGGTGCGGGCGCCAGTTGCGGCAGTTGCGTCGAAATGGCCAGCCAGTTGCTGGCCCAGTCGCGCGCCGTCCAGGCGTTGCCATTGCCCGTGCTGCAGCCCGACCTGCAACACGCTGCCTGAAGCCTTCGCGGCCCCTGTTGGCCGCCCCCGGAAAGCCACGATTCGCGACTGCGGATGCACTCGATTCGTGTTTCGTCACGTCTTTTCCGAACGCACTAGAGTGGCGCCATTCCCCGCATCCGGAGCATGGCCATGAAAGGCGACGCCAAGGTCATCGAGCTGCTCAACAAGGCGCTCTACAACGAACTCATCGCGATCAACCAGTACTTCCTGCACGCCAAGATGCTGAAGAACTGGGGCCTGAAGGAACTCGCAGAGCACGAGTACCACGAGTCGATCGACGAGATGAAGCACGCCGACAAGCTGTCGGACCGCATCCTGTTCCTCGAAGGGCTGCCGAACTTCCAGTCGCTCGGCAAGCTGCGTATCGGCGAGGGTCCGCGTGAAGTGCTGACCTGCGACCTGGCACTCGAACTGGACGCGCTGCCGGCGTTGCGCGAAGGGATTGCCTATTGCGAGCAGGTCGGTGACTTCACCAGCCGCCAGTTGTTTGCCGACATCCTCGATTCGGAGGAAGAGCACATCGACTGGATCGAGACCCAGCTCGACCTGATCGAGCGCATCGGCGAGCAGAATTACCTCGCGCGCAAGATCGAGGGCTGAACCGGCTGCTTCCGGACTCAGGTCCGGTTGATCGTGGGCCGTGGCTGTCGGCGGAAGAT
>JBOHYC010000160.1:0-2706 GCA_050737755.1 Lysobacter sp.
CTTCGAGTTGTGGCTGCGGGGCGGGTGGGGCCGGCCAGCAGCGTTCCGACTATGGCATAGGTCGCCGCCGCGGTTCCGTGTCGACCGGCGGTTCAGGCGGCCCGTGCCAGCCTGCGCCGCATGTCCCAAGCCGGAGCGCCCCCATGCGCCTGACGTCGCTGTTGCCCCTGATGCTCGCCGCCGCCTCGATGCCGGTGCTGGCCGCCGATCCCAAACCCGAGATCGACCGGCCTGAATCCACCCCGCAGGCAGTTGGCGCGGCCCATACCCTGCGTTCGATCCCCGAGGCCTGCGCCCGGATCGAGGGCGTTTTCACCGGACAGGCCGCCGAGCCGTACAAATTCGCGGTCGTCCGCACCAGCCCGAACTGCCAGCCGCGCGCGCGTTTCGTCGATGTCGACAAGGCCAAGCCGTCGACCGCCGATGGCTGGGTGTTCAACGACCTGATCAGCGTGCCGAACGCGGCCTGCCCGTCGCAGAAGGCGGTGGTGAAGGTCTGGCGCAAGCCCGGCGCCTCGGCGACGCCGGAACTCGACGCGCAGGGCAGTGCACGGATCTACCTGGGTGATTCCAAGCAGGCGGCGGAAGGCGACAAACTCGCCGCAATCCCGATGTTCGCCGCGGCGATGACGGTCGAGGGCGGGCCTTGCGAGTGAGCCGATGTCCCATCGCGACTTGCGTCGCTCCTACAAGGGCATACCGGATCGCGCTCCTGTAGGAGCGACGTAAGTCGCGATGGAGAGTCGGTCAACCCGACCACGCCCCCAGCTTGCGTCCCACCCCCACATTCGCCAGCGCTACATACTTCGGCAGTCCGTCGCGCCCGTACGGCGGCGGCGCCTCGCCACGGATCAACGGCTCCAGGTAGCGCCGCGCCTTGTCGGTGATGCCATACCCGTCGCGACGGATGAACCCCGCCGGCATCTTCTTCTCGTGATTGGCGACCTTCGACAGCTTTGCTGCTTCGATCTTCCAGCGATACGGCGCGTCGGACGTGCGCACGATCACCGGCATCACGGAATTCATCCCCTTCAACGCGAACTCGACCGCAGCCTTGCCGACCGCCTGCGCCTGTTCGAGATCGGTCTTCGACGCAATATGCCGCGCCGAACGTTGCAGATAGTCAGGCAGCGTCCAGTGGACCTTGTAGCCCAGCGTGTCCTTGACCCGTCCGGCGAGGAACGACGCCACTCCACCCAGTTGCGTATGCCCGAACGAATCCTTGCCACCGCCAGCATCGGCGACGAAACGGCCGTCGGCGGTCTGGATGCCCTCGCTGGCGACCACCACGCAATAGCCGACGCGTTCGACTGTGGCTTTCACCCGCTTGAAGAAATCGGTTTCGTCATACGGCCGCTCCGGGAACAGGATCAGGTGCGGCGCCTGGTCCGGTCCGTTACCCGCCAGTCCCGCTGATGCCGCCAGCCAGCCTGCGTGCCGGCCCATCGCCTCGTAAACGAACACCTTGGTCGAGGTATCGGCCATTGCCGCCACGTCCAGCACCGCCTCGCGCACCGACACCGCGGTGTACTTGGCAGCCGAGCCGAAGCCGGGGCAGCAGTCGGTCACCGCCAGGTCGTTGTCGACCGTCTTGGGCACGCCGACGCAGGTCAGCGGGTAGTCGAACTCGGCCGCCAGCTGCGAGACCTTCAGCGCGGTGTCGGCCGAGTCGTTGCCGCCGTTGTAGAGGAACCAGCGCACGTCGTGGGCCTTGAACACATCAAGCAGGCGCTCGTACTTCGCCCGATCCTCATCCAGCGATTTGAGCTTGACCCGGCACGAGCCGAACGCGCCGCCGGGCGTGTGGGCCAGCGCCCGGATCGCCGAGATCGACTCCTTCGATGTGTCGATCAGCTCCTCGCGCAAGGCGCCCAGGATGCCGTTGCGGGCAGCCAGCACCTTCACCTTTTTCGCGCGTGCGGTCTGGATCACCGCCGACGCGGTGGCGTTGATGACGGCCGTGACGCCGCCGGACTGGGCGTAGAGCAGGGTTCCTGATGCCATGTGCTTTCCAGGGTGGGGGCCGGAGCGGGAGGCGGGATGCGCTAAACTGGTCCCCGTTTGCCCCGGCAGGGGGTCAGGTCGCTGCAGTGTAGCGCCGGCCCGTTGCGGCGCAGGTTCCAGCATTCAACAACGCATTCCCAGGAGCGACACGATGCGATTGGTACTTCTTGGCGCGCCCGGCTCGGGCAAGGGCACGCAGGCAGCGCGGTTGAAGGAGCACCTGCAGGTGCCGCACATCTCCACCGGTGACCTGCTGCGCGCGGAAGTCGCTGCCGGCAGCAAGCTCGGGCTGGAGGCGAAGGAAATCATGGCTCGTGGCGAGCTGGTCAGCGACGCGATCCTGCTGGGCATGCTGGAAGACCGTTTCTCGCGTGACGACACCAAGGGCGGCTTCATCCTCGACGGCTACCCGCGCAACCTCGCCCAGGCCGACGCGTTGAACGCGCTGCTGGAGCGGATCGGCCAGCCGATGGACGCTGCGGTGCAACTGAACGTACCGACCGAATTGCTGGTCGAGCGCATCGCCGGCCGCGCGGCCGCCGAGGGTCGCGCTGATGACAGCCCGGAATCGGTCCGCACCCGCCTGAAGGTCTACAACGACCAGACCGCGCCGGTGGTCGATTTCTTCCGCCAGCGCGGCAAGCTCAGCGTGGTCGACGGGGTGGGTTCGCTGGACGAGGTGTTCACCCGGATCGTCGAGGC
>JBOHYC010000161.1:0-3441 GCA_050737755.1 Lysobacter sp.
GCCTTCGACGGCGTTGGCTGGATTGGTGGCCACTGGTTTCGCTACTCCAAAACGGTGATCGACTGCCCCCTGGGGCCGTCTGGTTGGATATCAGACTGGCGCGGTCACGCCGTACGGCGAATCGTCCGACCCTTGGGCCGGGCGAAAACGCAGTAGGTTTAACTGGTGCGTAACACGTGCGTCAAATGAACAGGGAGATGGTGCGTTGCACCATGACGGCGCCGACTACGTCAGCGCGTCTCCAGCCCCACCGAGGTGCGTACCTCGAACAGTTCCGGGAAGAACGTCAGTTCCAGTGCCTGCTTCAGGAAGCCCACCCCGGACGACCCGCCGGTACCGCGCTTGAAGCCGATGATTCGCATCACCGTGCGCATGTGGCGGAAGCGCCAAAGCTGGAACTGGCTTTCCAGGTCCACCAGGTCTTCCAGCAGGTGGTAGGCCTGCCAGTGCGCCTCGGTGTCCTCGTAGATCCGCCCGAACACCGGCAGCAGCGCCGGATCGGAGCCGCGCGCCTTCGACCAGTCACGTTCCACCAGGTGCGCCGGCACCGCGTGGCCGTGGCGGGCCAGGTAGCGCAGCGCTTCGTCATACAGGCTTGGCGATTCCAGCACCTCGCGCAGCGAGGCCTCGGCGGCCGGATCGTGCGCGAACACTTTCAACATCGCCGCATTCTTGTTGCCCAGCAGGAATTCGATGGTCCGGTACTGCAGCGACTGGAAGCCCGACGACGGCCCGAGGATGTCGCGGAAACGCATGTAGTCCGACGGCGTCAGCGTCTCCAGCACCGACCACATCTCGGTCAACTGGCGCAGCACCTGCTTGCAGCGCGCGAAACTCTTCTGGCAACTGCCCAACTGGTCTTCGCGCAGGTGCACTACCGCCGCCTTGAGCTCGTGGATCATCAGCTTCATCCACAGCTCCGAGACCTGGTGCTGGACGATGAACAGCAGCTCGTCGTGCTCGGCGGGGTTCGACAGCGGGTGCTGGGCGTCGAGCAGCCGGTCCAGGTGCAGGTAGCCGGCGTAGCTCATCCGTCCGGACAGGTCGGTATGGATGCCGGTTTCCAGCTTGCGCTCGTTGTTGTCGACGCTCATCGCTTGCTCCTGTGCGGGCGCAAAGGGTATCGCATCGCGATCTGCTGCCCGCTTGATCCAGGGCAAGCCCGGGGGGCTTCATGCCGCATCGCGCAACGGTTTTTTCCGGCGCCCCCGGTATGATCGGGGGTCTCCCGCATGACCGAGGAACGCGTGCAATGACGGTCGCCGCATCGTTCGAAATCGAATATCTCCAATACCTCGGCCCCGACGGCAAGACCGTTGGCGAGCTGCCCGAAGCCTTCCGTGACCCCAAGGCGCTGCTGCCGCTGTTCAAGCAGATGCTGTTCGTGCGCACCTTCGACAGCAAGGCGATCAAGCTGCAGCGCACCGGCAAGCTGGGCACCTACGCCGCCAGCCTCGGCCACGAGGCCACCCACGTCGGCATCGGCGCCTCGATGAAGCCCGAGGACGTGTTCGCGCCGAGCTACCGCGAGTACGGCGCGCAGTTCATGCGCGGGGTGAAGCCGCGCGAAGTGCTGCTGTACTGGGGCGGCGACGAGCGCGGCAACGATTTTGCCGACGCGCCACACGACTATCCGTGGTGCGTGCCGATCTCGACCCAGTGCCTGATGGCGGCCGGCGCGGCGCTGTCGTTCAAGCTGCGTAAGCAGGACCGGATTGCCGTCGCCTGCTGCGGCGATGGCGGGTCGTCGAAGACCGATTTCTACGCCGCGCTCAACTCGGCCGGCGCGTTCACCTCGCCGCTGGTGCTGTGCGTGATCAACAACGGCTGGGCGATCTCGGTGCCGCGCAACTCGCAGACCGGCGCCAAGACCCTCGCCCAGAAGGGCCTCGCCGGTGGCCTGCACTGCCTGCAGGTCGACGGCAACGACCTGATCGCCGTGCTCGAAGGCATGCGCCGCGCCACGATGCGCGCGCGCAATGGCGAAGGCGGCAGCGTGATC
Organism: Lysobacter sp.; assembly: GCA_050737755.1. Lineage (GTDB taxonomy): Bacteria > Pseudomonadota > Gammaproteobacteria > Xanthomonadales > Xanthomonadaceae > Novilysobacter. The sequence goes on from JBOHYC010000161.1 coordinate 2,003, forward strand.
GAGTTCATGACCTACCGCCTGCACGACCACACCACCGCCGACGACGCCAGCCGCTATCGCGACGACGCCGAGGTCAAGGACGCGTGGAAGCTGGAGCCGATGCTGCGCCTGCGCACCTACCTGACCGATGCCGGAGTCTGGAGCGAAGCGGACGAAGCCGCCTGGATCGAGGAGTGCGGCAAGCGCGTCGACGTCGAAATCAACGCCTACCTGGAGACCCCGGTGCAGCCCGTGGAAGCGATGTTCGACCACCTCTACGCCGACATGCCAGCCGACCTGCAGGCCCAGCGCCAACAGGCGATCGAACGGGAGGGCCGCGCATGAACAAGGCCGCCAGCAAGCAACAGACCGCCGCCGCGACCGAAGCCAAGGCACCGGCCGCGATCACCCTCATCGAGGCGATCACCCAGGCGATGGCGCACGAGATGCGCGCCGATGACAGCGTGGTCGTGCTCGGCGAGGACGTCGGCGTCAACGGCGGCGTGTTCCGCGCGACCGCCGGGCTGCACGCGCAGTTCGGCTCCGACCGCGTGATCGACACCCCGCTCGACGAAACCACGATCGCCGGCCTGACCGTCGGCATGGCCAGCCAAGGCATGAAGCCGGTGGCCGAAGCGCAGTTCGACGGCTTCATGTATCCGATGGTCGACTTCATCGTCTGCCACGCCGCGCGCATGCGTTACCGCACCCGCGGTCGGCTGTCGTGCCCGATGGTGCTGCGGGTGCCGTGGGGCGGCGGTATCCGCGCGCCGGAGCACCACAGCGAGGCCAACGAGGCGATCTTCACCAACGTCCCCGGCCTGCGCGTGGTCATGCCGTCCTCGCCGCAACGCGCCTACGGCTTGCTGCTGGCGGCGATCCGCGAACCGGACCCGGTGATCTTCTTCGAGCCCAAGCGCATCTACCGGCAGTACAAGGAGCTGGTGCCGGACGACGGCGAGGCTTTGCCGCTGGACGTCTGCTACGTGCTGCGTGATGGCGATGACGTGACCCTGGTGACCTGGGGCGCACAGGTGAAGGAGGCGCTGGAGGCGGCCGACAAGCTGGCCGAGGAAGGCATCAGCGCCGAGGTCATCGACGTCGCCACGTTGCGTCCGCTCGACTTCGCGACGATCGCCGAATCGGTGTCCAAGACCGGCCGTTGCGTGATCGTGCACGAAGCCCCGAAGACCGCGGGCTTCGGCGCCGAGATCGCCGCGCGGCTGGCCGAGGAGTCGATGTACGACCTGCTCGCCCCGGTCGAGCGCGTCACCGGCTACGACACCCACATCCCGCTGTTCCGGCTGGAGATGAAGTACCTGCCGAGCGTCGACCGCGTGGTCGCCGCGGCCAAGCGCGCGATGGCGGCCGGCTGAGCCCGACGCACGACCGCGAGACATCCGAAGCACTGCCCGGGCGCCACGGCGCCCCCGCAAACGAAGGACTGCCATGAGCAACAA
>JBOHYC010000162.1:0-9669 GCA_050737755.1 Lysobacter sp.
CCTACGCCGACATCGCCCTGTCGCCGCGTTTCCGCGATGCCTATGGCGCGCTGGTGAATTCGCAGATGCGCCTGCGCGCGGCGGTGCAGGGGCAGGTCGAACAGGCGGGCGAAGCGCTTGGCATGCCGACCCGGACCGAGGTCGATGCCGCCCATCGCAAGATCGTGCAATTGGAGCGCGAGTTGCGACGGTTGCGCGATCAGATGGCGGGGATGCCTTCGGCCGGCCAGGGGGAGGAGCGGCCTGCCGCAAGGAAGCCTGCCACGAAGGCGACGAAATCTGCCGTCCGGAAAGCTGCCGCGAAGAAGCCAGCGGCGAAGAAGACCGCGACCAAAAAAGCTCCAGCCGCGAAGAAGGCTCCCGCAAAAAAATCCTCCAGCCGCGCTTCGGTAAGCAAGCCGGCCTCAAAGGCACGCTGACATGGACAAGCAAGAGGCGTTCAACACCGGCCCGCTCAACTTCAGCCCCGACACGCTGGCGCAGGAGGCGATGCGGGCGCAGGACAAGCTGCGTGCCGGCCTTGACACCCTGCGCGAGGTCGACGATGTCGACTACGGCGCGACCGCCAAGGAAGAAGTCTGGCGCGACGGCAAGGTCGTGCTGTATCGCTTCCGCGGAGACAAAGCGCCTACCGCCAGAGTCCCGCTGCTGATCGCCTATGCGCTGGTCAACCGGCCGTACATGGTCGACCTGCAGGCCAACAAGTCGATCGTGCGCGGTCTGCTCGAACGCGGCGAAGACGTCTACATCCTCGACTGGGGCTATCCGGACCGATCCGACCGTTACCTGGAGCTGGAGGATTACATCCAGCGCTACCTCGGCGGCGCGGTCGACCACCTGCGTGGCGCGCACCGGCTCGACGCGATCAACCTGCTCGGCATCTGCCAAGGCGGCGCGTTCTCGCTGTGCTACAGCGCACTCAACCCGACCAAGGTGCGCAACCTGGTGACGATGGTCACGCCGGTCGATTTCCACACCGACGACAACATGCTGGCCAACTGGGTGCGCGGGGTCGACGTGGACGCGTTCGTCGACACCCTCGGCAACGTGCCGGCCGACATCATGAACTTCACCTACCTCACGTTGAAGCCGTGGCGGTTGTTCGTGCAGAAGTACGTGGGACTTGTCGACATCCTCGACGACAAGGCCGCGCTGGAGGACTTCCTGCGCATGGAAAAGTGGAACTTCGATTCGCCCGACCAGGCCGGCGAGGCGTTCCGCCAGTTCGCCAAACAGTTCTACCAGGGCAACGGCTTCGTCAACGGCGGCATCGATATCGGCGGCCGCGCGGTCGATCTGGGTTATGTCGATATGCCGGTACTCAACGTGTTTGCCGAAGCCGACCATCTGGTGCCACCGGCGTCGTCAAAGGCGCTCGGCGGGCTGGTCGGCACGACCGACTACAGCGAGCTGTCGTTCCGCGGTGGCCACATCGGCATCTACGTCTCCGGCCGCGCCCAGCGCGAGGTACCGCAGGCGATTCACGACTGGCTGACGCAACGCTCAAGGTAATTGGCGTGGCGTGGACGCGCCACGCCGCCATCACATCGCCCGGCTAGACTGACTTCAACATCCCCCCAAATCCGAGCTGCATGGAACACACTTCACGCCCCTTCGTCCGTTCCCGCCACGACCGCATGCTGGCCGGCGTCATGGGTGGCATCGCCCGGCGATTCGGCTGGAATTCGACGCTGGTGCGGGTGATCTTCGTGCTGGTTTCGATCGCTTCAGCCGCCTTTCCTGGGATTCTGGTCTACCTGATCCTGTGGCTGCTGATGCCCGACGAGGGCGGCTGAGCCTGCTGTCCCGGGGCGCCATGGACCCACCGCGATGAATCCGCCCGGCCCCGTGTCCGGTCGTCGATCCGTGTTGCTGTTGCTCGGCGCTTTGTGGACCTTTCCCAACACGTTCGTCGGCCTGCTGGCCGGGCTGCTCGGCATGATGTCCGGTGCGCATGTGTATTGGCGAGCGCGCGACCTGGCACTGGTCTTCCACGGTTGGCCGTGGGGGCCGGGGGGCGCATTGACCCTTGGCAACGTGATCCTGCACACCGGGTCCACCCTTGATGGCAACTGCAACACCTACGCTCATCGCGCGGGTTTATGCGACGACGCGCCCGTGGTCCTGGCCGACCATGAGCGCGCACACGTCTATCAGTACATGGCGCTCGGTCCGTTGTTCCTGCCGGTGTACCTGTTGTGCGGCGGGGTGAGTGTCCGTAACCGGTTCGAGCGTGCCGCCGACCGTTATGCAATGACAGGCCGGGGCTGGTGGCCGTGGCCGGCACCGATGTTGCCGCGTCGGAAGTAACTGCGACCCAGTTCACGATTATGGTTGCGTGACTTATAGTGCGGCAGCCGTTGCGCGCTCGGGGAGAGCGCAGGCATGGAGGCGCAATACGGCGCCACGGATCCCGGGGAGGGGACATGAAAAAGATCGTTTTGCTGGCCGTGCTTGGCGCGCTGGCGTGGTGGGTGTTCGTCGACGGCAGCAAGCTGGACGAAGCACTGATCCGCGAGCGGGTGGATACCGAGATGAAGGCCTTCACTGCAATGGATGCCGAAACTCTGTGCCGGGGGGTGGCCAGTGAATACAGCAGCAAGTCGACCGTCCATGTCGGTTCGACCAAGCGCGTAACCACGCGCAACAAGGAGCAGACCTGCGCCGATGCAGGATTTTTTCCGCCAGACCGAAATGATCCTGGCAAATATCGGCGGCGAGTTGACGGTCGATGTCGAGATCAAGGCGATCAAGCTTTCGCCGGACCGCAAGAGTGCCGAGGTCGAAGTCCGCAGCGTCATGAGTTTTGCCGGCATGAAGGTGGTGACGCGCTCGGTCGATACCCTCATTCGCGAGCGCCGGCGGGTGCTGGCCCGCAGCAGCGTCGGACGCGGCTGGAGCGAATTTGACCGGTGACTGTGTGGGTTACCGGTTTCTTTCCAACGGCGTGACGAGGGGGTAACAAAGCCCCGCGTAAGCTCCGTGTCACCAGAGAAAAAGCGGAAGGCAACGCGCCCGACGCAACAGCTCTGGCACGGAAGGCTCAGCCACTTCGGACGCAAGTCCGAATGACTGGGCCTTCTTATTTGCCGTTGCGAAAACTGTCGCGTCCGGTTCCGACTCCGCTATACTGCGCGGCCGGCCGAAGTGGCGGAATCGGTAGACGCAGCGGATTCAAAATCCGCCGCCCTTAAAAGCGTGTGGGTTCGAGTCCCACCTTCGGCACCAGTTACAGACAAGGGCCTGCGAGCAATCGCAGGCCCTTTGTTTTGAGCGGCGTCAGGTCGCCAGGATCGATGGGGTGTGGTGCCACCTCCCGATCGCGGGGGCGTCAGTCGGTACCGTCGGTTTCCAGCGCCTTGGCGGCGCGGGTGAACCACTCGCCGTCCTGCGGCACGAACATCGAGCAGGCTTCCATCTGCGCCTTGTAGATGTGCACCGACACGGCGACTTCGTCGTTGCTGGTGTTGCGGATGGAGTGGTATTCATGCGGCGGGATCAGGCTGCCGGCGCTGCCGGGGCCGGCCACCATGCCGCCGGCGGCACGGAAGCGGGTGCGCTCGCCTTCGGTTTCCAGCAGTTCGTATTGGGTGATCTCGAGTTCTCCGTCCCAGACGCCCTCGACGCACCACAGGCCGCAATGGTCGTGCACCGGGGTGCCCTGGCCCGGACCCCAGGTCATCGCGACGACACTGTAGCCATGCTGCGGGCTGCGGTAGATCTCGCGGCGGGCGTAGTGGTCCTCGACCGGCTCGAACACGCATTCGGGCAGTTGCACGTCGCGGTCGCGGATCATGCGGCACAGGGTGTTGCGCAGCGCTGAGGTGATGGCGTGCTCGTCGCCGCTGCTGACGGCGGTGTCGATCGCGGCCACGAGCTTGTCGTGGCCGGGGAAGGCGATGTCGGGCAGGGTGTCGGTGCTCATGGGTCGATTCTACCCGGGTTCGACACGGGGGGCTGTGGCGCAGGTGGCGGTTGCAGGAAGGCTTCAGCCGCGCGTTCAATGCCGGGGTTTTCTGTAGGAGCGACGTGAGTCGCGATCGCACGGCGATCCCGGATGTCAGGGAAATCGCGACTTACGTCGCTCCTACAGAAGTGTCCGGTGACTGGCGAGCTACTGCAGGCCGTCGAGGAATTCACGGACAGCCGGGCCGAAGCGGTCGAAATCGACCAGGAACGCGTCGTGGCCCTGCGGTGAGTCCAGTGGCAGGAAGCGCGCATCGGCGCCACCGGCGCGCAGGCCGTCGGCGACCTCGCGCTGCTGCTGCAGCGGGAACAGGATGTCGGTCGCGGCACCGATCGCGAGCGCCTTGTCGACCCGGATCGAGGCCAGGCCGGCGCGGGTGTTGCCTTCGCCGTCGCCGGACCGTTGCGCGCAGTAGTCACCGAGGTCGAACCAGTCCATCGAGCGGCTGAGGTAGAGGTAGCAGTTGGGGTCGAAATTGCGGACGAAGCGGCGGGCGTGGGCTTCGAGGTAGCTTTCGACTTCGAATTCCAGTCCGAACGGCTCGTCATCGCCGCCGTCCCCGTCCTGCGAGGACCGGTCCAGCCGCACGCGGCCAAAACGGCCGTCCCATTCCAGCGCCGAGCGGTAGGTGATGACGCCCATCTTGCGCGCCATCCGCATGCCGGACTCGGGGTAGCTGGCGTCGTCGTAATCGCCGTTGTTCCAGTTGGAGTCGAGCCGGATCGCCTCGCGCTGGAGCGAGCGGATCGCAATCGAGAATGGCAATGCCTTGGCCGCGCCCGAAATGTTGACGTGGCTGCGGGCGATACCGGGGTGCCTCACCAGCAGCGCCAACGCCGCCATGCCGCCCATCGAATTTCCGATCACGCAGGCGAGCTGGTCGATGCCAAGCTCGCGCACCACGTGGGCGGCGGCTTCCGCGCCATCCTCGATCGACAGTTCGGGGAAACCTAGGCGGTACGCCGCGCCGGTGTCGGGATTGATCGAGGCCGGCCCGGTCGAACCCTTGCAGCTGCCGAGCGAGTTGACGCAGACCACGAACCAGCGGTCGCTGTCGATCGGTTTGCCGGGGCCGACCATCGCTTCCCACCAGCCCGGTGCGGGATTCGCTTCGTTGGCGGCGGCGTGGGCATCGGGCGAAAGGCCGGGGACGATCAGGATCGCGTTGTCGCGTACTGCGCTCAGCGTGCCCCAGGTTTCGTAGGCCATCCGGGCGCCGTGCAACTCGCCGCCGCGTTTCATCGGGAACGGCGAGGGCAGGTCGATGTAGCGGGTGCCGGGTGGGATGAATTCGGTCATGGAAATCCTATTCGATGACGTGGTCGATCATCAGCGCCGCCGCGGCGTCCGGGCCGGGTGCGACCCGTGCCGGGGCGGACTCGAAGTCGCCTGGCCGCGCGGTTGCGTCGCCACTGGCGGAGATGCGTGCGATGACCTCGACCTGATCGACCTGCGACAGCTTCAGGGTCGGCATCGGGCTGTCGCTGTCATCGAGGATGACGGTCAGCGGGAAGCCGGTAGCGCGCAGCTTCTCGGCCGCGACCGGCATCGGTGGGCCATCGGGCTGGCGGGCGATCACGAAGATCACCGCGCCATCCGGATACTGCATCGCCAGCGCCGGGTCGAGCGATACGCTGACGGTGATGCGCGCTGCATTGGCGTTCGGCTCGGCGGCGGCGGAAAGTGGTTCCATCCCGGCGTCGGCTCGGGCGAGGTTGATCTGTTCGCGCAGGCTGCTTGCGGTATTCGCATCGACGGCAGCCAGCAGCGGCGCCCAGGTCGCGACCGCTTCGGCCGCTTGTCCGGCTTGGCGCTGGGCGATGCCGAGGAACCAGCGGGCGCGCTGGTGCATGGGTTCGATCTGCAGCGCCTGTTGCAGCATCGAGATGGCTTCGGCATCGAACTGGCGGCCGTCAGCGGCCTTGGCGCGGGCTTCGGCGGCTTCGGCCAGCAGGGCCGGTTCATCCGGTGCCAGTTGCACGGCGCGGGCGTAGGCATCGCGCGCTTCGGGTAGTTGCCCCTCGGCATCGTAGGCGCGGGCGAGCAGGCGCCAGCCCTCGACCTGGTTGGGATCGCGTTCCAGTTCGGTACGCAGCTGGGTGATCGCTTCGGACAGCGTTTCCGGCGTCTTGCGCTGGGCCGGATCAAGCGCGCGCGGCGTGCCGACCAGCGCATAGACCAGCCCAGTAGTGACCGCCAGGGCGACAAGTACGCCGATGCCGGCCGTCGGTCGCGCGCGCCACAGCGGCCACAGCACGAATACGAGAACCAGCAGGACCAGCAGCGCGCTGGCGATCACGAACGCGGTCATCACCACTCCTGGTCTTCGTCGCGGGCGCTGCCTGCGACGGGTTGCTTGGCACTGCGCTTGCGCACGATCCCGGCGACGACAAAACCGCCGGCCAGCAGCAGCACTGCCGGACCGAACCACAACAGCCAGGTGGTCGGCTCCACGCGCGGGCGATACAGCACGAACTCGCCGTAGCGCGCGACCAGGTAGTGCTTGACCTCGGCGTCGGTCTTGCCCTGGCGCATCAGGTCGAGCACTTCCAGCCGCAGGTCCTGGGCGATCGCCGCGTTGGAGTCGGCCAGTGACTGGTTCTGGCACTTCACGCAGCGCAGTTCCTCGGTCAACGCGTGAAAGCGCTTGGCCTCGGCGGTGTCGGTGAATTGCGGCGGCGTGACGGCGTTGCCCGCCTGGGCCAGGGCAAGGGTCGGCGCAACCAGCGCGAACATCAGCGCCACGCCGAATGCGAGGTTTTTCAGGAACCCGATAGCCGGTGTTGAAATGGCGGTGTCACGGGAGGAGTCACGATTCATTGCGCGCCTCCACCTCGGCGAGCGCCGGCAACATCTCGTCGCGGATCGTCGCCTCGCTCATCGGCCCGACGTGCTTCCAGCGGATGACCCCGTCGGCGTCGACGAGGAAGGTTTCCGGGGCCCCGTAGATGCCCCAGTCGATCGCGGTTTCGCCGGTGTAGTCGGTCAGCACCAACCAGTAGGGATTGCCGAACTGCTCAAGCCATTTCAGCGCATCGGCGTGCTCGTCCTTGAGGTTGTAGCCGATCACGCGCACGCGCTTGGATTCGGCGAACTTCGTCAGGATCGGGTGCTCGACCCGGCACTCCGGGCACCAGCTGCCCCAGACGTTGAGCAGGTACGGTTCGCCGGCCAGCTGCTGCGAAGTCACCAGCCGGCCGGCCTCGTGCAGCACCGGCAACTCGAATGCCGGTGCGGGCTTGCCGATCAGGGGCGACGGCAAGGCCTCGCGGTTGCCGTCGCGGCTCAGGATCACCCCGGCCAGCAGCAGCAGCGCGAGCAGGGCGAACGCAACCAGCGGCAGCCAGCGCATCATCGGTGACTTGTGGGCACTCATTACGCGGGCTCCTTGCGGACGTTGTCGACGCGACGGAAACGGCGGTCGGTGGCGGTCACCAGGCCGCCAAGCATCATCAACAGCGCGCCGGCCCAGATCCAGCGCACGAACGGCTTGATGTGCACGCGTAATGCCCATGCGTCGCCGCCCAACGGCTCGCCGAGGGCGACGTACACATCGCGGGTGACGCCACGTTCGATCGCCGCCTCGGTCAGCACCTGGCCGCCACTGGCGTAGGCGCGTTTTTCCGGATGCATCAGCACCAGCGGCGCGCCGTCGGCGAACACCTGCACGGTGCCATAGTCGGCACGGTAGTTCGGTCCCTGGCGTTGCTGGACGCCATCGAAACGGAATGCGTAGTCACCGACTTCGATGGTCTGCCCGGGTTTCACCGCGACCTCGTGCTGGACGTTCAGTCCTTCGACCAGCAACGCGCCGATCAGGAACACCGCGACGCCGAAGTGGGCGAGGGTCATGCCGAGCATCTCGGCCGTCATGCGACTGCCTGGGCTGCGCAGCCGCGACCACACGAAACGCAACGTGCCCGCGCCGACCCACACTGCGCCGACCACGCCGGCCGCGACCTTCCACGCGCCCTGCGGGGCGAGGAAGAACGCCACCACGCCGGCCGCAAGCGCCAGTCCGGCCCAGGGCAGCAGCATCGCCAATGGCTTGGAGGCCTGCTCACGCTGCCAGCGCGTCACCGGGCCGAACGGCAGCAGCAGTACCAGCGGCGCCATCAGCAGGGTGAACAGCAACGCGAAGTACGGCGGGCCGACCGAGATCTTGCCCAGCTCCAGCGCGTCGGCCAGTAGCGGATACAACGTACCGAGCAGCACCATTGCGCAGGCGGTCGTCAGCAGCAGGTTGTTGGCCAGCAGCAACGTCTCGCGCGAGACCGGCTCGAACGATTTGCCATCGTCCTCGCCCGGCGCGCGCAACGCGTACAGCACCAGCGAGCCGCCGATGATGATGCCGAGGAAGATCAGGATGAACAGCCCGCGGGTCGGGTCGGCGGCGAATGCGTGCACACTGGTCAGTACGCCCGAGCGCACCAGGAACGTGCCCAGCAGCGACAGCGAGAACGTCGCGATCGCGAGCAGCAGCGTCCAGCCGCGGAAGCTGCCGCGCTTCTCGGTCACCGCCTGCGAATGCAGCAGAGCCAAGCCGGCAAGCCACGGCATGAAGCTCGCGTTCTCGACCGGATCCCAGAACCACCAGCCGCCCCAGCCGAGTTCGTAGTACGCCCACCACGAGCCGAGCGCGATGCCGACGGTGAGGATGGCCCATGCGACGGTGGTCCACGGCCGCGTCCAGCGCGCCCAGTTGGTGTCGAGATTGCCGCCGATCAGCGCCGCGACGGCGAACGCGAACGCGACCGAGAAGCCGACATAGCCCATGTAGAGCATCGGCGGGTGGATCACCATGCCGGGGTCCTGCAGCAGCGGATTCAAGTCACGGCCATCGGGCGGCGCCGGCGACAGGCGCTCGAACGGGTTCGACGTGAGCAAGGTGAACAGCAGGAAGCCGAGCGACAACAGGCCCATCACGGCGAGGATGCGCGCGACGAACGGCAGCGGCAGCCGGCGGCTGTACCGTGCCACGGCGACGGTCCAGGCCCCCATCATCAGCATCCACAACAGCAGCGAGCCTTCGTGGCCTCCCCATACGGCGGCGAAGCGGTACGGCAGCGGCAGTGCGCTGTTCGACTGCGCCGCGACGATGGCGACCGAGAAGTCGTTGCGCACGAACGCGACGGCGAGGCAGGCGAATGCGAACGCGAGCAGTGCCGCGAGCACACGCGCCGCGGGCCGAGCCGTCGCCATCCACGCCGCATCGCCGCGCGCCGCGCCGATCATCGGCACCGTACCCAGCACCGCCGCGGTGCCGAGCGCGAGCCAGAGAGCGAAGTGGCCGATTTCAGGGATCATGGCCTGGCGGCGGCAGAGCCGCCCTGTTGCGCGCGTTGCAGCGCCTCGGCCGCTTCCGGCGGCATGTAGTTCTCGTCGTGCTTGGCGAGCACCTCGCGCGCGACGAACACGTCGCCCTGCAGCTTGCCCTGCGCGACGACGCCTTTGCCCTCCTTGAACAGGTCGGGCAGGATGCCGTCGTAGCGCACCGCGATGCTCTTCACCGTGTCGGTGACGACGAAGCGCACCTGTGTGCCGTCGCGCTGCACGGTGCCTTGCTGCACCAGGCCGCCGACGCGGAACGTGCGGTTGGCCGGTGCCTCGTCGGCGGCGATCTGCGACGGCGAATAGAAGAACACGAGGTTGCTGCGGAACGCGTCGAGCACCAGCGCAACGATGGCGGCCGACGCGACGAC
>JBOHYC010000163.1:0-6455 GCA_050737755.1 Lysobacter sp.
CGGTCCGCCAGGTTCCACACCGTGAGGCCGCCGTCGCCGGCCTTGTCGTCAGGCCACTTGAGGACCGCGCCACCCCAGGTTTCCAGCGGCAGGCCCAGGTGCTTCTGGTACCACGCCGCCAGCGCCGCGCTGTCGCCTTTGCACTTGAGGAATACCCCGCCAATACCGGTGACTTTCGCCATGTTGCTCTCCTGATATGCCGTAAAAACGCTAGCCGGGAAACTCCCCATCCAGATAAAGCCATCGCCCGTCTACGCGGCGGAAGCGGCTCACCTCGTGCATCCGCACTGCCGGCGCGCCGCCGACCTTGTAGCGGGCCACGAACTCCACCACCGCGGTGCCATCACCAGCATCGACGTGACGCTTCACATCCAACCCGAGCCAGCGCGTTGCGGGCGTGTCGTCCAGCTCAAGCGCAGCCGGACGCGACTCGGGATGCCAACTGGCCAACAAGTAGTCGTGCAGACCCCGCACGTAGGCACTGTATCGCGAGCGCATCAGCGCCTCGGCGGTGGCGGCCGGCGCGCGGCCCTCGTGCAGGGGTTGGCAGCAAGCCGCGTACTCGGCGGCGGGATTGCAGGGACAGGCGTGTGGCATGGCGCGGGTAGCGGCTACTGGTGCATCAGGATATTGACGAGCTTACCGAAGGGATCGCGGACGTAGAATCGCCGCACACCCCAGGGCTCGTCGGCCGGGCCGTATTCGATCGGGATGCCGGCCGTCTCGACCCGACGCAACGCCTCCGCCAGATCGTCCACCTCGATCGACAGATCCGGCACCGGCGTGTCGGAGCCACCCTGACTGGCGATGCCCACTTGCACCGTCATCTTTTCCGGCGAGGCATACGTGCGCAGCCAGCCGTGGTCCATGACCAGATCAAGGCCCAGGATGTCGCGGTAGAACGCGTCCGCTCTGGCAACGTCGGTGGTCGGGATGTTGGCGACGATTCGCTGGACTTGCATTGATGTTCTCCAAGCCTGCTGCGTGGGTACAACCCAGGTCGTATGTCGACCCCAATGGCGCACGGAGGCAAACTGGACCACAAATCGGATGGTGCTGCACAGCCGGCTTACACCCGGCGCAGGGGGAACCATGGCACGACGTAAAACCGGATTGCTCGACGAACTCGCTTCGCTGCCGTGGTACATCGGCGCCACTCTCGGCGTGCTCGCGTTCGGGTTTATCCACCAGATCGGCGGTGTGCTCGCTCCGCTGGCGTGGGTCTTCCTCGCCGCCTGCTGGGCGGCCGCACTGGTGTCGTTTCTGCGCGGCATGCAGCGCAGCCGGTTGCTGGAAACCCAGACGGGCCTCGACAGCCTGACGCGGATGAATTGGCGCGAGTTCGAGATGCTGGTCGGCGAGGCGTTCCGTCGGCGCGGCTTCTTCGTCGAGGAGACCGGCCTTGGCGGCAAGGACGGCGGCATCGATCTGATCATCAGCAAGGACGGCCGGCGCGAGATTGTCCAGTGCAAGCAATGGCGGTCGCGCCGCGTGTCCGCGCCCACGGTGCGGGAGATGTGGGGACTGGCCGACCACCATCACGTCGACGGCGTGCGGATCGTCTGCATTGGCGACTACACGCCGGACGCTGCCGCATTCGCCCGCGGTAAACCGATCGAGTTGATTACCGGAGAGCGCTTACTGGAGTTGGTACGTGAAGTGCAGCGCCCATCGCGCGATGCCACTGCTCTCAGCCCGCGCGTCGAACCGACCCTGCACCCCGAAGCATCGGCGACCCCACTGCCCTGTCCATCCTGTGGCAAGTCGATGGTGCAGCGGCACAACCGCCAAACTCATGCGTCCTTCTGGGGTTGCACTGCCTACCCGCGCTGCCGGGGAACGCGTCCGGTCTGACTGGCTTACATCTCCGGCGTACTCGACTCCAACACGCGCATCGCCTCGTCGGCGCGTCGCTGCGATGCGTCCGCATCCGGCGCGGCGGCATTGACTGCCTTGTGACGTGCCCGGATCGCGGGGTCGATGACATCCAATTGGCGGCGGGTCTGGGCCAGCGCGACATCGCCCGGCCGCAGCTGGCAATTGCGATTGATGGTTTCCAGGTCGTCGCCAGTCCGCGCAGTGGCGTCCTGCAGGTGGACCACCACCGCCAGCGTGTCGCCAAGTGGCTCAAGCTGGCGACAGATGCCATCGATGGTGTGCTGGTCGCGAAACTGGCTGCCATCGACCAACGCCAGCAGATTGTGGCGATCCACCCAGACGACCGACCGGACACCGGGCACTTGACGAGCCACAGTGCGGGCGGATTCGCGATCGATCGGACGGCGCGCGTCGGCAACCTTCATCGACCGCATCAGGTCGGCGTGCGCAGCGTTGAACTGCGTCCGCGCGGTCTCCTCATCGCCAAGGGCACTCGCGAGCGGGACCGCGGCCAGTCGTCCGGCCGTAGTCAGCGGGTTGAGCGGCTGCCCCGCCTGCTCCATCTCCCGCTCCTCCGTGCCAGCGCCCTGCCCGCTGCACGCGGAAACAGCTGCGAAGGCCGCCGCAAAGGCGACTGCGCGTGCGGTGCTTCTGATGTTTCCCATCGATCATTCCCCCGGTTTGGGGGAAATGTATCCAACGGCGGAGCTTCCTGCTCCAGCGCTGGACAAAACTTGTCCGACCCTGGACAGCTACATTCCTGGAGTTGGACAAATTTTGTCCAAGCCCGAAGCGTTCTGCTCCGGTCGCCGGGCTTGCCGCTTCGACCACGCACCGAAAGGCTCCAGTCTCCAGGTAGAAAGCCCGGAAGTTGGAGCGGTCTGCTCCGCGCTTCGCGCTTTCCGGCACGCCGGAAAAGAAAAAAGCCCCGTTTCCGGGGCTTCTTTCTCCAGCCGTCGAGCGCTTTACTGCGCCGGCACGGGTTTGGGGGCGGACGACGTGCGCGAGAAGCGCTGCGACAGCGCCTCGCTCAACGCCTCCAGCCCCTTGTTACGGCCGGTCACCTTGAGCAGCGCGTAGCCCTCCAGCGCCGTGTTCATCGCATCGCTGCCCAGCGCCATCTCCGAATCGGCGACGCGCTCGGCCAGCCGCTGCAGGCGGGCCAGCACCGGCCGCAATGCATCGACTGCGCGCAGGTCGGCCTGCGCCTCTTCCAGATGCAGCGCGGCCGGCACGATGTCGGGGTTCTGCTCCATCACCATCAGGGTTTGCCGCACGAACGCCTCGGACTTGTTGCCCATCTTGGTGATCTGGCGGCGGGTGTCGTTGTCCAGCGCGACCAGCCGCCCGGCAAAGCGCGACTCGATATCGGTCAGCGACGTGTTGATGGCGATGATGTCCTCGGCGGACAGCTCGAGGGAAAGCAGGTTCTGGCTCATGACGTTTTCCTTGTCATTGATGCACCCGGCCCAGTGCCGGGCGCGAAAGTGCTCCGCCGCGTCCGTGTGGCGTGTTCCGGTGCCGTGGGACGGCCGGAGCGTGGGGATTGTGGCAGAAACCTGCGACCGGACTGGCGACGACCAACCAACCCACGGGCTTAGCGACGATCCGGGCTCAAATTTCCGGCGTGTTGGGCGCCAGTATCCGGATAGCCTCATCGGCCTTTCGCTGTGACTCGCGGATCTCCTGCTCAGTAGGAGGGCGTCGCGCCGGATGCATCTCTCGCTCGACCCGGGGTGTCACAGTCTCCGCGGGCCGCACCTTTCGCGATTGCGGAACTGCATCTGCATGTCTCTGGACCGGTACCGCCGTCGGTCGCGATGATGAATTCGATGGAGGCGGGGGCCCAGGTCGTGAGCACTGCCACACCATCAGAAGCACCACCACCGCGGCAATGAATTTCGCAAGACCGTCGAGTCCATCATCCTTCGCCGCGCGTCGCCCATTTCGCTGGCTTCGTCCCACGGGTTCCCAAACCAGTTCAAGCTCGCGGTCCGATGTTTGCCTGAGATCCGGATTGGAATTAGACCGGGGCACCTGCTCCGGCTCGGCATCGCGCAACCCTGCAAGCACCGGCTCCAGCATGATCCGCAAACGATCACCATCGATCAGTTGGATTCGCTCCTCGCGGGCGGCCGCCTTCATGGCCGCGTCGGTGAACTCGCCGGTCGTTATGACAATCGCCCTCGAAGCCCCCTCTGTCAGCATGACGCCGAGCAGTTCGTGGACCGGGTTGTGAGTGACCTGGTAAGCGTTATGGCGCTTGCACTGAACGACGGTGTATTCGCCGTCCCGACAGAGCTTCAGGTCTATACCGCCGTCATATCGGTGCGCACTACCGCCTGTACCGGAGTGGTCGACTCGATATCCCTGCTGCCGATAGTAGTCGGCCACCAGGCGCTCGAACTCCAGCGGATCGATTCGGGCCAAGGCGTCATCGTGACGATGACGAACCAGCTTCTTTTGAAACCTTCCCCGCCCCCCTGTGCGCCGCATCCCCTACTCCTACACGGTCAACGACTCGGGCCACAGAAAGTACGGCCCGAATCGCGGGCTGGTGCGAAGTTCGCCACCGGCCTGTTTGCCGATATCCGTCAAGTAAGGCTTGCCATCCTTCAGCTCCAGATGACCACTGGCAACCAGTTTGTCCGTCAGCTCGCCTGTCTTGAGCCCTAATTTGCGAGCAAGCTTCGACGTCGTGAGCTTGCCGACCTCGTCGCTGTCCTCCTGACCGGTGTCCTGTTCGTTTTTTTCGACCAGCTGTTCGTCGGCGACAGTGGCAACCCGCTCCATCGAAATCCGGACCTCGTCGCTGATCCGAATGATGCGCTGGGCTTCCTCGTACGCATCGCGGTAGAGCTCCGCGTCCTCAGAGCGACGGATAAGGATGCCCATCTCGTTGTTGTTGACCTGGCTGAACTCGTAAAGGTTGAGGCTGGTGACGATGCACAGCTCCTCGTTGAGGTAACACTTGGCGTGCAGGTTCTTGCAGAAGCTGGTGCGGATGTAGGTCTGTTCGCGCAGCCAGTTGATCTCGGCTGGCTGCAGTTCGCTTTTGCCGTAGACCATCCGTACGTCGATCTTCAACCGGTTTTTGTCCGCGAGCAGCTCCTTAACCCGGTCGTTAAGCTTCAGGTACGGACTGATCAGGATCAGGCGATCCTTAGCATCTTTGATTAGTTCTTCAAGAAAGTAGTTAGTTGCGCTGGTGTTGAGAAATTTAGCCATATTTAAATCACCGCTGCACATTATTTGAAGCTGTGGGAACTTTCACGATCGGCTCGATTTTTAACAAATTCAAACTGGTACTAACAATATTGAGCCCAAGATCTTCACGAATTGAATTCCTGATCTCCACGGTCAAATCGGTATGAATGGCGCCGCCCGTTTCGGTTATATCCCTTACGAACTTCTCGCAAAGCTGTATTTGCTTGGCGTTCCCGTAAAGATGAATCCGGCTAACAGCCCTCTCCACATCTCGATGATTCGGGAGAATGTCTACATTTCGCCCCAATTCAAGCAGGACATCGTAAATTTCCGCAAGATTTTTGACTCGTATCTCACGTTGCTTGTTCCTAACATCGCGAGCAGCGGTCGACTTGTGAGCCACAATCCAGCCCACTACCGCCACGACCGTCGCGATCGTTGTTGAAATCAACATTTCCCAATTCATTGGCGCTCCTTACACATTATGCGGCGAGATAGCCGCAATCCGTTTCGCGCACCCGTCCAAGCGCAACGAGCATTGCCAACAACTGAGGCAGACGCTTCTTCCACGGCCACGGGCAGTAAACCAGGCGGCGATCTCATCGATTGAGAGGGCCGGGGTAGCAGGCTGGGCGACTTGGGCCTCGTCACCGTCGGTGTCGGCGGCGGTGGTGTCGAGCCCGCGCTGCCCTGCCAGTTGTCAATGAAGGCATCGGCCGCTTGGTCAGGAGCCCCGTCGGAGGTGTTGTTGGTGTCTGCCACGTATGGGTCCCCTACCCTGCGGGCACGTGTGCCATCGGCAGGATACGTCAGGGCGTTGCAGGGTTCAGACGGCGGCGGGATGTCGGTTCCCGTTACCCGCGTGTCCAGTGGCCGGCGATCATCACCAACGCGCCGGCCAGGATCAGTCCACCACCCAGCATGTCGACCCGGCTCAAACGCACGCCGTCCACCAGCACCAGCCACGCCAGCGCGGTGGCGACGTAGATGCCGCCGTAGGCTGCGTAGATCCGGCCGGATGCCACGGGGTGGAGGGCCAGCAGCCAGGCGAACGCGGCAAGGCTGAGCGCGGCGGGTACCAGCAGCCATGCCGAAGCGCTGTCCCTGCGCCACAACAAGACCAGCCAGCAGCCCAAGATCTCGGCCACGGCGGTGGCAATGAACAGTGCGGAAACCTTCAGGACCATCATGGTGTTGCGCTCGGCCGCGGTGTCGATGCGGCCAACGATAGCGCGCCGCTACACAGCTGCGGCTGTGCGGCGGGGTCGTTCCATTGGCACAACCCTGTGTTGTGGCGGGCTGCCGATCGTTCGCAGCGGGACGCGGGATAATGCGAACAGTTCTCAACAACGCAGCACGAGGAGTTTTCA
>JBOHYC010000164.1:0-1733 GCA_050737755.1 Lysobacter sp.
GGATCCGGTCCGGCGTCATCTCCATCGCGGCAAGCGCGGCCATGAACTCGTCGCTGGCGCGGCCGGGCAGGATCGCCTTCTGGCGCTCGAACAATTGCGACCAGACCTGGTGGTCGGTATCGGTGTAACTGTCCCACGGCTGCTCGACCACGGCGGTGGTGTAGACCGGCACGTAGCCTTTGTCGGTCAGCTGCGATTCGACGCGGTTGGGCGATTCCATGGCGTGGTTCTCCTGATTGCCGGGGCAATCAAAACGGTGACTTTCCACTCTAGCGGGGAACCGCTGCAATTGTGTTGCGTCGTTGTTTGAAATGCCGGGGTCCGCGCACGATAATTGCGTGAGATGGAAAAAAGGCGCATCCAATGACCGCTGTCTCGCTCGACCGCACCGATCTTCTGCTGCTCGCCGAGCTGCAGCGCGCCGGCCGCCAGACCAATGCGGAGCTGGCCGAACGGGTCAATCTGTCGCCGTCGGCGTGCCTGCGCCGGGTGCAGCGGCTGGAGCGCGACGGGGTGATTTCCGGCTATCGCGCCGAGGTCGATCCGGAGCGGCTTGGGCTCGGCCTTCAGGCGTTCGTGCGGGTGCAGCTGGGCCGCCACGACAGCGCCTCGGTCGAGGCCTTCAGCGACTTCGTCAACCAGTGGGACGAGGTGGTCGCCTGCCACGCGCTGACCGGCGACATGGACTACCTGTTGCAGGTCGTGGTGCGCGACCTCGAGCACTTCTCGCACTTCCTGCTCGACCGCCTTCTCAACCAGGCCGGGGTCGACGACGTCAACTCCAGCTTCGTGCTGCGTACAGTCAAGGCGTTCCGGGGGATGCCGCTGCCGCGCTGACCGATCTCCTGGCGCGGCCCTCAAGTTAAAGCAGTCCTGGCCGATGACCAGAGCATCCCCGGACTCCCTCCATGCCCAGCCAGCGTCTCCCCGATATCCGCCTGGGCCTGATCATCGCGTTCGGGATGCTGGCGGTGGGAGCAATCACGCCATTCGCGATCTACCGGTTTGTCCAAGAGCAGCCGTTGGCAGGAACCGTGGACCTGCTGATCGTGCTGTGCATTACCGGGGTGGCGCTCTACGCGTGGCGCGCTGGTGACCTGGATCGCGCTGGTTGGTTGATGGCGGTCCTGACTTCGACCGGCTGCGTCGTGGTGGGATCATTGGTAGGGCTGCCGGGTGTGGTCTGGCTGTATCCGATACTGCTTTCCAACTTCGTGCTGGCGCCCCGGCGTATTGCAGTGGTGGTTTCGACGATTGCGATCGGCGTGCTCGCGTTCAATGACGCCTTGGGCGGCCTGGCGAACGCGTGCAGCTTCGTCATCACTGCGCTCATGGTGAGCGTGTGTGCCTACATTTTCTCCCATCAGTCCGACGCCCAGCGCAGAATGCTGGAAGCAATAGCAACGCGGGATCCGCTGACCGGCGCGATCAACCGTCGCGGGCTGGAGCGTGAGATTCACGTGGCCATGCAAACGGCCAGACGGGATGGCACGCCAGTTGGCTTGGCCGTACTGGATCTGGACGGCTTCAAACGGGTGAACGACCTGAAGGGACACGAGGCTGGTGATGCTGTGCTTGTGCAGTTCGCGCGAGCGGTGAGCGAGCGCATTCGCAAGAGCGACAACCTGTTTCGTCTCGGCGGCGACGAATTTGCATTGCTGGTGCCCGGCGCGGATGCGGACAGCCTGGGACGAGTCATGGAGTCGATACGACAGTCAGTACAGGATCGGCTT
>JBOHYC010000165.1:0-23376 GCA_050737755.1 Lysobacter sp.
GCCCTACGGCGGCGTGAAGGCGTCCGGCCTCGGCCGCGAAGGCCTGCGCTACGCAATCGAGGACATGACCGAGCAACGGCTGCTGGTGATCCGCGACCGCTGACCACGCGACCATCGATTGGCGCTAACCCCGTTTCGGATCCGCATGCGTTTGCCATCGGTACCGACCACGAGGCCATCCGCCATGCATCGACATTCCCCGCTTTCCACCGCGCGCATCGCCACGCTCGCGGCGGCGCTCATCGCAGGCCTTGCCGTCACCGCCTGCAACACGACCCGCGATGCGGAGGCCGCCCGGGAGGAGCTGGCGACGTCCGCGCGTCAGGCCAAACTCATTGCCGCACCCGCTCCGCCGGCACCGGTGATGTACGCGCCGCAAGCCATGGCCCGCTCGATCGTCATGGACTCGGGCCAGCGGTACCGGCCGCCGGTCGCCCCTCCGGCCAACACCGAGAACTACGCCGATTTCGAGGACAACCCGGTCCATCGCACCTCGGAGCAACCGGTATCGACGTTCTCGATCGACGTCGACACCGGCAGCTACACCAACGTGCGCCGCATGCTCACCGATGGCGTGCGACCGCCAGCCGATGCGGTGCGCGCCGAGGAGTTCATCGACTACTTCGACCACGGCCATCCCGCGCCGACCTCGCGCGAGGTTCCGTTCCGGGTCAGCACCGAGCTGGCACCGGCACCGTGGAACGCCGGCCGGCAACTGCTGATGATCGGCATCAAGGGATACGACGTGCCACGCGCGGAACTGCCGCCGGCCAACCTGGTGCTGCTGGTCGATACCTCCGGTTCGATGCACTCGGCCGACAAGCTGCCGCTGCTCAAGCGCGCGATGGGCATGCTGGTGCGCCAGTTGCGTCCGCAGGACACGATCTCGATCGTGGTCTACGCCGGTTCCGCAGGACTGGTGCTGCCGCCCACGCCGGGCGACCGCCATGGCGAGATCCTCGCGGCACTCGGCCAACTGCAGGCTGGTGGGAGCACCAATGGCGGCGCTGGTATCCAGCTGGCCTATGACATGGCGCGGCAGGGCTTCGTCGAAGGTGGAGTGAACCGCATCCTGCTGGCGACCGACGGTGACTTCAACGTCGGCACGGTCGACCAGGGCGCGCTGGAAACCCTGGTCGCCGACCAGCGCAAGAGTGGCATCGCGCTGACCACGCTCGGCTTCGGCAACGGCAACTACAACGACGCGCTGGCGGAGCGGCTGGCGGACCTCGGCAACGGCAACCATGCCTATATCGACAACGCGCTGGAAGCGCGGCGGGTGCTGGTCGAAGCGATGGGCTCGACGCTTCTGACGATCGCCAGCGACGTGAAGATCCAGGTCGAATTCAACCCTGCACTGGTCGCCGAGTACCGGTTGGTCGGCTACGAGAATCGCGTCCTGCGCAATGAAGACTTCGCCAACGACAAGGTCGACGCCGGCGAGATCGGCGCAGGCCACGAGGTGACCGCGCTATATGAGATCACCCCGGTGGGTTCGGATGAAACCCGGTTGCCTGCATTGCGCTATGGCAGCGACCGACCGGCAGCCACCGGCAACGGCGAGATCGCCCACCTGCGGTTGCGTTACAAGCAGCCCGGCAACGACCGCAGCCGGTTGATCGAGACCCCGATCCTGCGTTCCGACCTGCGCCCGCAGGCCAGCGACTCGCTGCGCTTCACCGCCGCGGTCGCGGGTTTCGCCGATGCCCTGCGCGGCGGCACGCATACCGATGACTGGGGCTGGGACGGCATCCTCGCGGCCGCGCGTTCCACCGGCCGCGGCGGCAACGACAGCCGCCATGCGGAGTTCATCGAACTGGTCGAGCAGGCCCGGTTGCTGGTTGACAGCAGTGACGACCCGGGCAACAACCGGAGCGCCGGTGCACCCGTCAGCGATTGACGGAGCGGGCGATCGTGGACGCCATCTGCTCGGCCGGTCGGCCGAGCAGATAACCCTGGCCGTAGTCGCAGCCCAGCTCACGCAGCAACGCCTGCTGCTCGTCGGTCTCGATGCCTTCGCCGATGGTGTAGATACCGAGGGCACCGGCCAATGCCTGGATCGCCCGCACCACCGCGATGCTTTCGTTCTTGCTGTCCCCGGTCAGGCCGGCGACGAAACTGCGGTCGATCTTCAGGCATTCGATCGGGAACCGGTGCAAATACGACAACGCCGAATAGCCGGTGCCGAAGTCGTCCAACTGCGCGAGCACGCCATGGCCCCGCAACGTTTCCAGCGTGCGCAGCGCACGCGGCACGTCGTCGAGCAGGGCGACTTCGGTGATCTCGATGCGCAACCGGTGCGGGTCGGCTCCGGCTGCGTCGATCAGGCGCAACAGGCGATCGGCGAAATCATCAGTGCGGAAATGCCGGGGCGAGACGTTGATCGATATGTAGCCGGTGCCCTCGACCGACAGCCGCGAGATCACCTGCGCGTACATCAGCCAGTCGACCTCCTCGATCAATCCGTTGTCCTCGCCGACGCCGATGAACTCGCCCGGGCTCAGCAGGCCACGGGTCTGGTGGCGCCAACGCAGCAGCGCCTCGTGTCCGATCACCACGTTGTCGCCAAGTCGCACGATCGGCTGGTAATGGGCGATGAAGCTGTCGCCGTTGATCGCCCGGCGCAGGTCGGCTTCCAGGTCGAGGATCTGCAACGCCTCCTCGCGCATGGCCTCGTCGAACACGGCGCAACGGTCGCGACCGGCTGCCTTGGCCCGGTACATCGCCGCATCGGCATCGCGCAGCAGTTCGGCGCCGGTGTGGTAACGCGGATGCCACAGGGCGATGCCAAGACTGGCCGATGGAAACACCTCGCGCCCCGCGACCCAGCACGGCTGGCCAAGCGCGTTGAGGATCCGCTGGGCCAGTTGCTCGGCCGCATGCAGGCCATCGATGTCTTCCACAAGGATCGCGAACTCGTCGCCGCCCAGTCGCGCCACGGTGTCGCCGTCATGCACGGTGGCGACGATGCGACGGCCGGCCTCGACCAGCAGGTCATCGCCCGCGGAATGGCCAACGCTGTCGTTGACCAGCTTGAAACGGTCGAGGTCGAGGAACAGCACCGCGAACACCCGCGGCGACTCGCCCATCGAGCTGTGCCGCGCGTTGGTCCGCGCGTTGCTGATCGCGGTGACCAGCCGGTCGAGCAGCTGCGAGCGGTTGGGCAGCCCGGTCAGTGCGTCGTGCCGGGCCTGGTGGGTCAGCTTCTGCTCGGCACGCAGGCGTTCGCCGATCTGCTCCAGCAACTCCGCGTTGGCCATCGCCAGCTCGCGGGTGCGCGACTCGACGCGTTGTTCGAGTTCCACGTGGGCAGCAATCAACCGGTCCTGGCCCTGCTTGCGTGCCAGCCCGATGCCGATGTGATGGGCGACGAAGGTCAGCAGGTCCTGGTCGCGCGCACTGAAGTTGATGGCGTTGGAATAGCTCTGCACCGCGATGACGCCGACCACCGCGTCGTTGCGGAACAGCGGCACGCCGAGCCAGCAATGCGACAG
The DNA here is from genome assembly GCA_050737755.1 of Lysobacter sp. Classification (GTDB taxonomy): domain Bacteria; phylum Pseudomonadota; class Gammaproteobacteria; order Xanthomonadales; family Xanthomonadaceae; genus Novilysobacter. Next base: position 3,495 of record JBOHYC010000165.1, read on the forward strand.
GCTGCCGTGGCTGCGCCAGTGGCCCAACGCTTCCAGCTCGGCGATCCGCTGGCGATCGGCACGCACCGGACGTCCGCTGGAAATCACGTACTCGGTCATGCCGGCGCCAAGCCGACGGGTGACGCGGGCGGCGTCACGCTCGTCGATCGAGTACGGGAACTCGAGCCGTTCGCCATCGTCCGACAGCAGTGCGATGTAGAAGTTGCGGGCGTACAGCAGCTCGCCGACGACGTCGTGCACCTGCGCGTAGAAGCGCTCCAGGGTGTCGGAGGTGATCGACAATTCGGCGATGCGGAACAGCGCCCGCTGCAGCCGCTCGGCGCGCTGGCGCTCGACGATCTCGCTTTGCAGGTCGCGATTGCTCTGCTGCAGCGCCTGGGTGCGCTCCTCGACCCGCCGTTCCAGTTCCTCGCGGGCCTGGTGGCGGTCCAGCGCGGTCAGGATGTGCTGCGCGACGAACGCCAGCAGCGCGCGTTCCTCGTCTCCATAGCTGTCGGGGCGGTCGTAACTCTGCACCACGATCGCCCCGCAGACGCGGTCGTCGCGCCGCATCGGCACGCCGAGCCAGTCCTCGCTGTCGGGACCATGCCGGTCATCGCGCCCGACCGACAGTTGCGCGCGCACCTTGTCGGACGACCCGAGCACCGGCTCGCCGTGGTGCAGCAGCGCCAGGGTCAGGCTGGCAGGCGTCTCCTCGGCGAAGATCTCCCGCTCCGGCTCGGCCACGTATGGGTCCAGGCGATCTGCAAAGTAGAGGAAGCGGTAGCTGTCGCGCACATCGTCGAACAGCACGATGTAGAAGTTCTCCGCGTACATCAGCCCGGCGACGACCGCATGCACGCGCTGCAGCATCTCGTCCATTTCGAGGTCGGAACCGGCGAGGTCGGCGATTTCGTACAGGGCCTGCTGCAGGCGCTCGGACTTTTCCAGCGACTCGACGCGCGCGCGGGCCTCCCGCAGTTCGACAACCAGCGAGGCGGAAGCGCCCGCACTGTCGGCCAGGCCGGTCACGTTTTGCGCGCTATCCATCGTTGCGCCTGCTTTGTGCACCTGCTGCCGCCCCCTGTATTCCCGGGCAGGATAGCGCGCCTGTGCCAGCCGTGGCCCGATGGCTTTTCGCCGACCGCGCCAGCCCGTACCCTGCTGCGGATGAATGGCGCCGCCGATTCGAGCGATGAAATGCTGATGCTGGCCTGGGCCGGTGGCGACGCGACCGCGTTCGAGCTGCTGTATGCGCGCCACCGCGGGTCGCTGTACCGGTTCCTGCTGCGCCAGCTGCGCGATCCGTCGATGGCCGACGAGTTCTTCCAGGACGTGTGGCAGCGGGTCATCGGCGCCCGCGACGGCTGGAAGCCGGAGGCGGAGTTCCGGACCTGGCTGTTCCGCATCGCGCACAACCGCCTGAACGACCACTGGCGCGCACTCAAGCACCGGCCGCCGGCACCGGTCGATGGCGAGGACCGCGCCAACAGCCAACCGGACCCGTCCAATCCCGAGCGCGAATTGTCGGAGTTCGAGCAGCGCCGCCAGTTGCAGCGCGCGATCGACGACCTGCCCGACGAGCAACGCGTGGTGGTGCTGCTGCGGCTGGAGCAGGAATTGAGCCTGGAGGAGATCGGCGCGATCACCGGCAGCGGTCGGGAAACCGTCAAGTCGCGCTTGCGGTATGCGATGGACAAACTTCGTGCGGGGTTGAACCCATGACCAGCAAACGACCCGATCTGTTGACGCCCGAAGAACGCGAACTGGCCGAACGACTTGGCCGCATCGCCCCGCGCGGGGCACCCTCGGCCGAGCTGGATGCGCGGATCCTGGGTGCCGCCCATGCGGCGGCGGGTCGAAAGGTCGGCCCGGCACATTCACGTTCGCGCTGGCCCGCGCTGGTTGGCATCGCTGCGACGGTGGCGCTGGCGGTCGGCGTGGTGTGGCAATTGCGGCCCGTGCACGAGGTGCCGACGGTGCGTGATGAGACGCCGTCCAGTGCGGTGATCCGCTCGCAGGGGACGGTGGCCGTGCTGGAGGAAGTGGCGCCTGCGCCGGAAAGCGATCCCGTTCGGCCCGCCGAGCCCCGCGCGGCGGATGACATTGCGGCATCGGCACAACCGTCCGAACCGCGGCTGCGCATGCTGTCACCACCCGCACCGAAGCCCCCGCCACCGGTGGTGTTCGATGATCCGTCGCCGGTCCACGCGCCCAAAGCTGTCGCTCTTCCGGCTCCCCCGGCGCCATCCCCGCCCCCGGCTCCTCCGGCACCGGCGATGGACGCATCGGCAACGGCGGCAGCTGCACGCACCCGCCTCTATCAATCGTCCACCGCCAAAGCCGCTCGGATGCAAAGCAGGGCCGCCGCAGCCCCGGCCGCAAGGGCGGAATCGGCCGCGCAAGACGCATCGGTCGAACCCGACACCTCGGCCAGCAGCCGCACGGTCACCATCGCCGATGTCCCGGTCGACAGTGATCGCCTGCTCGATCCGGTCGACTGGATCGAGCGAATCCGCCAGCGCCGCGACAGCGGCGACCTGGACAGCGCCCGCGCCAGCCTCGGCGCACTGCGTGACACCCACCCGACTCTGGCATTGCCCGAAGACGTGCTGGCGATCGCCACCGCCCCGGCGACGCCGCCTGAAAGATGAGCGGCACCACCCTCGCCCAACGCGCCAGCCACGAGATCGAGATCAAGCACAGCCGCTTCCTCGCGCTGGCAGGACCGGTCGAATCGCCCGAGGCGGCGCTGGCGTTCGTCGCCGAGGTCGGCACCGCCGATGCCACCCACAATTGCTGGGCCTACCGTATCGGCGGGCTGTACCGGTCCAGCGATGATGGCGAACCCGCCGGCACCGCGGGCCGGCCGATCCTCGCCGCGATCGATGGCCAGGGGTTCGACCAGGTCGTGGTCGTGGTCACCCGCTGGTACGGCGGCATCAAGCTGGGTGCCGGCGGACTGGTCCGCGCCTACGGCGGCTGCGCCGCGGAGTGCCTGCGCACCGCGCCGCGGCGGGAATTGATCGAACTGGTGGAATGCACCGTGGCCTACGGCTTTGCCGACACCGGCGCGGTGCACGCGACCGTCGCCGCATACGGTGCGGACAAGCTCGATGAGCGATTCGACGCTGCCGGCGCTCACCTGCAGCTGCGTCTCCCGGCCGAGCGGCTGGACGCCCTGCGGACCCAGTTGCGCGATGCGACCCGCGACCGGGCGATCGTGACGTCGCCGCAGGACTGATCCGCGTCCACCGCCACCCGGCGGACGCGACGCACCGGGGCGGATGACGGACAATGGCGCGATGACCGCACCGTCCGAATCCGAAAACCCCACCTCGTCCGCCAAGGCCCCGATCGGTAGCCTGCGCACCCTGTGGCCGTTCGTACGTCGCCACAACGGCCTGTTCGTGGCCTGGCTGCTGGCGCTGGCCTGCTCCTCGACCGCCACGCTGAGCCTGCCATTCGCGTTCCGGATCATGATCGACAACGGCTTCAGCCAGGGCGGCGGCGGCGCGATCGACCGCGCGTTCGTATTGCTGTTCATCGTCGCGGTGGCGCTGGCGCTGGCGACCGCGGCGCGTTTCTATTTCGTCTCGCTGCTGGGCGAGCGAGTGGTGGCCGACCTGCGCGCGCAACTGTATTCGCACCTGATCGGCCTGGATGCCGGCTTCCACGATCGCAACCGCAGCGGCGAGCTGGTGTCGCGCCTGACCGCCGATGCCGAGCTGTTGCGCGGCGTGATCGCGACCAGCATGTCGGTGGCGCTGCGCAGCACGGTGACGTTCGTCGGCAGCATCGCGATGTTGTTCGTGACCAGCCCGCACCTGGCCGCATATGCGTTGATCGGCATCCCGCTGGCGGTTTTGCCGATCGTGCTGGGCGGGCGCCGCCTGCAGAAAATTTCCCGCGACAGCCAGGACCGGGTCGCCGATGCCAACGCACTGGCCAACGAGACCCTCGGCGCCGTGCGCACGGTTCAGGCAAACGCGCGCGAGCCCTACGAGTTGGGCCGCTTCTCCGAGGCGCTCAAGGTCGCGGTGGCGACTGCCCGCAAGCGCATCCGCGCCCAGGCCTGGGTTACCGCGATTGCGATCGTGCTGGTGTTCGGCGCGATCACGCTGGTCCTGTGGTCGGGTGCGCACGACGTGGTCGACGGCCGGATGAGCGCGGGCGCGCTCGGCCAGTTCGTGCTGTACGCGTTGATCGGTGGTGGCTCGGTCGGCGCGCTGGCCGAGGTCTGGAACGAGCTCCAGCGCGCCGCGGGCGGCATGGGCCGGATCACCGAACTGCTGGTCGAAGCGCCGACCGTGGAAGCGCCGGCGCAGCCGCAACCGCTGGCGCTGCCGGTGCGTGGCGAGCTGGGTTTCGACAACGTCACCTTCCACTACCCGCTGCGCCCCGAGTTGCCCGCGTTGGACGCCTTCAACCTGCGGGTCGCCCCGGGCGAGACCGTCGCGCTGGTCGGCCCGTCGGGCGCCGGCAAGAGCACCGTGTTCTCGATGCTGCTGCGCTTCCATGATCCGCAGTCGGGCACGCTGCGGGTCGACGGCAACGACATCCGCTCACTCGCCCTGTCCGACCTGCGCGATGCCATTGCACTGGTCCCGCAGCAGGCCACGATCTTCGCCACCAGCGCGCGCGACAACATCCGCTACGGCCGGCTCGAAGCGACCGACGCCGAAGTGGATGCCGCAGTCCGGGCCGCCCACGCGACCGACTTCATCGACGCGTTGCCGGAAGGCCTCGACACCGAACTGGGCGAGCGCGGCGCACGCCTGTCGGGTGGCCAGCAGCAGCGCATCGCGATCGCCCGCGCATTGCTCAAGGACGCGCCGATCCTGTTGCTCGACGAGGCCACCAGCGCGCTCGATGCGCAGAGCGAGCGCGCCGTGCAGCAGGCGCTGGAAACGTTGATGGAAGGCCGCACCACGCTGGTCATCGCGCACCGGCTGGCGACCGTGTTGAAGGCCGACCGGATCGTGGTGATGGATCGCGGCCGCATCGTCGCCGAGGGCACGCACGCGGAGTTGCTGGCCGAAGGCGGCCTGTACGCGGAACTGGCGAAGCTGCAGTTCCTGGACTGACGTCAGCCCTCGGGCGGCAACGCCCGGTCGATCATGTCGCCGAATGGCAGGTCCGGCGGCAGCGTGCCCATCGCCAACCCGTGCTCGTCGCCCAGCCGCGAGCGGCAGAACATATCGGCCGCCGGGCTGCCCGCGCCCAGCAACACGCTGCCCTGCAAGGCCAGCGCCAGGGATTCAACGAAACGCCGCGCACCGGCTTCGTCGATACCGGATTCGCCATGCAACGGCCCGCGCAGGCGCTCGATCGCGGCCGCATGGGCGGGGTGGCCATTGCCGGCATCCTGCAACGCCGCCCACAGCGCCGCGCCGGTTTCGGGCTCCTTCGCCAGCGCGCGCAGCACGTCCAGGCACTGGATGTTGCCGCTGCCCTCCCATATCGAATTGAGCGGCGCCTGGCGATACAGGCGCGGCAGGATCGATTCCTCGATGTAACCGTTTCCGCCGAGGCATTCCTGCGCTTCGTTGACCAGCGCCGGTGCGCGCCGGCACAGCCAGTACTTGCCGACGGCGGTCGTGACCCGCGCCAACGCCGCCTCGGCCGGATCACGCGGCGCCGCGTCGACCGCGCGCGCGATGCGCATCGACAACGCCAGCGCCGCCTCGGCTTCGATCGCGAGGTCGGCCAGCAGGTTGCGCATCAACGGCTGCTCCACCAGTGGCTTGCCGAATGCGCGACGGTGGCGGCAATGGTGGATCGCATGGGCCAGCGCCATCCGCACCTGCGCGGCGGCGCCGAGCATGCAATCCAGTCGGGTCAGCATCACCATTTCGAGGATGGTGGCGATGCCGCGCCCCTCCTCACCGATCCGCCGCGCCCACGCGCCACAGAACTCGACTTCGGACGAGGCGTTGGACCAGTCGCCGAGCTTGTCCTTCAGCCGGACCAGGCGGAACGCGTTCTTCCGGCCATCGGACAGGCGGCGCGGTATCAGCAGGCAGGTCAGTCCACTCGGTGCCTGTGCCAGCACCACGAAGCCGTCACTCATCGGCGCGGAGAAAAACCACTTGTGGCCGACCAGGCTGTACTCGCCATCGCCCGCGAGCGGCGTCGCGGTGGTGGTGTTGGAACGGACGTCGCTGCCGCCCTGCTTCTCGGTCATGCCCATGCCGAGGGTGATGCCGCGCTTGTCGGCGATCGGTACCTCGCGCGGGTCGTAGTTCGGCGACGCGGCTTTGCCGGCCCATTCGGCCAGCGCGGGTTCCCGGCGCAGCACGGGCACCGCTGCGTGGGTCATGGTCAGCGGGCAACTGGTCCCGGGTTCGACCTGGTGGTGGAGGTAGCTCAGGGCGGCACGGGCGACATGCGCGCCGGGTATCTGCTCATGCCAGCTCAGGCCGGCGACGCCATGTTCGATCGCCGCCTGCATCAGTGCGTGGTAGCTCGGGTGGAACTCGATCCGGTCGATGCGATGGCCATGCGCGTCGTGGCTGCACAGTCTCGGGCGGTCGCGGTGGGCGTCGAAGGACAACTCGTACAAGGCGCTGCCAGCCAGCGCACCGTAAGTCGCGACGCGCCCGGAAAATTCACCTGCGCCTTCACGCCGCATCGCCTCGCGCAGGGCAATGTCGTCGGCCCACAGGTCGCGCGGTGCAAACTCGGGTGGCTGGTTTTCGACCTCGTGGGTTTCGAAACGCGATGCCTCGAAATCCGGATTCTCGATCGGCGGCGGGTTCATGGCCGGCTCCGCATGGATGTCCGCCACGAATCTAGCACCGGCGTCCGGCGCAGGTTGCCGGGCGCTTGCCCGATCGCACCGCAAAATCGCGACATAAAAAAGCCCCGCCGGAGCGGGGCTCTTCAACCATGCCGGGTGATCACTCGACCGGCGTGATGTCGGACGCCTGCGCGCCCTTCGGGCCCTGGGTCAGCTCGTAGCTGACACGCTGGCCTTCCTGCAGGCTGCGGAAGCCCTTGGAGTTGATCGCGGAGAAATGTGCGAACACATCCGCGCTGCCATCTTCGGGCGAAATGAAGCCGAAGCCTTTCGCGTCGTTGAACCATTTCACGGTGCCGTACGTCATTTTCTGGAAAACCTCATGCTGGATTCATTGTCGCGTCGCGTTGCGGGGGAAAAGCCGGACGCGGCCCGAGTATGCAAACTGAACGGTCGCTTGACAATCACGTTTGCGTGTTTAGTCCGCAATTTCGAGCCTCAACAGCGCCCGCAGCAGCGGAGGAAGGCCGGATGACGCCACCGCGACGTTGTCGAGCACGTCCTGCAGGGTGATCACTTCGTCGGGGTCCGGGCCGGCACCGGCGGCCCAGTTGGCGACGATCGCGAGGCACGCGTAATCCAGGCCCATCTCGCGCGCGAGGCCGGCTTCGGGCATGCCGGTCATGCCGACCAGGTCGCAGCCGTCGCGTCGCATCCGCGCGATTTCGGCGCGGGTTTCCAGCCGAGGGCCCTGGGTCGCGCCGTAACAGCCGCCATCGACCATTGCGACACCAGCGTCCGACGCGGCAGCGATGACCGCAGCACGCAGCGAGGGGGTGTAGGGCTCACCGAAGTCGATGTGGATGACCTCGCTGCCGGGCTCCTCGCAGATGGTCGAGATGCGGCCCCAGGTGTAGTCGATGAGCTGGTCGGGGCAGCCGAGTACGCGCGGACCGAAGCGCTCGGTGATGCCGCCGACGGTATTGAGCGCAAGCACGCGTTGCGCGCCGATCGCCTTCAACGCGGCGAGATTGGCGCGGTAGTTGATCTGGTGCGGCGGCAGCGAATGGCCCTCACCGTGGCGTGCCAGGAATGCGACCCGCTGGCCATCGAGCGTGCCGACACGGATCGGCCCGGATGGCGCGCCAAAGTGGGTCACCGGCTGGTGGGTTTCGATATCTTCCAGTTCGGCCAACTGGTAGAGACCGGTGCCCCCGATGACGGCCAGCGCGATCGTATCGGCCATGGGATCAGTCCTTCAGTGCGTAGATCGCGGGCAGGTTGCGCCCCTGCTCGTGGTAATCCATGCCGTAACCGAATACATAGCGGTCCGGCACTTCGACGCCGACGTAATCCGCGCACATCCCCGGCACGCAGCGCTCGTGCTGTTTCACCGCCAGCACCGCGATGCGCACGTCGGTGGCGCCCTGCTCCAGACACCAGGCGCTGATCGCGACCATGGTGTGGCCTTCGTCGAGGATGTCGTCGGCCAGCAGCACGCGACGACCCTGCAAGGACGTCGCCGGGCGATGCTTCCAGACCAGCTCGCCGCCCGAGGTTGCGCCGCGGTAGCGACTGGCATGCAGGTAATCGAATTCGAGGTCGAGGCCGAGCGCGCCGACTTCCATTGCCAGCTGCGCGGCGAACGGCAGGCCGCCATGCATGACCGTCAGGTAGACCGGCACGCTGCCGCCCTCGTAGTCGGCATGCACCTGCTTCGCCATCGCCGCGATCGCACGCTCGAGTGTCGCGCGGTCGTGGATCACGTCGGAGTTGGCGAGCGCCTGCTGCAGGCTCATGGTGGAGTTGTCCGATGCCATCACGCCATGCCCTCCAGCCGGCCGCGGCTGTCGCCGTAACGGCTATCGGCCAGCAAGCCATCCCAACCCATCGGACCGCGACCGATCAGGCCGGTCAGCGCCATCGTGTTGAGTCTGCGGCCTTCGACGGCCTTCAGTGACTCTTCGACCAGCTCCGGGTGGCAGACCAGCACCACGTCACAACCGGCGTCCAGATGCAGGTCGACGCGCTGCTTGATGCCACCGGCGGAGAACGCCGCGGCCATGCCGATGTCGTCGCTGAACACCACCCCGCGGAAACCCATCTCCGCGCGCAGGATCTCCTCGATCCAGCGCTTCGAGTAGCCGGCCGGCTCCGGCGCGACTTCGGGATAGACCACGTGCGCCATCATCACGGCGTCGGCCTTGGCCTCGATCCCGGCGACGAACGGCACCAGGTCGAGCGCGCGGATCTCGTCGAGTGGGCGCGGGTCGACCGCGTCGTCGAAATGGGTGTCTTCCAACACCGAGCCGTGGCCCGGGAAATGCTTGAGCGTCGCCGCCATCCCTGCCGCATGCATGCCCCGCACGTAGGCGCGGGTGAACTCGGCGACCACCTGCGGGTCTTCGGAAAACGCCCGGTTGCCGATCGCGCGGTTTCCGCGACCGAGGTCGACCACCGGCGCGAAGCTGAGGTCGACGCCGCTGGCCTTGATCTCGCTGGCCATCAGCCAGGCGTGCTCCTCGGCGAGCTTGAGCGCCGCAGCGGGGTCCTGCGCGTACTTCAGGCCGAAGCCTTCCAGCGGAGGCAATGCGCTATAGCCCTCGCGGAAACGCTGGACCCGCCCGCCTTCCTGGTCGACGCAGACCAGTTGCGGGCGTGGCGCGGCCTCGCGGATCGCCTGCGACAGTTCGGCGACCTGCGCCTTCGACGCGAAGTTGCGGGTGAACAGGATCACGCCGGCGCAGCCATCGTGCTGCAGCCAGTCGCGCTCCTGCGCGGTGAGTTCGGTGCCGGCGACGCCGATCACGAGCATTGGGGACTCCGGGGATCTGTTGTCGGGCATGGGCGCCCTGCCGCATTGTCGCGCAGTTGGCCGGCTTCAGTGTAGGAGCGACGCAAGTCGCGATCAGCATCCTGTCGGGCCGCTCTGCGCCATGGTCGCGATCGAAATCAACGCAAAGATTTCCGCGATCTTGAGGCGGGTTGGAAACCGGCTTCTTTTCGCGACTTACGTCGCTCCTACAGGTGCGATGCCTACCGGCTTGGTAGTGTCCGACTTCGCTCGTCGGCGCTCCACTGCGCAAACGGCCTCGTCGCCAGGGCGAGGTTGTAGTAGCGCGTCTCGTCGGTGACTTCGTTGCCGAGCCACGCAGGCCGGGCAAACACCTCGTCGGCCGCCCCCAACTCGATCTCCGCGACCACCAGCCCGCAGTTGTCGCCGAGGAACTCGTCGACCTCCCACAGGTGGTCTTCGTGACGGACATAGTGGCGGCGATTGTCGACCAGCCCGCCGACGCTCAACGCCAGCAGTGCGCGTGCGTCGTCAACCGGGATCGGGTAATCGAACTCCTGCCGGGTGTGGCCGAGCTCGCGCGACTTCAGATTGAGGAAGGCGGCGTCGCCGGCGATGCGTACGCGCACCGAGGCCTTCATCGCGCCAGTGTCCATGGCAGCGAGGTCGTTGAGGTAACCCTGCGCCATCGGTACGACCTTGTGCGCGGCGGCGCGCCAGGCGTCGCTGGTGACGAGGAACTTGCGCTCGATCTCGATGGCCATGGTTGCCTCAGCCCTGTTCGAACATCGCGATCGACTCCACGTGCGCGGTGTGCGGGAACATGTCCATCACGCCGGCGGCCTTCAGTTTCCAGCCCTTCTCGTTGACCAGATAACCAGCATCGCGCGCCAGCGAGGCCGGGTGGCAGCTGACGTAGACAATCCGCTTGAACTGCTTCAGCGGCAGGTGCGCCAGCACGAAGTCGGCGCCCGAGCGTGGCGGGTCGAGCAGCAGCTTGTCGAAGCCCTCGCGCATCCAAGTCTGGCCACCGAGATCCTTGGCCAGGTCGGCGGCGTGGAACTGCACGTTGCCGATGCCGTTGTGGGCGGCGTTCTCGCGTGCCCGCTGGACCAGCCCGGCTTCGCCCTCGACGCCGATCACCTCGCGCACCGAGCGCGCCAGCGGCAGGGTGAAGTTGCCGAGGCCGCAGAACAGGTCGAGCACGCGATCGTCGGGGCCGGCGTCGAGCAGCTCGATGGCGTCGGCGATCATCTTGCCGTTGAGGCCCGCGTTGACCTGGATGAAGTCGAGCGGACGGAATACGAACTCGAGGTTCCACTGCGGCAGCGCGAACGCCAGTTTCGGATTCGCTGGCCATAGCGGGTGCACGCTGTCGAGGCCACCGGGCTGCAGGAAGATCGCGAAACCGTGCTGCTGGGCGAAGGCGACAATCGCAGCCTTGTCCGATTCCGACAGCGGTGCCAGATGGCGGATGGTCAGCGCGATTCCGCTGAAGTCGTCAGTCGCGTCGCCGGCGATGAATTCGATCTGCGGGATGTCACGGCGCGCCTCCAATCCGTCGACCAGTGCACCCAATGCCTCGACCTTCTCGCCGATCTGCGGGATCACCGTGTGGCAGCGCGCAATGTCGGCGACGAAGCGCGGATCGGTCTCGCGGAAGCCGACCAGAGTCTTGTCCTTCTTCTCGACCCGGCGCACGGAAAAGCGGCCCTTGCGCCGATAGCCCCAAGCCGCGTCGACCAGCGGTTCCAGCACGCGTTCGGGGGTGACATGGCCGATGCGCTCCAGGTTCTCCAGCAGCACCTTCTGCTTGGCGAGGATCTGCTTGTCCTCGGCGTAGTGCTGCAGCGCGCAGCCGCCACACACGCCGAAATGTTCGCAGCGCGGCTCGACCCGCTCCGGCGCGGCCAGCAGAACCTCGACCGCACGCGCCTCGTCGAAACTGCGGTGGCGGCCGGTCTGCACCGCCATCACCCGCTCGCCCGGCAAGGCACCGGCGATGAAAACCGCCTTGCCAGCCTCGCCCGGCTCCTTCGAAGCCCGACGGGCCACGCCGCGGCCATCGTGGGTCATGCCGGTGATGTCGGCTTCAAACGGGGTCTTGTCGATTCGGGCCACGGGCAACACACGGTTATTCAGGGTCGCGTATTGTCGCAGAGGTGGGCGAGCGGTCCCTATGAGGGGGTCGCAGAGCTCGTCGAGGACTTCTCGCGCAGGAGGCGGCCGCCGGGGAACTGCTTCGGGTAGGAGCGACGTGAGTCGCGATTTCCTCGGTGCCTCACGCGTTCAGAGGGTCGCGACTTACGTCGCTCCTACAACATGAGGAAATCGCGTCTACGTGAGTGTCCTTCGGACCGACTCGAAATCCCCCCCTCCAGCCGCGACGCGGCGCTCCCGCCCGAAGCCGAGAACCCCGCCCGCCCCGCTCTGCCGTTGCCGTTACTTCTCTTGTTGCCGTCGAAGCAACGAACGACCTATTACTTCTGCTTCCAGCCACCACCGCTCTGGTACCACCAACCACTACGTGCACTGGCAATCCACTGCTTCGCGAACACCTCGCGGATCTGCGACTCCCATTCCGGATGCCCGTTGGCCACCGCCACCTCGCGATACACCGCATTGCGGTCGCGATTGTCCTCGGCCACCGCCTGCTGGATCTTCACCCGATCCCGCAACTCCAGCTTCGACGCATCACGCACCACGATCGTGCCGTCACCGGCAAAACCCAGCGCGCCCGCATCGAAGCCCGCCCGTAGCGTCGAATTGAACCGCGACGCCATCCGCGCCTGGATCGCCTGGATCCCCGGCGTCTTGATCGTGATGTCCGGCGACTGGGCATGTGCACTGCCGATGCCGACCAGCGAATACAGATCCACCCGCGACGCCAACTGGCGCAACGTCACCGGTTCCAGCATCGCACTCGGACCACCTTGGCCATCCTCGACCGGCGTCGACGGCTGCGGCTCCTCGCCGATCACCTTGTCGACGAACTGACGGGCCGCCTCCCTCGCCTCCGCGGCCGGGAAGTACACGTTGATCGTGACGCAAGCCGTGACCATCACGGCGGCGACCGGAACTCCCATCCAACGACGCATCCGACTTCTCCCTTCTTCTAAGACTGAAAAATTTCGACCGCCTATTCGACCACCGGCTTCACGTCACCCGTGCCGACCGCCGCCAGCCGCTCGACCAGCGTCGGCCAATCGACCCGGCGGTTGTACCCGACTACCGTCAACCGTGGCAGCCCGGACCCTTCGACGATAATAAAGCCCTCGCCCGCTGAACCGAGCCCGTCCATCGCACACACCTCGTCCGACAGACGGCAGGCGATGCCGATCCGCGAATAGCCGAAGTCGTCGAAAAATCCGATCAACTGCGACTGCAGGCTGCTGACGATCGACGCGTTGCCGACACTGGTCAGGTCCTGCACGGCGCGCTGGCTGATCCGCTGGCGCACGCCGCGATGACGGTCGGTGTTCAGTTGCGCATCGAACGCGACCGGCTGCCAGTTGACCAGGCGCAGCCCGGCAATGCGGCCGTCGAGCTTGCCGCTGATGCTGCCGAAGTCGAACGCGCCGGTCAGCGCGGCCAGGTCGATGTCGTCGAATGCCACATCGGCCGACAGCGTCGGCAATACCCCGAACGGTCGCTCCATCGACAACGCGGTGACCTCGACCTCGCCACCGAACAGCTGCATAGCCAACCCGCCATCAAACTCGACCCGGTCATCGGCATAGCGCGCTTCGGGAATCGTGCCGCTGAGCTCACCGGTGAACGCCGGCCAGTCCAGCGCCTGCGACAACCGGGCCACATCGAGCCGTTCAAGGCTCAGGCCGAAGCGCACGTCCATCGATTCATCGCCCCCCGGCGGATGGATCTGCAGGTGGTCGAAACGCGCAAGCCCGCCGAGCAATGGCAACTCGACCGCCTCCGCCAACTGCAGCACGCCCGCCGCGCTGCGGAACGGCAGGCGGGTTGGTCCGAACGCCAGCCCGTACAGGTCACCACCCTGCCAGCGCAGCTCGCTGGAGACCGGGTCCGTCGCCGAGAACGCCAGGTCGCCATCGATATCGTTGAAGGCGAAACGTCCACGCGGATCGTCCAGCCGTACCTGGTGCAGGCGCAGCAGGCCATCGTCGAGTTCCCCCTCACTGATCCTCACGGTCGCATCGGCGGCGCCATCGATCGCGAGGTCGCCCAGTCCCGCCAACCCGAGCCAGCCGCTGAGATAGGCCGCGGACATTGGCGCGAGGTCGGGCGCGTGCAACTGCAGATCGAGCGTGCGAAATTCGGCCTGCGGGCCGAGCGCGGCGCTGCCTTCCACCGCGAGGATGCCGCGGTCATTCCAGCTGATGCGCGGGAGCGTCCAGCCCAGCCCGTCCTGCAGGCCGGACAGATGCAGCCCGACCGGTCGATCCTGCAGCGACACATAAGTGGTTCCGAACAGCACCTCACCGCCGAGCAGCTGGCCATCGATGGTGAACCGGTCGCGCGCGCCCAGTCGCGCATCGACATCGAGTCGCGCGCCGAGGTTGGCGCCCGCGACGGTTCCATCGGGGGTGTCGAAGGATGCCGCTTCGATGCGCAGCGGACCGGCAACGCCGACTGGCGCGTCGGTGGCTGTGGTGATCGTCAAGGCAGCATCGAACGTGCCGTCGGTGATACGACCGGCCTCCCACGCCTGTGACAGCAGCGCCTGAGTCCACGCCAAAGGCACCCGGGTCAGGTCGATGCGGGTCGCGTCGGGCGTGGCGGCGTTGCGATGCAATTCGATCCGGCTCGCGCCGCGCACGAGGCTTGCTTCGGTCGTGGCGACGCCCAGTTCGACCGACAGCCGCATCCGTTCGCCGCCACTGCGCAGCTCGCCCACGCACTGCCATGCGCCGCTGGCGTCCCGCAGCAACGGGCAGCGCCAGTCGAGATCGCGGAACCGGTATCCGAGGTCCGGCGCATCGACCCGCCGTGCCTGCAGGCGAAGCTCACCCTGCGGCGCAGCCGCGGGCCACGCCAGGCTGACCTTGACGCCGTTGAGCGTGGCGACCGCGGTGGTCACCCGCTCGATGCGCGCCGTCGCCGAACGCGGCGCCGCGAACACCTGCCCGACCGCAGCCAGCATCAGGCATGCGAGCAACGCGGACGACGGCAGCAGGCGTAAAATCGGGCGCGACATCGATGCAGCATAACGAGCCCGGACGCATCTTCCGATGAAAACACTGCCCGACCCGCCGGCCTCGCCCCGCAGCCCGCCGCGCATCCTGCTGGTCGAGGACGATCCGACCAGTCGCGCGTTCCTGACCGCCGCGCTGCATGCGATCCCGGCCGAGGTCGACGCCGTCGACAGCATCGCTGGCGCGCTCGCCCTGCTCGGCGGCAGCCTCTACGACCTGTGGATGTTCGATGCCAACCTGCCCGACGGCGACGGCCGCGACCTGTTGGCCCGGGCGAGCCTTGATCAGCCATACGTAATAGCGCTGGCGCATACCGCATCCAATGACACCGAAGTGCGCGATGCGCTGCTGGCTGCCGGCTTCCGCGACGTCCTGGTCAAGCCGCTGGCCGCGTCGGCAATCCAGTCGGCGGTGCGACACGCGCTGGGGCTCGACGCGTCAGCGGAGCCGGTGGGGGACGCCGAAAATGCACAACCGACCTGGGACGATGTCGCAGCTGCCGCCGCACTCAACGGCAACCAGACGCATGTCGCCACGCTGCGCCAGCTGTTCATCGCCGAGTTGCCGCACACACGGGAGCGGATCCTCGCGTGTGCCCGGAACGGCGACCACGAATCGGTGCAGGGGGAGCTGCACAAGCTGCGGGCGAGCTGCGGCTTTGTCGGTGCCGCACGGCTGGGCGGCGCCGTTCGGGCGCTGCAATCGCAACCCGATGCCACCGATGCACTGGAATACTTCGACCGGGTCGCGCTCGATATCCTGCGAGACTCCGGCGGGAACGACGGAAAATCCGGTCAGTCCTGATCCCCGACGGGCTCAGGAGGCTGCATCTTCGGCAAGCCGGCAAGCATTTCCCACGACTTCAACCCGCGCGCACCCAGGTGATGCGCGAGCACACCGCGCAGCACACGGCGCAGTCCCGGCAGGTCTGCATCGGTCGGCTGCCGGTCGGCACCGAGGTCGACAAGCCCGCGGCCGGTCGCCGCGCCGCTGCGATCCGCCTGGCCACGATCGCTGAGTACGCGCCGCGGGCCGTGCTCGGGATCGAGCCGATAACGCGCGGCCGGATCAATCGGCTCGCCATCGCCATCGACATTCCATTCGAAGCCAAGCCCCAGCGCGTCCAGCAGGTCGCGCTCGAACCTGCGCAATGTCCACGCCAGCCGCTCCCCGGCACGCAGTCGCTCGCGCGTGCGCGCATAGGCGGTGAAGAGGTCGGGTTGCGGATCGTCGCGCTGGGTCAGGCGCAGGGTCAGTTCGTTGAGGTAGAAGCCGGCCATCATCGCGTCGCCAGCCAGCCGCGGGGCGGCGTCGAGCGCCTCGGCCGTGCGCAGCTGGGCCAGTTCACCGCGTTGCACCGCGTCGAAGCGGATCGACTGCAGGGGTTGCAACGCGGCGCGTAGCGGGTGGCTCCGCGGTCCACGAAGGCCGCGTGCCAGCAGGCCGACGCGGCCGCGGTTGGCGCTCAGCACTTCGACCAGCAGGCTGGTTTCGCGCCAGGCCCGCGCGTGGAGTACGAAGCCGGGTTCGTTTTCCAGGCGCATCGGCGCCTAGTCGTGGTACCCGAACGTGCGCAGCGCGGCTTCGTCGTCCGACCAGCCTTCGCGCACGCGCACCCAGGTTTCCAGGAACACCTTGGAATCGAACAGTCGCTCCATCTGCTGTCGCGCCTTGGTGCCGATCTCGCGCAGGCGCTCGCCGCCCTTGCCGATCACGATCGATTTCTGGCCGTCGCGTTCGACCCATATCACCGCGCCTATCCGCAGCAATGCACCGTCGACAATGAAGCGTTCGATCTCGACCGTGGTCGCGTATGGGAGCTCCTCGCCAAGCTGGCGCATCAGCTGCTCGCGCACCAGTTCACCGGCGAGAAAGCGCTGGCTCTTGTCGGTAATCTCGTCCTCGGCGTACAGCGCGGGCTGCTCCGGCAGCAGCCCCAGCACGTCCTTGGTCAATGCCTCCAGTCCCTTGCGCTTGAGCGCGGAGATCGGATGCACGCCGGCGAACTCCCGGCCTTCGGTGACCTTGGCCAGGTACGGCAGAAGCGCGGTCTTGTCCTTCAGCCGGTCGACCTGGTTGACCACCAGCACCACCGGCACGCCGACGTGGTGCAATGCTTGGTAGGCGAAGTCGTCGGCCTCGTCCCACTGGCCGGCGCGGACTACCAGCATGGCCGCGTCGATGCCTTCCAGCGCGCCGCGCGCGGCACGGTTCATCCAGCGGTGCATGGCGGTGGCGGTCGATTTGCCCTGGTTGCGGTGCAGGCCGGGGGTGTCGACCAGCAGCAGCTGGCCGTCGGCGAAGGTGGCGATGCCGAGCAGGCGGTGACGGGTGGTCTGCGGCCGCGGCGAGACAATGCTGACCTTGGCGCCGACTAGGGCATTGGTCAGGGTCGATTTGCCGACGTTGGGCCGGCCGATGACGGCGACGTGGCCGCTGCGGTAAGGGGTTGGGGTCATGCGGGAATTGTAGGCGCTACGGCGCCGCGATGGCGCCCAGTGCAGCCTCCGCGGCGGCCTGCTCGGCACTGCGGCGCGAATTTCCTTCGCCTTCCGTGACCAGTGCCGGTGCGGCCAACGTGCAGCTGACGCGGAAAGTCTTGGCATGGTCCTCGCCGCTTTCGGCGATCAGTTCGTACACCGGCAATGGCTTCTGCCGCCCCTGCAGCCATTCCTGCAGTCGGGTCTTGGCGTCCTTGCCGACCTTGTGCGGCGGCGGAAGCGCATCCATGGCAGCGGCGAACCAGGGCAGCACCACCGCTCGGCAGGCCTCGAAGCCGGCATCGAGGTAAATCGCCGCGACGACCGCCTCGACCGCGTCGGCCAGGATCGAATCGCGGCGGTGTCCGCCTGACTTCATTTCACCCGGCCCGAGGGTCAGGCGTTCGCCCAGCTCCAGCGTTCGTCCGATGGGTGCCAGCGCGGACTCTCGGACCAGCTCGGCACGGGCGCGGGTCAAGGCACCTTCGTCGGCACGCGGCCAACGGGCATAGAGCGCTTCGGCCGCGAACAGGTTGACCAGTGCGTCGCCGAGGAACTCCAGCCGCTCGTTGTGCGGTGCGCCGGCGCTGCGGTGGGTCAACGCCTGCCCCAGCAACTCCGGCCGGACGAACGGATGGCCGATACGGTCAACCACCGGTCAGTCGATCGCCCCGCCGCGGCGCAGTTCCTTTTCCGCCTCGAACTTGCCGACCACGTCGAGGTTGGCGATCAGCGGCTTGCGCACTTCGTACTTCACCGTCATCAGGTAGCCGGCATCCTTGCGCACGATCTTCACGTGCTCGGACTTCACCGTGTCGGCATAGCTGATGTACAGGCGACGGAAGAACAGATCCTTGATCTTGGCCGGACTCTGGTCAGCGATCCCGGGCTCACCGGCCAGCCCCTGCAGGGCCTGCTTGACCGCGTAGTACTCCGAATACATCGGGATGACTTTCATGCCCGTGTAGATGAACACGCCGGCCACCGCCAGCACGATGATGAACCCGATAAGGGTCATGCCCCCTTGCGCACGTTTCATGCCTTTACTCCCCTGAGCGACTGGTCGACGGATGCTGTTGCACGGATGCTACTGGATGCTCTTGCCGATCCGGGAGAAATCGATACCCCCATCGATATTCATCCAGATCAGGAACGCCTTGCCGCGGAGGTTCTCTTCCGGCAGGAAGCCCCAGTATCGGCTGTCTTCACTGTTGTCGCGATTGTCGCCCATCACGAAATAGTGGCCCGGGGGCACCACCCACTCGCCCTCGCCCGGATCGCGGTACGGCAGGCCGGTGCGCTCGAGCACGAGGTGCGCGCGACCGGCGAGTTGCTCGCGCAGTTCCTCGGCACCGGTCATGCCGATGCCGCTGTCATGGCCCTGGTAGGTGCCCAGCGACTCGTACCCGATCGGCTCGCCATTGATGTGGACCTGGTTGTCGTAATAGCCGATTCGGTCGCCCGGCAGGCCCATGACGCGCTTGATCCAGTCCTGTTCGGGATGGTGCGGCGGATGGAACACCACCACATCGCCACGCTCGGGCTCGCCGATGTCGATGAACTTCTTGTTGATGATCGGCCAGCGCAGGCCGTAGGCGAACTTGTTGACCAGGATGAAGTCGCCGGTCAGCAGGGTCGGCATCATCGAGTTGGACGGGATGCGGAAGGGCTCGGCAATGAAGCTGCGCAGGATCAGCACCACCAGCAGCACCGGAAAAAAGGCCTTGGCGTAGTCGACGTACCAGGGTTCGGCATCGTCGTCGAGCAGGCCCTGATGGGTGGCGCGGTGTTTGGCCAAGACCAGCTTGTCGAGCAGCCAGACCAGCCCGGTGACCAGCGTGAGTACCACCAGGGCGATTTCAAACCAACGCATGCCTGCTCCTTTGATCGACTGGCGACACTGTTATTTGTTGTCCATCTGCAGCACCGCCAGGAATGCTTCCTGCGGGATCTCGACACTGCCGACCTGCTTCATCCGCTTCTTGCCGGCTTTCTGCTTTTCGAGCAACTTCTTCTTGCGCGAAATGTCGCCACCGTAGCACTTGGCCAGCACGTTCTTGCGCATCGCCTTGACCGTGCTGCGGGCGATGATCTGCGAGCCGACCGCGGCCTGGATGGCGACGTCGAACATCTGCCGCGGGATCAGCTCGCGCATCTTCTCGGCGATCTCGCGGCCACGGCGATCGGCGTGGGCACGGTGGGTGATGATGCTCAGCGCGTCGACCTTGTCGCCGTTGATCAGGGTGTCGACCCGCACGAACGGACCCACCTGGAAACGCAGGAAGTGGTAGTCCAGCGAGGCATAGCCGCGCGACACCGACTTCAGGCGGTCGAAGAAGTCCAGCACCACCTCGGCCATCGGCAACTCGTAGCTGATCTGCACCTGCTGGCCCATGTAGGTGATGCCGATCTGGTTACCGCGCTTTTCTTCGCACAGGGTGATCACGTTGCCGACGTAATCGGGCGGCGTGAGGATGTTGGCGCGGATGATCGGCTCGCGGATTTCCTCGACCAGGTTGACCTGCGGCAGCTTGGACGGGTTGTCCAGCGGCAGGATCGAGCCGTCGGTCTTAAGCACCTCGTAGATCACCGTCGGCGCGGTGCTGATGAGGTTGAGGTCGTACTCGCGTTCCAGCCGCTCCTGCACGATCTCCATGTGCAACATGCCGAGGAAGCCGCAACGGAAGCCGAAGCCCATTGCCTCCGACGACTCCGG
>JBOHYC010000166.1:0-19988 GCA_050737755.1 Lysobacter sp.
ACCTGCTGCATGTTCTCCAGCCCGTGCAGGATGCGCGCGGCCTCGAGCACCTCGCTGGCGTCGACCCGGGCCCGTTTCATGCGGTCGGGCAGTGGCTTGCCGTCCTCGACCACGATCATCGGCACGTCGTCGAGCCAGCGGTCGGCGAGTTTCGACTTCTGCTTGATGAACGACAGCAGCAGCTCCATCAGCACCAGCGTGGTGACCAGCAGCAACGCGGTGGTGATCGAGAAGTCGTCGCCCATCAGCCCCTGCGATACCGAGTCGCCGATGATCAGCAGCAGCACCATGTCGAACGGGTGCATCTGGGACAGCGTGCGCTTGCCGCTGATGCGGAACACCAGCAGCAGGAACAGGTAGATCGCGATCGCGCGCAGCACGGTTTCCATCGTGTGCTCCTGCAGGACTCAGGGATAGATGAAGCTGTCGATCCGCAGCGGCGGATGGCCCGGGACCGACACCGCGCCGGCCAGCTGGCCCATGGTTTCGGGCTGGCCCTGGATCACCACGAGCTGGCGCTGGCCGGGGCCGGCGTTGAATGTGTAGCGGATGCGGTCGTCGGCAATCGCGACGTCCTTCGGCTGCGGATGGATCTGTTCGATGCTGAACTCGCGCGCGTAGTCGCCTTCGATCGAGAGTTCGAACGTGTCGCCACTGAGTACCGCGGTGTCGACGGTGAACTCGAGGCGGGTCGGCATCTGGTAGCGCGAAAAGCGAGGGTGGTCCGTGGCGAGTGCGCCGGCGTCGGCTTGGACCCGGGCCAGCAGGCCGTTGCCGCCGAATACTCCGACCAGTGCCAGCAGCAGGATGACGGACAGCAGCAACGTCCCGAGCCGACGCAGCATCTGCAGCATGCGCTGGAAATGCAGGTGTTCGTCGAGCTGCAGTGAACCGCGCTGCGACGAATCGGTTTCCGCCTGCTGCGTCATGGATGGGCACCGGGAGCGGGGCCTCGACTATCGGTGCGGCAGTGTGGACGGCGCGTGTCGGTCGCCCGGGCGTCGGCGTGGCCGGTGGCGGGTTAGCCGCGGTGTTCCAGCGCCAGGTATTCGGCCGAGCGCATCTCAATCAGGCGCGAGGCGGTGCGCTCGAACGCACCGGTCAGGCGCTCGCCGGTGTACAGCCCTGGCGGCGCGGCGGCGGCGGTGCAGACGAGATTGACGTGGCGGTCGTAGAGCTCGTCGACCAGGTGCACGAAGCGCCGCGCCGGGTCGTCATTTTCGCCATCGAAACGCGGAATGCCGCCGACCAGCACGGTGTGGCATTCGGTCGCGATCTCGATGTAGTCGCTGGCCGCGCGGGGGCCTTCGCACAGCGCGGCGAAGTCGAACCAAGCGTGGCCCTCGGCGAGGGCGCGCCCCGGGATCTCTCGGCCTTCGATCCGCAGGGGACCGTCTTCGCGCGGTACGCCGGCGGTCAGCTCGTCCCAGCGCGACTGCAGCCAGGCGTCGCTGCCGGCGTCCAGCGGCGCGCGGTAGACCGGCGATCGGGTCAGCGCACGCAACCGATAGTCGTGCACGCTGTCGAGGTACAGCACGTGGCAATGGCGCTCGATCAGCGCGATCGCCGGCAGGAACCGTTCGCGCTGCAGGCCGTCCTTGAACAGGCCCTGCGGCTCGATGTTGGAGGTCGTGACCAGCGCCACGCCTTCGTGGAACAGATGCTCCAGCAGGCGCCCGAGCAGCATCGCGTCGCCGATGTCGGTGACGAAGAACTCGTCGAGTACCAGCACCTGCAGCTCGCGTCCCCATTGCCGCGCGATGGTGCGCAGCGGATCGGACTCGCCCTTGTGCGCACGCAGCTGCGTGTGCACTTCGCGCATGAAACGGTGGAAATGGGTGCGGCGCTTCCGGGTGATCGGCAGGCCGTCGTAGAACAGGTCGATCAAGAACGTCTTGCCGCGGCCGACCCCGCCCCACAGGTACAGGCCGCGCGGCGCCGGCACCGCGCGGTCGCGCAACCGGTCAAGCCAGCCCTGGTGCGGCGGGTCGAGCAGGGCGGCGTGCAGGCGGTCGAGTTCGGCCAGCGCCGGGTGCTGCGCGGCATCGTCGTTCCAGTCACCGCGCGCGACACCCTCGGCGTAGCGCGCGCTCGGCAGCGCCGCCGACTCAGGCATCTGTGCGATCGCCGGAACCATCCGCCTCCGGCAGGTACGGACGCACACCGTTCTTGACCGCGCCGCGCAGGTCGATCAGGCGGCGGTGGAAGAAATGACTGGTGTCGGGGATGCGCACCAGCTCCGGCGGCTGCGCCAGGCTATCGACCCATGCATAGACCTTCTGCGGGTCGACCACCTCGTCGGCCTCGCCCTGGATCACCAGCCACGGTCCGTCGAACGGAGTGACTTCATCGAATCCGTAACCGCGCCCGGCCGGCGGCGCGATCATCACCAGCATCCCCGGCTTGAGTTCGGCGGCAACCTTGTAGGCAACATAGGAACCGAAGCTGAAGCCGGCCAGCCAGACCGGCGCGTCGGGCCGTTGGCTGCGGACCCACGCGACCACCGCGCGCAGGTCGTCGGCCTCGCCATTGCCGTCGTCGAAGCTGCCTTCGGACGCGCCAACCCCGCGGAAGTTGAAGCGCACCGTGCTGGCACCCGACTGGTGCAGCGCGCGCGCGGTCATCGTCACCACCTTGTTGTGCATGGTGCCGCCTTCGGTTGGCAGCGGGTGGCAGATCACCGCCACCAGCGGGCGCCGCGGCGCGTCGGGCTCGGGGCCTTCGACAATCGCCTCGATCGCACCGGCCGGGCCGGACAGGGTGACCGCTGCGGGTTTTCCTTCAAGGAAGGCGTCGTCGCTGGGGAAGCTCGGGTCTGCGCTCATGTGCCCATGATACCGGCCACGAACGACAACGCCGCCCGGAGGCGGCGTTGGCGGATCGTACCGGTGGGGCGAACCTAGTTCAGGTTGTCGAGCATCCAGTCGACGGTGGCAACCACCTGCTCGTCGGTCAGCGCCGGATTGCCGCCCTTCGGCGGCATCACGCCGGCGCTGCCGGTGTAGCCCTCGATGGCGTGCTTGTGCAGCACGTCCAGGCCCTGCGGAATGCGCGAAGCCCAGTGCGCTGCGTCCATGGTCGGCGCGCCGCCGGCACCCGAGGTGTGACAACCGGTGCACAGGTTGTTGAAGATCACCGAGCCGTCGAGGGTGCCGCCGTAGGCCACCTGCGCCTGCGCGGCCGCCGCAGCCGCAGCGGTCGCGGCAGCCTGGTTGGCCGCACCGGTGCTGCCGGCATAGACCGCGCCGACCGGCGCGATACGGGCCTGGGTGCGCTTGGCAACCGCTTCGGGGACGTCGCGCTGAAGCGAGGCGTTGACGAAATAGGCAACCATGATCAGGCCAAGAGTGACCACCGTCAGGAAGCCGATCACCATGGAGAATTTCTTCAGGAACTCGAGGTCGTAATTGCGCACGATCCACCTATTGCGCGCGTCGCGGGCGACGCGCAATGCGTTCGACAAATGACCGCACCGGGTGCGGCGGCTGATGCAGGGTTCCTGCCGGCAACCCGCCGCGCAGTTTATCGCACCGCACGGAAGATGGTGCGCCTGGAGGGATTCGAACCCCCGACCAATGGCTTCGGAAGCCACTACTCTATCCGGCTGAGCTACAGGCGCCCGGTTGCTTCGCGTGCGGCATTGCGCCGCGCGGGAGGGCATTCTAGCGGCAAATGTGGCGCCGATGCAGTCCGCGTGGCCACGCGGGCGTCCTTTAGACTTCACCCATGAGCTACGAACGTTTCGAGTCGCCCGGCGCGCCGGCGTGGAAGACCCGGCTGGCGCTGTACTGGCAACTCGTGCGCGGCGACCGCCCGATCGGCTGGCTGCTGCTGTTGTGGCCGACCTGGTGGGGGTTGTGGCTGGCGGCGGAAGGCGTGCCGCCGCTCTGGACGCTGTTCGTGTTCAGCGCCGGGGTCTGGCTGACCCGCTCGGCCGGCTGCGTGATCAACGACTACGCCGACCGCTGGCTCGACCCGCACGTCGAACGCACCAAGGGCCGCCCGCTGGCGACCGGCGCGGTCCGCGGCCGCGAGGCGCTGCTGGTGTTCGCGGTGCTGATGCTGGCGGCATTCGCGCTGGTGCTGACGATGAACCGGTTGACCGTGTGGATGAGTTTCATCGGCGTGCTGCTGGCGGCCAGCTATCCCTACCTCAAGCGCTATACCTACCTGCCGCAGGTCTATCTCGGGATGGCATTCGGCTGGGGCATCCCGATGGGCTTCGCCGCGGTCACCGGCGAGGTGCCGGCGCTGGCCTGGCTGCTGTACATCGCCAATATCCTGTGGGCGACCGCGTACGACACCTGGTACGCGATGGTCGACCGCGAGGACGATCTGAAGATCGGAGCGCGTTCGACCGCGATCCTGTTCGGCGAGATGGACCTGCTCGCGCAGGGCCTGCTGTATGCGCTGACCTTCATCACGCTGGCGCTGGTCGGACAGCGGGCGGAGCTGGGCGGGTACTACTGGGCCGGCTGGGTCGTGGGGCTGGTGCTGGTCGGCTGGGAGTTCTGGATTGCCCGCAAACGCGAGCGTGGACCGTGTTTCCGCGCGTTCCTGCACAACCACTGGGTCGGGCTGGCGCTGTTCGCCGGCATCGCGCTGGATTACGCGCTGTAGGTTCCCGCCTCACGGCACCCGCGCGCAGACCCACGCATCGACCCGCGCCACACCGGCGCGCTGCAATGCATCTGCAGCGGCATGCAGGGTCGCACCGGTGGTCATGACGTCGTCGACCAGTACGACGTGGGCGGGCAGGGCGGCGCTGCGGCCGGCGCGGTCGATCTGGAACGCGTCCTTCAGATTGTGCTGGCGCTGGGCTGCGTGCAGCCGCGATTGCGGGGTCGTATCGCGGGTCCGGGCCAGGGCACCGGTGAGCAGCGGCAACTGCAGCGCGTGGGCCAGCGGGCGCGCCAGTTCCAGCGCCTGGTCGTAACCGCGCTGGCGCAGGCGTCGTGGGTGCAGCGGGACCGGCAGCAGCGCCGCCGGTTGCGACCAGGCCGTCGTCATCGGGTGCAGCGCGCGCGCCATCAGTTGCGCCAGCAGGCGTCCGACGGCGAGGTCGTGGTGGAACTTGAAGCGCGGTAGCAGCCGGTCCAGCGGCGCGCCATAGAGGCAGGCGGCGTGGGTTTCGGCCAGTGGCGGCGGGCGTTGCAGGCAGGCGCCGCAAACCATGGCCGGCCCGGGCGTCGCCCCGGGCAACGGAATTGCGCACCGGAGGCAGGCCGAGCCCAGCCATGGCAACGCGTGGGCACAGGGCTGGCACAGGTCCAGCCCGCCGGCGCCGCGGCCGCGGCAGACCAGGCAGCGTGGCGGCCACAGCCAGCGGGCCAGCACCGGGCCCGGCTGGCGTTGACCGGTCTCGCCGCGCCCTGATGGGGCGTGACCCGGGGCGTCGTCGGCCGTCCCGCCGTCAACCAGCAGCGCCCCGGTTTGGTTGACAGTCTCGGCCATGCTTTCCAGACTGCCGCTCTTGCCCGCCCGTGTCCGTCGGAAAAGTCCCATGCCTGCCGTCAGCCAAACCCCTGCCTCGACCACCACCCTTCGCCACGACTGGTCGCGGGCCGAAGTGCGCACCTTGTTCGACCTGCCGTTCCCGGAGCTGCTGCACCGTGCCGCCAGCGTCCACCGCGAGCATTTCGACCCGTCCGAGGTCCAGGTCAGCACCCTGCTGTCGGTCAAGACCGGCGGTTGCCCCGAGGACTGCAGCTACTGCCCGCAGGCGCAGCGCTACCACACCGGGGTCGAGGCGCAGAAGCTAATGGGGACCGAGGCGGTGCTGGAGAAGGCGCGCCAGGCCAAGGCCGCCGGCGCCAGCCGCTTCTGCATGGGCGCGGCGTGGCGCTCGCCGGCCGACCGCGACATCCCCAAGGTCGCGGCGATGATCGCCGGCGTGAAGGCGCTCGGGCTGGAGACCTGCGCGACCCTCGGGATGCTGTCGGGCGACCAGGCCAAATCGCTGCGCGAGGCCGGGCTCGACTACTACAACCACAACCTCGACACCGCGCCGGAGTTCTACAACGAGATCATCCACACCCGCGAGTTCCAGGACCGCCTGGACACGCTGGAGCACGTCCGCGACGTCGGCATGAAGACCTGCAGCGGCGGAATCGTCGGCATGGGCGAGACCCGCGAGCAGCGCGCGGGTCTGCTGCAGACCCTGGCCAACCTGCCGGCGCACCCGGACTCGGTGCCGATCAACCGGCTGGTCAAGGTCGAGGGCACGCCGCTGGCCGATGACGAAAACCTCGCCGAGCTGGACCCGTTCGAATTCGTCCGTACGGTTGCCGTCGCCCGCCTGCTGATGCCGCGCTCGATGGTGCGGCTGTCGGCCGGCCGTCAGGAGATGAGCGACGAGCTGCAGGCGCTGTGCTTCCTCGGCGGCGCCAACTCGATCTTTTACGGTGAGAAATTGTTGACGACGGGCAACCCCGACACCGAGCGTGATCTGGCATTGTTCGCACGGTTGGGCCTGCGTCCGATGCAGGTCGTCGACACCGCGCACACCCAGGGGGGAAGCACCGTGCACGCTGACATCATTGAACCGAGCCATTCCGAATCCGGCTGCGGCGAACGCCGCGTCGCCAACGGCATGGATGCCGATAGCGCCGCCCGCGTGGCCTGACGATGGCGCGTCCATCCTGGCGTGAGCGGATCGAGACCGCTCGCGGGTTGCGCGAGGCCGCCTCGCGCCGCCGCGTGCGCCGCGTGGTCGAACATCGCGAAGGCGCCCATTGCGAGCTCGACGGCCAGCGCCTGCTGAATTTCTGCGGCAACGACTACCTCGGCCTGTCGCAGCACTTCGCCGTCGTCGGCGCGTTGCAGGATGCCGCCTCGCGCGAGGGCGCCGGCGGACTCGGCTCGCACCTGGTCTGCGGCCACCACGCGCTGCACGACGCGCTGGAGAAGGAGCTGGCCGACTGGCTCGGAACGCCACGCGCGCTGCTGTTCGGCAGCGGCTTCCTGGCCAACCTGGCGGTGATCCAGGCGCTGCTCGGCGACGAGGACATCTGCGTCCAGGACCGGCTCAACCACGCCAGCCTGATCGACGCCGCGCGGCTGGCCGGCTGCCGCCTGCGACGCTATCCGCACAACGACCCGGAAGGCGCGATCCGCCAGCTGCGAAGCATGCCCGCAGGCCTGGCGATGCTCGCCACCGACGGCGTCTTCAGCATGGACGGCGACCTCGCCCCCCTGCGCGAACTGGCGGTGGTGGCGCGGGTGCAGAAGGCGTTGCTGTATGTCGATGACGCCCACGGCGTCGGCGTGGTCGGGCCCGATGGCCGCGGCTGCGTGGCGGCGGCCAACCTCGGCGTGCGCGAAGCGCCACTGCAACTGGCGACGCTCGGCAAGGCGCTCGGCGGTTATGGCGCCGCGGTGCTGGGCGACGACGAACTGATCGAGCACCTGGCGGAAACCGCGCGTCCGTACATCTACACCACCGCGTTGCCACCGGCGCAGGCCGCCGCCAGCCTGGCCGCGGTCAAGCTGGCACGGACCGAGCACTGGCGCCGCGAGAAACTCACCGAGCTGGTGGGGCATTTCCGTCATCGGGCCAAGGCCGCCGGACTGGTGTTGATGCCGTCCGACACTCCGATCCAGCCGTTGCTGGTCGGCGATGACGCACGCGCGCTGTCGATGGCCGCGACCCTCGAATCGCGCGGCTTCTGGGTCGCCCCGATCCGCCCGCCGACCGTACCCGAGGGCCGCGCGCGGCTGCGGATCACCCTGTCTGCGCTGCACACCCCGGCCGACATCGACGGGCTGGTCAACATGCTGCAGGTCGCGCGCGAACGCGCCGAGGCCGAGGTGCGGATGGCGCGGATCAACAGCGGTACGCCGGCATGAGCCGGCACCGCCCGTTCGCATAGAAGGGTCCTGAAGGATGTTCATCGAAACGCATGGCCAGGGGCCGGCGCTGGCACTCGTCCACGGCTGGGCGATGCATGGCGGCCTGTTCGCACCGCTGGTCGACCGGCTGGCGGGGAGCTACACCGTGCACGTCGTCGACCTGCCCGGACACGGTCACGCGCGCGACGATGAAAGCGCGTTGCAGCCTGGGCCGCTGGCGGGGCAGCTGGTTGAACGCGTGCCCGATGCGGTCTGGCTGGGCTGGTCGCTGGGCGGTCAGTTCGCGTTGCGCGCGGCGCTGGATCATCCCCACCGCGTGTGCGGACTGATCATGATCGCCTCGTCACCGCGGTTCGTCCGCGACGATGCCGGCGGCTGGCCGCACGGTGTCAACACGACCCTGTTCCGCGATTTCGGCGAGGCGTTGCAGCGTGATTTCCGCGGCACGCTGGAGGGCTTCCTCGCACTGGAGGCGCTCGGGTCCAACAGCGCCCAGGACGAGTTGCGCAAACTGCGGGCGCAGGCGTTCGAACGTGGCGAGCCGGCGCCGCGTGCGTTGCAGGAAGGGCTGACGCTGCTCGACCAGCTGGACCTGCGCGGGGAATTGCCCGGTCTGCAGGTCCCGAGCCTGTGGCTGTCGGGCCGCCGCGACCGGCTGGTCCCGGCCGGCGCGATGCCCGCCGCCGCCGCATTGGCGCCGGAGGCCCGTAGCGTGGTGATCGACGGCGCCGGCCACGCGCCATTCCTTGGCGCGACCGATGCGGTGGTGACGGAGATCGATGCATTCATGCGCACGGTCGCGCAGCGGACCCCGGCATGACCGACCTGTTCGACCACCGCCAGGTCCGGCGTTCGTTCTCACGCGCGGCCCGCGGCTATGACTCTGCTGCGGCGTTGCAGCGCGAGGTCGGCGCGCGGCTGATGGAATCGCTCGATTACCTCGACGATCCGGCCCATGGGCGTGCGCCCCCTGAAGTAGTGGTCGACCTCGGCTGCGGTCCTGGCCACGCCAGCGCGCTGATGCAGAAGCGCTGGCCGAAGGCGCAGGTGCTGGCGCTCGACCTCGCCCCCGGGATGCTGGCCGAGACCCGCCGCAATACCGTGGGCGCCGGGCTGGCGAACCGGCTCAATCCGTTCACGCGTCGTCCCGTACCGGTCTGCGCCGACGCCCGCGCGCTGCCACTGCGCGACGCCAGCGTCGACGTTCTGTATTCCAACCTGTGCCTGCAATGGGTCGAGGACCTGCCGGCGGTGTTCGCGGGGTTCCGACGCGTGCTCAAGCCCGGCGGATTGCTGTTGGTCTCGACCTTCGGTCCGGCGACGTTGTGGGAGTTGCGCGAAGCCTTCGCCGCCGCCGACGAGGCGCCGCACGTCAGCCTGTTCCCGGCAATCGCCCAGTTTGGCGATGCGCTCATCGCCGCGGGCTTCAAGGACCCGGTGCTCGACCGCGACGAGTTCCACCTCGGCCACCCCGACCTGGCCCACCTGATGCGCGAGTTGCGTGCGATCGGCGCGACCAACGCGATGGCGACCCGACGCCGCAGCCTCACCGGTCGCGCCCGCTTCGCCCGTGCCGCGCAGGCCTACGAAGCAATGCGTTCCGAAGGGCAACTGCCGGCGACCTGGGAAGTGACCTACGCCCACGCCTGGGGCCCGCCGCCGGGTGCGCCGATCCGGGTCGGCGGCGTCGACGAGGTCCACGTACCGGCATCGAGCATCCGCGTGCGCTCGCGCTAGCCGCGCGTAAATTCGCAACCATGCCCGACCACGCCCGACACGCGAGTCATAGAAACCGCACCCTGCTCGCGGTCGCCATCGCATTGGCCGCGGCGCTGTTCTTCACCTGCGCCTATGTGCTCAACCGTGCGGCCGCGACCGGCGGCGGGCACTGGGCTTGGACCGCTGCGTTGCGTTACCTGATCACGCTGCCGCTGATGTTGCCGCTGATGCACTGGCAGGGCGGGGTGGCGCCGGTGTGGCGTGCGATCCGCGCGCACCCGTGGGCGTGGCTGGGCTGGAGCGGGATTGGATTCGGGTTGTTCTACGCGTGCCTGAGCTTTGCGGCGTCGAGCGGACCGTCGTGGCTGGTCGCCGGCACGTTCCAGCTGACCGTGGTCGCCGGGATGCTGTGCGCGCCGCTGCTGTACGACGATGCGCGCGCACGGATCCCGCTGCCGGCGCTGGCGGCCGGGCTGCTGGTAGTCGCCGGCGTGCTGCTGATGCAGTTCGGCGTCGGTGGCGGCGATCTCGACCGCGCCGGCTGGTTCGCACTGGCCTGCGTCGCGGTGGCCGCGGTGGCCTATCCGCTCGGCAACCGCGGCCTGTTGCTGCACCTGGAGCGTCATCCCGGCGAAGGTCCCGAACTCAACGCGACCCAGCGCGTGTTCGGGCTGACCCTTGCCAGCCAGCCGCTGTGGCTGGTGCTGGCGCTGTTTGCCGGGATCGACGCTGGCGCGCCGTCGATGGACCAGGTCTGGCTGGCCGGCGGGGTTGCGCTGGGCGCCGGGATCATCGCCACGGTGCTGTTCTTCCAGGCCACCGGCATGGTCCGCAACGATCCAACCGCACTGGCCGCGACCGAGGCGATGCAGGCGGCCGAGATCCTGTTCGCGACCGCGCTGGGCGTGCTGCTGCTCGGCGAGCAGTGGCCGCAGGGCCGCGCGATGTGGGGCGCAGCGGTCGTCATCGTCGGTATCGTCATCTTCAGCTGGATCGCGGCGCGCACGGTCGCCGGCGACCACCGTGCGACCCAGGCCCTGCGCAGCGAACGCGGCGGCTGAGCGACGCGGCGTTTCTTCAATGCAGACATGGCGTTCAGCCGTTGTTGACTAGATTCGGCGTGGATCCCCGCGCTTCGAGTCGCCCATGCCAACGCCGATCCCGACCGCAAATCGATCTTTCCCGCCGTCGGCCGCACTCGCGGTGATGCTGCTGGCCGGGTGGCTGCCGGCTTCCGCGTTGGCCGGACCGCAGGCTGTGTCGCAGTCGCAGTCGCAGTCGCAGTCCATACCGACGCCGACGCCGGCGGCGCCGGGCGCGATGATCGAACAGTGGGGTTTCGACCCCGCGGTGCTGGTCGCCGACGGCACCGAGCTACTGGCGCGCGCGCCCGACCCCGCGATCGACCGGCTGTTCCAGGCAATGCATGCCAGTAGCCATGATCCGGCCGACGCGCAGGTGGTGTGCCGGCTGTTCGACCCCACCGCCGACCGCAGCCTGGCCGGACTCAATGCGATCGCATCGCGGCTCGGCCAGGCCAGCCAGGAACGCTTCGCCAATGCCGTCGCCGGGGTCTTCGTCGCTGCGATGCAGAACCCGCCGCAGGTCCAGGACAGCGCCGCCGCCCGGCAGGCACTGAAATCCGCCGGCGTACGCGCCGCGCTGCTCAATGACGGGTTCAGCGGCGGCCTCAACGGCAACGACCACGCCGCGCGCTGCGATTCGGTCGCGATGCTGCTCGACGTGCTGCACGAGCGGCCGATATCCGAACGTGCCGGCGTGACCCGGCTGCTGCTGGGCGAAGGGTTGCAGCGGCTGGTGGATGCGGGCGTTACGGATGCGGGCGTGCGATAGCGTTCCTCATCCAGGACGTTTCGCCCCGGCCGGCGCTCCGCGTCCTGTATCTCGCCGATGCTCGAGCCCGACCGCGCGCCTTGTGTAGGAGCGACGTAAATCGCGAACGCACTGGTCCGACCGACGTGACACTGGATCTGTCGCGATATCTTCGCCCTGAGCCTCCGGGAGGCTGTGCCGAAGCCAAGGGGTCAGGCATCTGGTTGGTCCGAGGAGATCGCGACTTGCGTCGCTCCTACATTCGCTCCGGCGGGTGACGCCCAGACGGCAGGACGTTTCCCGTCAGCTCGAAAACAACGTCGGCAGGTTGTCGAGGTCGACATTGCCGCCGGACAACACGATGCCGACGCGTTGCCCGGCGAAGCGCTCCGGGTTGGCCAGCACCACTGCCAGCGCAATTGCCGACGACGGTTCGACCAGTTGCTTGCAGTGTCGCCAGATCAGCCGCATCGCGTGCACGGTGGCGGCATCGTCGACCACCAATGCGCCCGGCGCGTGCCGGCGCAGCAGTTCGAAATTGGGCGCGCCCAAGGTGCCGCGCAGACCGTCGCAGATCGTGTCGGGAGCGAATTCAGTAACCCGCTCGCCACGCTGCAGGGACGCCGCGGTTTCGGCCGCGCCGGCCGGTTCGGCCAGCCACAGCCGGGTACCGGGGGCGCGGGCGGCGAGGGTGATCGCACTGCCGCAGGCGAGGCCGCCGCCGCCGACCGGGACCACCACCGCGTCGAACGTGGTCGGCCCCGACAGCAGTTCCAGCACCGCGGTGCCCTGGCCGGCGATTACCCGTGGGTCGGTGTAGGGATGGACCAGTTCGGCGCCGGTGGCCTGGCGGACCCGCTCGCACATCGCCTCGCGCGCGGCGATGGTCGCGTCGCAGCGGTGCAGGGTCGCGCCATACGCGGCGATCCCCGCCAGCTTGGCCGCGACCGCGCCTTCGGGCACCACCACGTGGCAACCGATCCGCCGCGTGCGCGCGGCCAGCGCCAGCGCACCGCCGTGGTTGCCGGAGGAATGGGTGACCACCCCGCGCACGGCCTGCGCGTCATCCAGCGACCAGACCGCGTTGCAGGCACCGCGGAACTTGAACGCGCCGCTGCGCTGCAAATGTTCGGCCTTGAAGTGCAACTCGCAGCCGGCCAGCGCGTCCAGCGTCCGCGAACGCAGCACCGGGGTCGCATGGGCATGCGGCGCGATCCGCGCGGCGGCGCCCAGCACATCGTCGAAGCCAACCTCGTCGGCGGAGGCGGGAGTCGAACGGGTATCGATGGCGGCGGCGGGCATCTTGGGAGCGTAGCGCAGCGGCGGTGTTGCCGGGGACGCCGCAGCCGGCACGACTATCTGAACGGGTCAGCTGCAGGGCCGTGCAATACTGCAAATTAAGCGCGAGTTCAATGCCTCGGGCCGACGATGACCGCATGACCCGGGGGGTTCCCAACATGACGATGATCCGAAAACTACTTCTGCCCGCGATCGCGGTGGCCCTGCTGGGCGGCTGCATGACCGGCGGTTACAGCTACCGCCAGGACCGTGGCGACTACTACTACGGCCAGCCGGGTGTCGACTACCGCCATTACGGCGGGGCGGGCGGCTACTACGACGGCTATTACGGCTATGGCAGCGGTTACTACGGCAACAGCTACTACGGTCGCGGTTATCCGTATTACAACGGCGGTTACCGCCGCGGGTATCCGTACGGCTACTACCGCCCGCCGGTGGTGGTCCATCCGCGCCCGGATGGCGACAACGGCCATCACCAGGACCGCGATGACGACCAGAAGGCGCCGTGGCGCGATTACGAGCGCCTGAAGCGCGAGCGGATCGAGCGCTCGCCGGTGGTCCAGCGCAAACCGATGTCGGTGCCGGTTCGTCCGGCCACGCCCGTGCGTTCCGCCACGCCTCGTCCTGCCGCACGTCCCGCCGCTCCGGTGCGGGCGCGCAGCAACGATGGCGGTGGTTCGCGGATGGAGCGGGTGATGCAGCGCGCCCGGTCCGGGGCCACACGCCACATCCAGACCGAGGAACGGTGATCGCCGGGGTACCTGCCGTTCGTCTGACGACCAGTCGCGGGTATTGACAGAATGCGTCGCATTGCGACGTAATCGGGTTGCCGCTTCAATGTCGGTGTCCGACGAGGAATCCCGGATCCCCCCTGTTCCGTCCCCGTCGGACGCCGACGCCCATACCGAAAGCCCCGCACTGCGGGGCTTTCGCGTATTCAAGGCACGCGCCAGCGGGTGGGCGATCAAGGCCCGGATCGGCTTCGGGGCGGGCGGATCGACGCCGGCCCGGACAGTGGTCTCGCGCGGAATGTGACGTCTGCCGCCATTCCTGCGCCGCTGCAAGCGGGCAAAAAAAGGGACCGAATGTCCCCCGACATTCGGTCCCTGTGCTTCCCCGGCAGGCGCTTGGTCGGCCCCTGTTCCAATACCAACCGGCGCTGTGCGCCTGCCCTGCCGGGTGCATGGGAGGTAACGCATGAAGCGTGCCAAGGTTGACACAATCTTCACCCAAACAATGGCGAGGGCATGCGGGGCGTCCCGGCGCCCGTCACAAGTGCTTGATTGGCGTAGAATTCCCGCCTGCCATGGGCTCCTGAAATGACTTCCAGCTTCTACCAGTACGACGTGATCGTGGTCGGCGGCGGCCACGCCGGTACCGAGGCCGCGCTGGCGGCCGCGCGCGCCGGTGCCCGTACCCTGCTGCTGACCCACAACATCGAGACCGTCGGTGCAATGAGCTGCAACCCGGCGATCGGCGGAATCGGCAAGGGTCACCTGGTCAAGGAGATCGACGCGCTGGGCGGAGTCATGGCGCACGCCGCCGACGCTGCCGGCATCCAGTGGCGGCGCTTGAATGCGAGCAAGGGCCCGGCGGTGCGCGCGACGCGCTGCCAGGCCGACCGCAACCTGTATCGCGCATTCGTGCGCCGGGCGGTCGAGAACCAGCCGGGCCTGACCGTGTTCCAGACCGCGGTCGACGACATCGATTTCGACAACGGCAAGGTCGGCGGCGTCACCACCCAGACCGGCCTGCGCTTCCATGCGCCGGCGGTGGTGCTGACCGCGGGCACATTCCTCGCCGGCAAGGTCCACGTCGGCCAGACCACTTACGCCGCCGGTCGTGCGGGCGATCCGCCGGCGCAGACGCTGGCGGCAAAATTGCGCGAGGGCCCGTTCGTGGTCGACCGGCTCAAGACCGGCACCCCGCCGCGCATCGACGGCCGCAGTCTCGACTACAGCGTGATGCGCGAACAGCCCGGCGACGACCCGCGCCCGGTGTTCTCGTTCATGGGCTCGCACGTCGACCACCCGCGACAGGTCTCGTGCTGGATCACCGACACCTGCGAGCGCACCCACGAGATCATCCGCGCCGCGCTCGACCGCAGCCCGCTGTATACCGGCCAGATCGAGGGCATCGGCCCGCGCTACTGCCCGTCGATCGAGGACAAGGTGGTGCGCTTCGCCGAGAAGGCCAGCCACCAGATCTTCGTCGAACCCGAGGGCCTCGGTGTCGCCGAGATCTACCCCAATGGCATCTCGACCTCGCTGCCGTTCGACGTGCAGCTGGAGCTGGTGCGCTCGATCCGCGGTTTCGAGCAGGCCCACATCACCCGCGCCGGCTACGCGATCGAGTACGACTTCTTCGACCCGCGTGGACTCAAGGCGACGCTGGAAACCAAGGCGGTTGAAGGCCTGTTCTTCGCCGGCCAGATCAACGGCACCACGGGCTACGAGGAAGCCGCGGCGCAGGGCCTGTTGGCCGGCCTCAACGCCGCGCGGCAGGTGGCCGGGTTTGAGGGCTGGAGCCCGCGTCGCGACCAGGCTTACCTCGGCGTGCTGGTCGACGACCTGATCACCCACGGCACCACCGAGCCGTACCGGATGTTCACCTCGCGCGCCGAGTACCGCCTGCAGTTGCGCGAGGACAACGCGGACCTGCGGCTGACCCCGGTCGGGCGCGAGCTCGGGCTGGTCGACGATGCGCGGTTCGCCGCGTTCGAGACCAAGCGCGAGGCGATCGAAGGCGAAAGTACGCGGCTTGGCGCGATCCGGGTTTCGCCGAACAACCCGCTTGGCCGCGAGATAGCCGCGCACCTGGGCATCGAGCCCAGCCGCGAGGGCAGCGCACGCGACCTGCTGAAGCGGCCCGAGCTCGACTACGCCCGGCTGGTCGCCGTGCCGTCGCTCGGCCCTGCGGTCGCCGATCCCGCGGTCGCCGAACAGGTCGAGATCGGCGTCAAGTACGCCGGCTACCTCGACCGCCAGAACGATGAAATCGCCCGCCAGCAACGTCACGAGACCACCGGGATACCGGTCGATTTCGACTACGGACTGGTCCACGGCCTGTCGATGGAACTCACCGGGAAATTGGCCCAGGTCCGCCCGCAGACCATCGGCCAAGCCCAGCGCATCCCCGGCATGACCCCCGCCGCGATCTCGCTGCTGCTGGTGCACCTGGCCCGCCAGCGCCGCAGCCGGGTTGCGTGAGCCGGCTGCATCCCGGTAGGCATCCCCGGTAGGCGTGACTGTAGGAGCGACGTGAGTCGCGAATTCCTCGAGGCAGCCCGAGCCTCATCACCAGCGCTGCGAAACGACCCACCCGGAGAACAGCTTCGGCAATCTTCGCGATTGCGGCTGCTATGGCTCCTGCAACATCGGTGAAGTCGCGACTTGCGTCGCTCCTACATAGGTCCCGACTGGCATGAGGCCCGATCGCCAGTCACCGGCTGGCGTTACGCTACCCGCATGCGCATCCTCCTCGCCGTAACCCTGACCGCCGCACTCGCCGCCTGCCAACCGGATGCGGCGCCCGCCACGGGTACCAACGCCGACGTCGCACCATCCACGCCGGCCACATTCGACGCCGAGCCCTGGCAGCTACCCAGTCCATCCGGCGCCGCGCAACCCGACCTCGTCGCCACAGCCGACGGCCTGCTGCTGTCATGGATCAGCCCCGACGTCGACGGCCACGCCCTGCACTTTGCGCGCTTCGCCGGTGGCGAGTGGAGCGCTACGCAGACCATCGCGCGCGGCGACGACTGGTTCGTCAACTGGGCCGACACCCCGCATGTCGCGGCCACCGCCGATGGCGCGCTGTGGGCGCACTGGCTGCAGCAGTCGGCCGACGCGCCCTACGCCTACGACGTGGCGCTGGTGCGCTCCGACAACGGCGGCGTGAGCTGGACGGACCCGGTGCTGGTCAACGACGACGGCACGCCGACCGAGCACGGCTTCGTGTCGCTGTGGCCGGCGTCCGCCGACAGTCTCGGCATCGCCTGGCTCGACGGTCGCGAGACTGCGGCCGCGAGTGGCCACGGCGGACACGACGCACATACCGGTCACGGTGGCGGCAGCATGACCCTGCGCGCCGCGCGTTTTGGCCCGGGCCTGGCGCGCAGTGATGAAGGCATGCTCGACGCCTCGACCTGCGACTGCTGCCAGACCGACGTCGCGATGACCGCGCGCGGTCCGCTGGTGGTCTACCGCGACCGCACCGAAGAGGAAATCCGCGACATCGTGGTGACCCGCTTCGACGGCAGCCGCTGGAGCGATCCCACCCCCGTCCACGCCGACCACTGGACGATGCCGGCCTGCCCGGTCAACGGCCCGGCGGTCGACGCCCGAGACGACGCCGTGCTGGTCGGCTGGTACACCGCTGCCAGCGACACCCCGACGCTGAAGATCGCGCGCTCGCTCGACGCCGGCGACCGCTTCGCCACGCCGGTCGAAGTCGATGCCGGCACGGCGGTGCAGGGCCGTGTCGATGTCGCCATCGGAGCCGACGCGGCTTGGGTGCTTTGGACCCGCGAGGACGCCGCCGGCCAGACGCTGCAACTTGCGCGCTACACGCCGGACCTGTCGCGCCAGCTGCAACGCATCGAGCTCGCCCACCTGCAAGGCCGCGGCCGTGGCACCGGCTTCCCGCAACTGGCGCTCGCCGATGGCGCCGTCCACGTGGCCTGGACCGACGTCGTCGGTGGCCAGCCGCGTCTGCAGGGCGTGGTGCTGCGCGCCACGAGCCGTTAGCGCCCACCCGCGCCGCCAACTCACGCCGCTTTGCCGGCGCGGTCACGGTCGCGCAACGCCGCGCCTGTTTTGCTGGCCGCCCGACCCGGAGGCAGACCCATGGCCACCCGCAAACGTGCCGCCAGCAACACCACCAGTTCCGCCGCCGACACCGTCGGCCGCCAGCGCTCGATCCAGAAGAAGATCGACGCAAAACCCGCCAAGTCCAAAGCCACGAAGAAGAAACCGGTACAGACCGGCCCGCGCAAGCAACCGAAGAATCCGCTGCCGGCGCAGCACCTGAAGAAGCCCGGCTACGAGCACGACCTGAAGTTGCAGCCGCGCTATCTCGCGCCGGACTACAAGGGCAGCGGCAAGCTCGACGGCATGGCCGCGATCGTGACCGGGGCCGACTCCGGCATCGGTCGCGCGGTCGCGGTGCTGTTCGCGCGCGAGGGCTGCGACGTCGCGGTGCTGCACCTGGCCGAACCGGAAGACGCCGAGGTCACCCGCGCCGCGGTGGAGGAGGAGGGTCGTCGCTGCATCGTCATCGGCGGCGACGTCAGGAAGACCGCGTTCTGCGAAAAGGCGGTCAAGCAGGCGCTGAAGGCATTCGGCCGGCTCGACGTGCTGGTCAACAACGCCGCTTTCCAGCAACACGCCGAGCGCATCGAGGACATCACCGACGCGCAGTGGGACGAGACCCTGCAGACCAACATCGGCGGATATTTCAAGATGGCGCGCGCGGCGATCCCGCACATGCAGCCCGGTAGCAGCATCGTAAACACCGGTTCGGAAGTGGCGATCTTCGGCAATGCCCAACTGCTCGACTACTCGGCGACCAAGGGCGCGATCCATGCCTTCACCAAGTCGCTTGCCAGCCATCTGCTCGATCGCGGCATCCGGGTCAACGCGGTTGCGCCCGGGCCGGTGTGGACGCCGTTGAACCCCGCCGACCGCCCGGCCGACAAGATCGCCGACTTCGGCAAGGACAGCGACATGGGCCGCCCCGCACAACCCGAGGAGATGTCGCCGGCCTATGTATTCCTGGCGTCGAAGGTGTGCGCGTCCTACGTCAACGGCGTGATCCTGCCGGCGATGGGAGGACCGCGCGGGTAGGGTGACGAGGCAAAATAGGCGGTGTCCCCCGCCGCTCCCGTGGATCCCGCATGCCCGTAGTAACGATGGTCCTGGTCTTCCTGCTGGCGGTGGTCGTCAGCGGCTTCATCGCGCGCCTGCTGCCGTTCAAGGTGCCGCTGCCATTGCTGCAGATCGCGATCGGCGCGGGGCTGGCGACGCTGGGCTTCGACGTCGACTTCGAACCGCACCTGTTCCTGTTGCTGTTCATCCCGCCGCTGCTCTTCCTCGATGGCTGGCGCATCCCCAAGGGCGCGTTCTTCCGCGACTGGAAGCCGATCCTGGCGCTGGCGATCGGGCTGGTGGTGCTGACCGTGATCGGCATGGGCTGGTTCATCGAATGGCTGGTGCCTGCGATGCCGCTGGCGGTGGCGTTTGCGTTGGCGGCGATCCTGTCGCCGACCGACCCGGTCGCGGTGAGCGCGGTGACCGCCAACTCGCCGCTGCCGTCGCGGTTGATGCACATCCTCGAAGGCGAGTCGCTGCTCAACGATGCCACCGGCCTGGTGTGCTTCAGCTTCGCGGTGACCGCGGCGCTGACCGGTACGTTCTCGCCGGCCGATGCGTCGGTGAGTTTCCTGATGGTCGCCGGTGGCGGGCTGGTGGTCGGCGTGGCGGTGACATTCGTGATCGGCCGTCTCAACCGGCTGCTGGTACGTCGCTCGGGCGAGGACCCCGGTATCCAGATCCTGGTCAGCCTGCTGATCCCGTTCGCGGCCTACCTCGCGGCCGAGCATGTGCACGTCTCCGGCATCCTCGCCGCGGCGGCGGCTGGCATCGCGATGCACTACGGCGAGCTGTCCGGCCGGCCGCTGGCGTCGACCCGGATGCAGCGCGGCGCGGTCTGGGACACGGTGCAGACCGCGCTCAACGGCATCATCTTCGTGCTGCTCGGCGAACAGTTGCCGCGCATGTTGCGACGCCTTCCCGAGGCGGCCGAGGCCACCGGCAGCGGTAATGATGTCTGGCACCTGCTCGGCTACGTGGTGGTGATCACGCTCGGGCTGGGCCTGATGCGCTTTGCCTGGGTGTGGATCGCGATCCGCCTGACCGTGTTCCGCGCAGCGTGGCGCGGCGAGGACACGGTGATGCCGCAGACGCGGTTACTGGCGATCATCGCCACCGCCGGCGTGCGCGGCGCGATCACCCTGGCCGGCATCCTGACCCTGCCGCTGCTGATGCCCGACGGCAGCGCGTTCCCGGCGCGTGACGTGGCGATCTTCCTGGCGATGGGCGTGATCCTGCTGTCGCTGACCATCGCCAGCATCGGCCTGCCTCTGCTGACGCGAGGACTTACGGAGGTACTGCCGGAACCGGAGCGCAAGGACACCGAGGCCAACGCGCGGGTGGCGGCGTCGGAGGCGGCGCTGCGGCGGATCGACAAGGCGCTGGCCGAACCGCTGGACGATGCCAAGGCGACTG
>JBOHYC010000167.1:0-3173 GCA_050737755.1 Lysobacter sp.
TGGCTTAAAACGGGAAGCCGGTGCGGACACCTCGTCCAATTCCGGCGCTGCCCCGCAGCGGTAGTGGAAACGAAAGCCGTCATGGCACTGGGCAAACGCCCGGGAAGCGACGGCCGGTAGGTGGAGCGCGATGCTCCGAGTCCAGAGCCCGAAGACCTGCCGACAGCCGCGCGATGCACACCGCGCGGTGACCGGCCAGGGAGTCTTCGGACTCCGCGCCCGCGGGGGCGTGGCCGTGCGATCGATGTCGGGCCTGCGCCACGCGGGCGACGACGGTCGATGGCATGCGCGCCTCCGTGCGTCGCCCTTCGAGGGAAGGGTGGCGACCCGTGCTTCATGCACCGGAGTTACGCCATGACCACCGAATCTCCTGCCGCAGCTGCCACCGCCGACACGCCTGACCTCGTCAACTCGACCATCACCGCGACACCCATCGCGTCGACAACCGTCGTCGACGCTCCCGGCCTGACCCTGACCCCACCCGCCGCGGCATTCAGCATGGCCGTGACCAAGCGCAACGGCAGCCGCGAGCCGGTCGACCTCAACAAGATCGTGCGCGCGATCACCCGCTGCAGCGACGACCTCTACGCAATCGACCCGATGCGCGTCGCCACCCGCACCATCTCCGGCCTGTACGACGGCGCGACCACCCGCGAACTCGACGAATTATCGATCCGCACCGCCGCGCTGCTGACCGCCGAGGAGCCCGAGTACGGCCGCCTCGCCGCGCGCCTGCTGGCAGGCGTGATCGAGAAGGAAGTCGCGGCGATCGACATCAACGCGTTCTCGCAGTCGGTGCAGCGCGGCCATGAGCTGGGCGTGATCAACGAACGCCTGCTCGAATTCGTCCAAGCCAACGCACGCAAGCTCAACGACGCGATCGACAACTCGCTCAACCACCGCTTCGACTACTTCGGCCTGCGCACCCTGTACGACCGCTACCTGCTGCGCCACCCGACCGCACGCACGGTGATCGAGACCCCGCAGCAGTTCTTCCTGCGCGTGGCCTGCGCGCTCAGCGAGGACGTCGGCGATGCGCTGGCGCTGTACCGGCGGATGGCGCAGCTGGATTACATCCCGTCGTCGCCGACCCTGTTCAACGCCGGCACCACCCACGAGCAGTTGTCGTCGTGCTTCCTGCTGGACTCGCCCGAGGATTCGCTGGAGAGCATCTATCAGCGCTACATGGACGTCGCCAAGCTGTCCAAGTTCAGCGGCGGCATCGGCCTGAGCTACACCCGCATCCGCTCGCGTGGTTCGCTGATCCGCAGCACCAACGGCCTGAGCAACGGCATTGTGCCGTGGCTGAAGACGCTCGATGCCTCGGTCGCGGCAGTCAACCAGGGCGGCAAGCGCAAGGGCGCGGCCTGCGTGTACCTGGAGCCGTGGCACGCCGATGTCGAGGAGTTCCTGGAGCTGCGCGACAACACCGGCGACGAGGCCCGGCGCACCCACAACCTCAACCTCGCCAACTGGATCCCCGACGAGTTCATGCGCCGGGTCGAGGCAGATGCGATGTGGTCGCTGTTCGACCCGTACAAAGTGCCACAGTTGACCGACCTGTTCGGCGAGGCGTTCGACCGCGCCTACGCCACCGCCGAGGCTTCCGGTCTCGCCCACAAGCAGGTCAAGGCGCGCGAACTGTACGGCCGGATGATCCGCACGCTGGCGCAGACCGGCAACGGCTGGATGAACTTCAAGGACAAGTCCAACCGCGCCTGCAACCAGACCGCGCGCGCCGGCAACGTCGTGCACCTGTCGAACCTGTGCACCGAGATTCTCGAAGTCACGTCGCAGGACGAAACCGCGGTGTGCAACCTCGGCTCGATCAACCTTTCGCACCATGTCGAGTTGTACGAGGACGGTCCGTTGCACGGCGAGGCCGGACGCTTCGATTTCGACAAGCTGGCCGAAACCGTGCGTCTCGCCGTACGCCAGCTTGACCGGGTGATCGACCTGAACTTCTATCCGATCGAGACCGCGCGCCGCGCCAACCTCAAGTGGCGGCCGGTCGGGCTCGGCGCGATGGGATTGCAGGACGTGTTCTTCAAACTGCGGCTGCCGTTCGACTCCGAACCGGCGCAGGCGTTGTCGAAGCAGATCGCCGAGGAGATCTACTTCCACGCGTTGTCGGCCTCGAATGAACTGGCACTTGAGCATGGCCGCCACCCGGCCTTCGCCGACACCCGCGCGGCGAATGGCGAGTTGCAGTTCGAAGCCTGGGACGTGCAACCGGGCGACACCGAGCGCTGGGACGGACTACGCGCACGCATCCGGGAGCACGGCCTGCGCAACTCGCTTCTGATCGCGATCGCGCCGACCGCGACAATCGCCTCTATCGCCGGTTGCTACGAATGCATCGAGCCGCAGGTGTCCAA
Organism: Lysobacter sp.; assembly: GCA_050737755.1. GTDB lineage: Bacteria > Pseudomonadota > Gammaproteobacteria > Xanthomonadales > Xanthomonadaceae > Novilysobacter. The sequence continues at coordinate 2,379 of JBOHYC010000167.1, forward strand.
CCTGTTCAAGCGCGAAACGCTGTCCGGCGACTTCATCGTGGTCAACAAGTACCTGGTCGATGAGCTGAAGACACTGGGCTTGTGGACGTCTGAACTGCGCGACGCGATCAAGCGCGCCGACGGCTCGATCCAGGGCATCGACGCGATCCCCGAGTCGCTGCGGCAGGTCTACCGCACCGCGTGGGAGTTGCCGATGCGATCGCTGATCGACATGGCCGCCGACCGCGGTGCGTTCATCGACCAGAGCCAGTCGCTCAACCTGTTCATCGAGAGCCCGAACATCGGCCAGCTGTCGTCGATGTACATGTATGCGTGGAAGAAGGGGTTGAAGACAACCTACTACCTGCGCTCGCGACCGGCGACGAAGATCGCGAAATCCACGATCAGCGCAAGCAAGCTCGCCGAGCCCGAGCCCGAGCCCGCGCCCGCCTATACCCCGGACGAAGCCATCGCCTGCTCACTGGAGAACCCGGAGAGTTGCGAGGCCTGCCAGTAGCTAGCTTCCCTGCGCGAAATCCGGCGCTGCTCTCCTTCCACTTGGCGACTTCCTTCCGCTGTAGGAGCGACGTAAGTCGCGATATCCACAGCCCGACGACTGCCGGGGCATTCGCGACTTACGTCGCTCCTACAGTCCTCGCGGTTCGATATTCGCGCCCCATTCCAAGGATCCACCATGCAACCCCACCTGCTCGACCCTGGCTTCGACCTCACCCTGCGGCCGATGCGCTACCCGCGCTTCTACGACATGTACCGCGACGCGATCCGCAACACCTGGACCGTCGAGGAGGTCGACTT
>JBOHYC010000168.1:0-1618 GCA_050737755.1 Lysobacter sp.
TGCTGGCGCCCGCATCCACGGACCTGCACCCGGAAATCACCCGGCCGACCTAGAATCACGCCCATGACCACGCGTATCCAGACCCCGATCGACCGCCTGCTAGGCGACGCCCAACGCGCTCTCGAAACCGTGCTGGGCGCACCGCCAGCGCAACGCCCGAATCCCGCCAATAGCGAGGCCGAAATCGTGCTGGAGGGCGACGAACGCCGTCACGCCGCGGGCCTGATGAGGATCAACCACGTCGGCGAAGTCTGCGCCCAGGCGCTGTATTGCGGCCAGGCGGCAGTCGCCCGTGACGAAGTCACCCGCAGCCACCTGCTTGAGGCGGCGCAGGAAGAAACCGACCACCTCGCCTGGTGCCACCAGCGGCTGCGGGAACTCGACAGCCGCCCGAGCCTGCTCAACCCGTTGTGGTACGCGAGCAGCTACGCCATCGGCGCGCTCGCCGGCCTGCGCGGCGACGGCTGGAACCTGGGTTTCGTGGTCGAGACCGAGCGCCAGGTCGAGGCGCACATCAACGAGCATCTGGAATCGCTGCCGCCAGCCGACCGGCGCAGCCGCGCGATCCTGGGAGTGATGAAGGTCGACGAAGCCCGCCACGCCGACAACGCCGAAGCCGCGGGCGCACGCATCCTGCCAGCGCCGATCCCGACGCTGATGGCGGCGGCGTCGAAACTGATGAAGACCGTGGCTTATCGGGTGTGAGGACGAACGCCCGGGTAGCGACCGCGTCTGGCCAGAGCCGGGGCCGCACCGGCTCCTGACGAAAGCGGCAAAGCGCCGTTGTAGGAGCGACGTAAGTCGCGATCCCCAGGACGTATGAAGCGGCGAGGATATCGCGACTTACGTCGCTCCTACGACGGAGGAAAGTCGCGCGGTGCGAGCACTCCCGGTCAATCGACCAGGTTGCGCCCGTGGTACAGCTCCTCGATCTCGCGCTTGAGCCGCGCCTCGATCTTCATCCGGTCCTTGAACGACAGGTTGCGCGCCTTCTCCTCGAACAGGTACTGGTCGAGGTCGAAGTCCTTCAGGTGCATCTTCGTGTGGAAGATATTTTCCTGATAGACATTCACGTCGATCATCTCGTAGCGCGAGCGGATGTTCTTGGCCAGGTAGTCCTGGATCGAATTGATCTTGTGGTCGATGTAGTGCTTCTTGCCTTTGACGTCGCGGGTGAAGCCACGCACCCGATAGTCCATCACCACGATGTCCGACTCCAGGCTCTCGATCAGGTAGTTCAGCGCCTTCAGCGGCGAGATCACGCCGCAGGTGGCCACGTCGATGTCGGCGCGGAAAGTCGCGATGCCGTTGTCCGGATGGGTCTCCGGATACGTGTGCACGGTGATGTGCGACTTGTCCATGTGCGCGACCACCGCATCGGAGATCACACCCTTGGCATCCTTCTTGTCGATCACCGGTTCCTCGGAAATGAGGATGGTCACCGACGCGCCCTGCGGGTCGTAGTCCTGCCGGGCAATGTTGAGGATGTTTGCACCGATGATGTCCGCCACGTCCGTCAGGATCTGGGTCAGGCGGTCGGCGTTGTAGGCCTCGTCGATGTACTCGATATAGCGCTGCCGCTCCTCTTCGGAGGCGGCGAAGCTGACATCGTAGATGT
>JBOHYC010000169.1:0-2877 GCA_050737755.1 Lysobacter sp.
TGATCTTCGCCGCCGGCCTGATCGCGATGCCGCTGCTGCCGATCAGCGAATACCCCGACGTCGTTCCGCCCTCGGTGCAGGTGCGCGCGGTCTACCCCGGCGCCAACCCGAAGGTGATCGCCGAGACGGTCGCCACGCCGCTGGAAGAAGCGATCAACGGCGTAGAGGACATGATGTACGTCAAGTCCGTCGCCGGCTCCGACGGCGTCCTCGTCACCACCGTGACTTTCCGTCCCGGCACCGATCCCGACCAGGCCCAGGTGCAGGTGCAGAACCGCGTCAGCCAGGCGCTCGCCCGGTTGCCCGAGGACGTACGCCGGCAAGGCGTGACCACCCAGAAGCAGTCGCCAACACTGACCATGGTCGTGCACCTGATCTCGCCAGACGGCGCGTACGACTCGCTGTACATGCGCAACTACGCGACGTTGAAGATCAAGGACGAGCTGGCCCGCATCCCCGGCGTCGGCCAGGCCGCGTTGTTCGGTTCGGGCGACTATGCGATGCGGCTGTGGCTGGACCCGGACAAGGTTGCTTCACGCGGTTTGACCGCAAGCGACGTGGTCAATGCCGTACGCGAACAGAACGTACAGGTCTCCGCCGGCCAGCTCGGCGCCGAGCCGACCCCGAACGACAGCGACTTCCTGATCTCGATCAACGCTCGCGGCCGCCTGCAGACCGAGCAGGAGTTCGGCGACATCGTCGTCAAGAGCGGCAGCGACGGCGAAATCGTGCGGCTGGCCGACGTCGCCCGGATCGAGCTGGGCGCCGGTGACTACACCCTGCGCGCGCAGCTCGACAACAAGGAGGCGGTCGCGATCCCGATCTTCGAATCGCCCGGTGCCAACTCGATCGAACTGTCCGACGCGGTCCGCGCGAAGATGGCCGAGCTGTCGACCCGCTTCCCCGAGGGCATGGAATACAAGGTCGTCTACGACCCCACCGTGTTCGTGCGCGACTCGATCAAGGCCGTCGTCACCACCCTGCTTGAAGCCGTGCTGCTGGTGGTGCTGGTGGTGATCCTGTTCCTGCAGACCTGGCGCGCGTCGATCATCCCGCTGCTGGCGGTGCCGGTGTCGATCGTCGGTACGTTCGCGGCGCTGTACCTGCTGGGGTTCTCGATCAACACCCTGACCCTGTTCGGGCTGGTGCTGGCGATCGGCATCGTGGTCGACGACGCGATCGTGGTGGTCGAAAACGTCGAGCGCAACATCGAGGAAGGCAAGACTCCACTCGAGGCCGCACACCAGGCGATGCGGGAGGTTTCCGGACCCATCATCGCGATCGCGCTGGTGCTGTGCGCGGTGTTCGTACCGATGGCGTTCCTGACCGGCGTGACCGGGCAGTTCTACAAGCAGTTCGCGGTGACCATTGCGATCTCGACGGTGATCTCGGCGGTCAACTCGTTGACGTTGTCGCCGGCGCTGGCGGCGATGCTGCTGAAGCCGCATGGCGCGGCCAAGGATGCGCCGACGCGTTTGATCGACCGGCTGTTCGGCTGGATCTTCCGTCCGTTCAACCGCTTCTTCGGCAAGAGCTCGGAGCGCTATCAAGGTGCGGTGTCGCGCTCGCTCAACAAGCGCGGCGCGGTGTTTGCGGTGTATGCGCTGTTGCTGGTCGTTGCCGGCCTGATGTTCCAGCTGGTGCCGGGCGGCTTCATCCCGACCCAGGACAAGTTGTACCTGATCGGCGGCGCCAAGCTGCCCGAAGGTGCATCGCTGGAGCGCACCAACGACGTGATCCGCAAGATGAGCCAGATCGCGCTGGAGACCGAAGGCGTCGACGCTGCGATCGCGTTCCCGGGCCTCAACGCGCTGCAGTTCACCAACACACCCAACACCGGCACCGTGTTCTTCGGCCTCAAGCCGTTCGCTGAGCGCGACCGCAGCGCGGCCGAGATCAACGCCGAGATCAACCAGAAGATCGCCGGCATCCAGGAAGGCTTCGCGTTCTCGATCATGCCGCCGCCGATCCTCGGTCTCGGCACCGGTTCGGGCTATTCGTTGTTCATCCAGGACCGTGCGGGACTGGGCTACGGGGCACTGCAGGATGCCGTCAGCGGTTTCCAGGGTGCGATATCCCAGACGCCCGGCATGGCGTTCCCGATCAGCAGCTACCAGGCCAACGTGCCGCAGCTCGATGTCGAGGTCGATCGGGTCAAGGCCAAGGCGCAGGGTGTGTCGCTGACCAACCTGTTCGACACCTTGCAGACCTACCTCGGCTCGGCCTACGTCAACGACTTCAATCGCTTCGGCCGCACCTACCAGGTGATCGCGCAGGCGGATGGCCAGTTCCGCGACGAGTTGGGTGACATCGCCGACCTGCGCACGCGCAACAACAACGGCGAGATGGTACCGATCGGCAGCATGGTGAAGATCGGCCGGACCTTCGGACCCGACCCGGTGATCCGCTACAACGGCTACCCGGCCGCCGACCTGATCGGCGACGCGGACCCGACCATGCTGTCATCCAGCGAGGCGATGACGACCATCGCGGCGATGGCACCGAACGTGCTGCCCAACGGCATGGACATCGAGTGGACCGACCTGAGCTTCCAGCAGGCGACCCAAGGCAATGCCGCGCTGATTGTGTTCCCCTTGGCAGTGATGCTCGCCTTCCTGGTGCTGGCCGCGTTGTACGAAAGCTGGACGCTGCCGCTGGCGGTGATCCTCATTGTTCCGATGACGTTGCTGTCGGCTCTGGTCGGCGTGTGGCTGACCGGCGGCGACAACAACGTGTTCGTGCAGGTCGGACTGGTCGTTCTGATGGGACTGGCGTGCAAGAACGCGATCCTGATCGTCGAGTTCGCCCGCGAGCTGGAAATGCAGGGCATGGGGATCGTGGAAGCCGCGCTGGAAGCGTGCCGCCTGCGCCTGCGGC
>JBOHYC010000170.1:0-7401 GCA_050737755.1 Lysobacter sp.
GCCAGCAGCAACAGCGCAAGCCACGCCAGCGCGAAACCAAAACGACGGGCGGAACCCGAACCCGAATGCCGGTCCCGCGACGCCCCTGCGGTCATTGCTTGCCTGCGCCGTCGCCGTGACACAACGCGGCGAGCCCGGCCGCGTCATCGACCTTTCCGGCGGCGCGTGCGGCACCGGCCAGCAAAGTGCGTTGCGGCGCCTCGTCGTTCGGGGTGCGGGTCTCGATGCAGCGCAACTCGGCGCCACGGCCGCGCAGCACGATGTCACGCACCTGCGCGGCCAGTTCGGCGCGCTTCGGCACCAGGGTCAGCGTCCAGTGTTCGCGGGTGCCTTCACTTTCGATCATGTAGTGCTCGGCCAGGCCGCTGCGGTCGCCCGACAGCAGCGCGCCGAAGCTCGCCTGCAGGCCCGCCAGTTCCGGCGCGCGCGACAACGAGAATGTGCGCGGCGACTTGCCGGCGCGCTCGATGGTCGCCTCGCCGGCGCGAATGGTGGTGGTCTCCGCATACGGCACGCGCACCTCGCGCACCAGCACGCCATCGGCCGGGCGCCGGTACTCGCCGCTGAGCCGCAGCGGCTGCTTCAGCAGTTTCGATTCGCGCAATTCGACAAATCCGGTGCGCATCGGCGCCGGGCGCGCCAGCTTGTCGAGGATCCAGTCGGCCTCGACCGCGCTGCTCTCAGCCTGCGGTGCGGCGCGCAGCGACGGCGCCGCGACCAGCAGCACGGTCGCCAGCGTCGACAGGACGGCGGTGGGGATCATTCGCTTCATCGGTCTGCCAGAAGTCGTAGAAATTGAACCAGTTGTACGGCGCGTTGCGTGCATGGTGCTGCAACCGGTTGGCATAACGCTGCACCAGTTCAGCCAGCATCGTGCTTCGTTGCGGCCGCGGGATGTCGATGCCCTCGCTGAACAACTCGAAGGCGAGGTCATAACGGTTACCGCCACGGTACAGCCCGAACGCCAGCACCACCGGCACTTTCAGCACCGCGGCGATCAGCCACGGCGCGACCGGGAACCGCGCGGTGTCGCCCAGGAACGCAGCCGGCTGCGATGGTTGCCCCGCATGTGTACGGTCGACCAGCAACGCTACCAGCGCGCCGGCATCGGTCGCCTGCTTGATCGCCAGCACGATCGACGGTCCGTCCTGACCGGCGTCGATCACGGTGCGAGCGATCTCCGGGTTGAGTGCATCCAGCAACTGGGTCATCGCCGGGTTGTGCGCCGTGTCGAGCACCACCCGCACGGTTACGTCCGGCCGCTGCTGCGACAGCACGCGCAACACCTCGAAGCTGCCCAGGTGCGAACCGAACAGCAGCAGCCCCTGCCCGCGATCGATCTGCGCGTGCAACTCCGCGAGGCCATCGGTGCCGATCTCGAAACGCTCCAGCTGCCCGCCCAGCATGAACACCCGGTCGAGGATGGTCGAAGCGAAGGCGTGGATATGGCGGGCGATATCGAACACCCGCGCGGGTCGTCCCAGCACCCGGTCGAGGTACTCGCGCGAGGCGCGTCGCTCCGGCCCGCGCACGATCAGGAAATACAGCGTGATAGGCGCCAGCAGCAGGCGCGCAATCGTGCGGCCGCCGCGCCGCGCGATGGTGCGGATCAGCCAGATCGCGAACCAGCCGCCGCCCTCGGGCCGCTGCTTCCAGTTGCCACTCATGGTGCGTCCATGGCGACGACTTCGCCGCTGGCCAGCAAGACGTCGCCGCGAAGCACCTTGAAGCGCCAGCGCGGCGCCGCGCCGTCGAGTTCGACCCGGGCCGCCTCGCCCGGCAGCAGCGGCTGCATGAACTTGACCCGCGGCAACGCCATCGCACCCGGCGCCACGCCATGCACGGCCTCGATCGCGTCGAGCACGCGGTCCAGCAACACCACGCCGGGCACCAGCGGCCGGCCGGGAAAATGCCCGGGCAGGCTCGGATGGTCGGCGGGGACAATGAAAGACATGGACGGCACGGCGATGGGCGGACGGACGGCGGGGTCGCAAGGATAAGCCAGCACGGCGCACGGCGCCGGTGCTGACCGCAGGCGACAGGCCGGATTTACGGCTAACATAAGTGCGCCTCCGCCGTTGGCGGCGGCCGTCCCCACAGGAAGTGGCAGGCAACCCGTCAAGGAGCGACAGGCGTGAACATGATGGACGCGGTGCAATCGGTACTGGCGGCGTTGGCCCGGTACACCGATGCAGACCGGTTATATGCATTCGAACTCGACGGTCTGGCCGCCGGCACCCTCACGGTCGAGCGCTGGCAGGGCCACGAGTCGCTGTCGGCCGGGTTTGAATGGCAGGTCGACCTGCTGTCGACCGATGCCCGGCTGCCGCTGGACGACCTGGTCGGCCAACGTGCGACCCTGTGGACCCGCGCCGCCGATGGCTCGCGCCTGCCGCGCAGCGGCCTGGTATGCGAGGCCGGATGCATCGGCTCCGACGGCGGCCTGGCCCGCTATCGGCTGAAACTGGTGCCATGGACATGGCTATTGACGCAGGGGCGCCACAGCCGGGTGTTCCAGGACAGGAGCGTGGTCGGGATCATCGAGGCGGTGTTCGCCGACTACGCGCCGTTGGCGACGTGGCAAGTCGGCGACGAGGTCGGACCGTTCCTGTCCAGCGCGCGCCCACGCAGCTATTGCGTGCAGTACCGCGAGAGCGATTTCGACTTCGTCAGTCGCCTGCTGGCGGAGGAAGGCCTTGGCTGGCGGCTGGAGGAGTCCACCGATGCGCCAGGCGGCCATGTAATGGTGCTGTTCGCCGACAGCGGCCAGGGCCCGCAGGATGCTGCGGCCGAACTTGGCGCGGGCATCCGCTTCCACCGGTCGGACGCCATCGAGGCCAGCGACACGATCCAGGCGCTCGGCACCGTGCACGGCATCGAATCGACCGCGCTGACCCTGCTCAGCCACGACTACAAGGGTCAGTCGCTCAGCGCCAGCGTGTTGCTGGGCGAGTCGGCCGACAGCGCCGCCGCGCTGGAAATCTACGACCCCAGCGGCGCCTACGCCTTCGCCAGCCAGGCCGAGGCCAGCCGATACGCCGAACTGATCGGCGAGGCCCGCGCCGCCCAAGCCCGCCAGTGGCTGGGCCAGTCCAGCGTGCGCAGCTTTCGCGCGGGTCAGTGGTTTGCGGTCACCGATGCGCCGCTGGCCGAGGGTACCCCGGCCGAACTGCTGCTGGTCGCGGTGCACCAGATGGGCATCAACAACCTGCCCGACATCGTGCGCGACGGCGCGGCACGCCTGTTGGGCGATGACGCAGCGGGAGCGAAGACCGCGGGCGAGTTCGACGGTATCGGCCATACCGCGTGGACGGCGATACAGGCCCGCGCCACCGCTGTCGGCTACGCCAACGCCTTCGTCGCGGTCCCGCGCGATTTGCCATGGCGCCCTGCCTTGGCCGATGACACCGGCATCCGCCTGAACCCGCGGCCGACCGCACCCGGTTACCAGAGCGCGATCGTGGTCGGTGAAGAAGGAGCATCGACGGGAGGCCTGCACAGCGATGCACTGGGCCGGATCAAGGCCCGCTTCCACTTCCAGCACGACGTCGGCAATACCGCATCCAGCCACAGCTGCTGGCTGCGCATGAGCCAGCGTTACGCCGGGCCCGGGGTCGGGAGCCAGTTCCTGCCGCGGATCGGGCAGGAAGTGCTTGTCGGCTTTATCGACGGCGATATCGACCGGCCCGTGGTCGTCGGTGCGCTCTACAACGGCCAGGGCGAGGCCGGCATCGCGCCCACACCCGGCGGCGCGGCGGCCGAGGCGGACCACGCCGCCTACGCCGACGCCCGCGACCACCGCCCCAGCGCCCAGTCCAACCGTGCCGGCGGGTCTGCGCCGGCCTGGCACGGCATGAGCGGCGATGACGCCGGCCATCGCAACCCAGCCGCGCTGAGCGGGTTCAAGTCCAAGGAGTTCGGCGGCGCCGGCCACAACCGGCTGGTGTTCGACGACAGCGACGGCCAGTTGCGGCTGCAATTGGCGACCACCCACGCCGCCACCGAGCTCAACCTCGGCCACCTGATCCACCAGGCCGACAACTTCCGCGGCAGCTTCCGCGGCGAGGGGTTCGAGTTGCGCACCGACCGCTGGGGCGCCATCCGCGGTCAGAGCGGCCTGTGGATCAGCGCCTACGGCCAAAGCGAGGACGACCCGGCCGGCGAGCACTTGGCCGCCACGGCCCTGCTCAAGCAAGCCACGCAACTGGGCCAGCGCTTCAGCGACATCGCCGGCATCCACCTGACCGTCAAACTGGCTGCCCACCAAGGTGCGGCCAAGGCCAACCACTCAGCCCTGATCGACGATGCCGCTCCGCTCAAGGCCCTGCACGACAGCGCTGCCACCGTGGTGGACGGCAGCGAGCTCTCCTCCGCCGAGGCCGACGCCCCTAGCCGCAGCCCCGCCGCCGGGACAGATCGCATCCCGCATAGCGGCGACGCCCTGCTCGGCCTGAGTGCCCCGGCCGGGATTGGCCTGGTAGCCGGCCAGAGCCTGCACTGGAGTGTGGGCGAGACCCTGACGCTCACGTCCGGTCAATCGGCCAACGCCGCCATCGCCGGCGACCTGCGCGTCCACGCCGGCCAGGCGATCGGGTGGTTGGCCGGCGCAGTCGAAGGCCAAACGACTGCCGCCCATGCGCTGGCCCTGGTCAGCGCCGAAGCCGAACTCGTCCTGCAAGCCCAGCACGACAGCGCCAAGCTGCAATCGAAGGACCAGCTGAAAATCATCAGCGCCAACGCCGAAGTCGAACTGGCCGCCGGCAAGACCGTGCATCTGGCCACCGAAGGCGGTGCGTCCATCACCATCGAGGGCGGGAACATCGCCATCGCCTGCCCCGGCAACATCACCGTGCGTGCGGGGAAGAAGTCGTTTGTGGGGCCGGCGCAGCTGAGTCGTGAAATGAACAACTGGCCACACATTAGGTTCAACGAACGTTTAAGACTGCGATTCAGTGATGGCACGGTTGCTAAAAGCCATAAATACAAAGTTATTCGTTCGGACGGAGCAATTATTCAAGGCCGAACGGATGAGAATGGCATGATCCCTTTGCAGCAAAGCGCAATACCTGAACAAATGGAAATTCGCGTTCTACTCGACACAGAGGATCAGCGGTGAGCTGGAATCCAAATAGCGGCCGATCAACAAAATCTCGTTTCCACGCGGATCTCAACGAATATGTAGCGAACTGGTTTTCGACGCCTACCGAACATTCGGATGTAGTCGACATAGTTCTGGAACGGCCATGTGCATGTGGCTCCTGCTTGGGAGAAGCTTTCAGAACAACTCGCTACGGGCGCGTTTTTGGTCCCGTCTACTGGGGTGAGACGACGTTAGCATCCTATGCAGGTTGGGATCGCCTCATTGCAAGCGAGCGTGCGACCGCCGAGGAGCGCCTGATCCTGGTGGCAATGTCCGAAAATGAAGGAAAAATGGATGCCGTGCAGTCCTACGACAGCGAAATCCTGACAGCGGGCGCAATGCAAAAAACCATCAACCCAGAGGGCGGGGGTGAGTTTCCGAAGCAGGTGCTGGAGTTCAAGCACGATCACCCCAAGCTGCATGAAAAATTGTTTTCCAAGTGTGGCTGGGAGGTCAGTGCGGATGATGAACCAACCATGCGCTACCAAGGGATGACTGGCGCAGCGCTGAAGCTATTCATTAGAGATGGCTTCACAGAAGAAAATTTTCGGACCAGTGCCCGAAAAAGATCACCGCCTCTCGCCGCGGTTGTGAACGCAATTACCACCATGGAGTTTCAAGAAAAGCAGGTGGTGGATTTCATTGGACGCCTACGAAAAGTCATGGAAATAAAACCGCATGGCAGTTCATCGCGCGCCATTGGCGACTATGTTAAATCCAATTTTGGAAAGGCAGCACTACTCGATCAACACGTCAATCGCCCCGGCTATGTTTCACGGGACTTCGGTAAAGCATTGAAGCTCTTTCACACGGGAAATCCTGATGCTCCTAAGGCCCCCGAACAGTGGAACGAACAGCACTCGGCGAATGAAGCCAAGCTATTGGATATATATGGCGACCTACGGGAAATGACGGACTCCACTAAGCGCTTTGAAGCACTCAGGAAAAAACTATGAGACCTTTGCCCCCAGGTCGATCTTGGTCACTGTTGATTGTCATCCTACTGGGAAGCTGCAGCGCAGATCCAGTCGGCCACACCTCAAAAAGCAAAAAAACGACCCCGAAAGAGACACAAAGTGGCGCAAATATCACGCTATCTGAATCGTCCGACCCGGGTTCAATTGAGTACATTCAAAGAACGGGTGACAGATACAGCAGGGTCCGCATCCACAATAATGGGCGGAGCGTCGCCGTACTCGACGATACATACGGAAAGTATGAGAAAGAATCACCTCCCTCCATGTCAGATTCCGGAAATATTGTGGTGTTGCACCAAATAGACAGCGGGACAGTTGAAGATCCCAATGGAGGGCTGCGTGCGCATGAGCGCTACTACTGCACTTTCGTCGACACAAGGGACGGCTGCGTGCTTGAGAGGAGAACGGGGGAATTTTGCTCTGGCAGTTGGACGGCGGGCAATCAATGGAGCGATTTCGATGGCAGACTGGTAGATATCGAATCCAAAAGGATCACAATCGAATCCGTTTTGAAAGAAAAAAATCCACCGACGGAAGGGCCAGTTTGGAACTATGAAAACCTATTGCGCTGCGACCCCATTGACGCTGACACTCGATCCAGCTATTCGAAACTGCTTGAAGATAATATCCTACCTCTGCCTGAGGATAAACTGAAGAGCGCCAAAAGCGTTCGGAAGGGGCTAGATAATCAGCTCGTCCGCCAAAGGTCGCGGTGGCTTTGATGGATTGTGCCAAGTGCCACACGTGGAAGAGACGCTTGAATAACCGAATCCTCCTCATTGCCGGAATGTGCTTCGTGCCGATTGTCGGGTGCGGCGCGAACGCACTACCCACGGACGGTTGCCGTGCGGAGTTGGACCGTCTCCCAATTGTCGATACCACCACAATCGACGTAGAGATATTGGTGAAAGATATCGTCGACAAGCTCGGGGCCGAACCTTACTGGTCGGATATCCCGCAGATCGACACCGTCTGCAAAGCACCAGCAGTTCTTCCGGGCCAATTCGATCACTTCACCCCAGCAGCCGGTCGATTTGCCAAGCCAGTCCGCCGTGTGCGTCTCGACGGATTTTCCGGCGTGGTCTTTGCCTATATGTCCGAAGGGGCGGAAGAGGTCGTGACGGGACTTGCTGCCGCCTTGGTGGAGTATCGCCCGAACGGCACGTCCGGGCGAGTGTACAAAGCGTCGGAGCTTCTTCGGGATGAGGGGTGGGGGCGGCTGACCACCAGCACCCTTACCGGAACGTCGATAGAACGTTGCGACCAGGAGCTCGAGTACTTCGC
>JBOHYC010000171.1:0-3835 GCA_050737755.1 Lysobacter sp.
ACCCCGCTCGCGCAGGGCTACATGCTCGGCGCGCAGGATGCCGCGACCGCCACCCAGGCCAAGACCCAGGAAGGCGGCTGCGGTGCCAAGAAGGCCGAAGGCAGCTGCGGCATGGACAAGATGGATACCGACAAGGACGGCAAAATCTCATCGGCCGAGTTCGGCGCCGCCCACGGTGGCGATACCAGCAAGTTCGCCGCGCACGATCCCAACGGTGACGGTTTCGTCGACGCCGCCGAGATGGACGCCCACCACGCTGCCAAGAAGGCCGACACCGGCGCCAAGGCCGACATGGAAGGCAAGTGCGGCGAGGGCAAGTGCGGCGGCAGCAAGTAACGTCCCTGCGTGAACAGGGCCGCGTCATCCGCACTCGCGCCTGACGCTGTCGGCCTCGGCCTGCGGCGGGCCCTGCTGGGTCCGCTGCGAGCGGCCACCCCGGGCAGCTTCGACTTCCTCGAAGCCGCACCGGAGAACTGGATCGGCGTCGGCGGCGCACCCGGCGATGCATTCGCCGAACTCGCCTCGCGCCATCCGATCGTCTGCCACGGCCTGTCGCTATCGCTCGGTGGGCCCGGCCCACTCGACGAAACCTTCCTCGGCAAGCTGCGGCGTTTCCTCGACGCCCATGACGTGTCGATCTACAGCGAACACCTGAGCGCCTGCAGTGATGAGCACGGCCAGCTCTACGACCTGATGCCACTGCCGTTCACCGAGGTCGCGGTCGAACACGTCGCCGCGCGCATCCGCCACACCCAGGATGCGCTGGGCCGGCGCATCGCGGTCGAGAACATTTCCTACTACGCAACCCTACAGCCCGCCGGCATGACCGAGGTCGAGTTCATCAACGCCGTGCTGGACCGCGCCGACTGCGACCTGCTGCTGGACGTCAACAACATCGTCGTCAACGCGACCAACCACGGTTACGACGCACTGGAATTCCTTGGCGCCCTGCCCGGCGAACGCATCGCCTACATCCACGTCGCAGGCCACTTCGACGAAGCCGAAGATCTCAAGATCGACACCCACGGCGCAGCGGTGAGCGACCCGGTCTGGGCATTGCTGGGCGAGGCTTACCGCCGGTTCGGCCCGCGCCCGACTCTGCTCGAACGCGACTTCAACCTGCCGCCGCTGGACGAGTTGCTGGGCGAACTCGACATCGTCCGCAGCCATCTGTCCCGGGCTGGCGGTGAGCGACGCCATGCCGCTTAAGAACGACCATTCCCACCGCAACGGTCCGCGCGGTGACCGGATTGGCGGCACCACCAGCGCCGCGCCCGATATCCCGCGCACGCTTGCCGAATCCATCCGCGATCCCAGCCACGCGCTTCCTCCGGACGGGATCGAGCCGCGCCGACTCAAGGTCTACCAGGAACTGTTTTTCAACAACATCGAGTCGATGCTGGCCGGCAACTTCCCGGTGATCCGGCGGATCTTTTCGAGCGCGCCGGAGCCGGATCGCTGGACGACACTGGTGCGCGACTTCTATCGCGACCATCCAGCACGCACCCCGTTGTTCACCGAACTGCCCCGCGAGTTCGTGCGCTATCTGGAGGCTCGCGCGGGTCACGGTCGCGACCCCGACGAAGAGTCCGTCGTGAACCGGGACGTTCCCGGTGCGAGCGTGGATCGCGACGACCCGCCGTGGCTCCCGGAACTCGCACATTACGAATGGGTCGAATTGGCGTTGCAGATCAGCGAAGCGCGCGCCGACGATATTCCTCATGAGCCCGACGGCGACCTGCTCGACGGCCGCCCGCTGCTGTCGCCGCTGGCGTGGCCGCTGTCGTACAACTGGCCGGTGCATCGCATCGGTCCCGACTACCAGCCCGACGCTGATAACCGCAGCGATGCGACCGCGGGCCAACCCGACATGGCGTCGACGCAGACATTCCTGTTGTTGCAGCGCGACGCGGCCGGCAAGGTGCATTTCCAGCAACTCAGCGCACTGACCTTCCGGTTGCTGCAGCGGCTCGACCAGCACCCCGGCCTCGACGGACGCAGCCAACTTGGTGCGCTGGCGGCGGAAGCCCGGGTGATTGCCGACGATGCGTTCATCGAACAGGGCGGCGTGATGCTGCAGCAGTTGCGTGCAAGCGGCGTCATCCTTGGCACCCGGACAGTGCGACGCCTCCGTTGAACGCGATGCCTCCGTTGTAGGAGCGACGTAAGTCGCGACGCTCTGAACCCGTGAGGCATCGAGGAGATCGCGACTTACGTCGCTCCTACAAAAGGCGGGTCTCCGCAAGGCGGCCATCCCCGTCTGCTACGCTTCCCCGATGACAATCGCAGCACCCGGCACCCCTCAGGCCGCCCCCACGACCTCCCCGCTCGCCACCCGCTTCCGCGGCTTCCTGCCGGTGGTGGTCGATGTCGAGACCGGGGGATTCGACTGGAACCGATGCGCGCTGCTGGAAATCGCGGTGCAGCCGATCGATATCGACGAGAACGGCCTGCTGTTCCCCGGCGAGACCACCAATGCACACGTGGTCCCGGCGCCCGGCCTGGACATCGACCCCAAGTCACTGGAAATCACCGGGATCAAGCTCGACCACCCGTTCCGACTGGCCAAGGAAGAGCGTCCGGCGCTTGACCATGTATTCGCCCCCGTGCGCGCAGCGTGCAAGAAGCACGGTTGTCAGCGCGCGATCCTGGTCGGCCACAACGCCCACTTCGATCTCAATTTCCTCAACGCCGCGATCGCGCGCGTCGGGCACAAGCGCAACCCGTTCCACCCCTTCAGCGTGTTCGACACGGTGACGCTGGCCGGCGTCGCCTATGGCCAGACCGTCCTCGCCCGCGCGGTGCAGGCTGCCGGTTTCGAGTGGGATGCCAACGAGGCGCACTCGGCGGTTTACGACACCGAGCGCACCGCCGAACTGTTCTGCAAGATCGTCAATGCCTGGCCGACGCCGGTGCCGGGCGCCGCGCAGCGGCCCACGTCATTGTAGGAGCGACGTAAGTCGCGATTTCACTGATACCCGGGATCGCCGTGCGATCGCGACTTACGTCGCTCCTACATTCGCCGGGATGGTGTCAGGTCCGGTTCCCGGGACGACGCCCGGCTTTCATCGACCGCACGATTCCATAGGCGCTGATCGCGACCCATGCGGCTTCGAGCAGGAACACCGACACGTTGAACTGCCCGATCAGCGACACCAGCACGCCACCTGCGCCGAGCAGGTTGAGCAACTGGTAGACCAGTCCGGTTCCGGTCAGGCGACCGGCCTGCAGCAGGAAGAACGCAGCCAGCACCATCAGCGTGCCGGCGATGCCGATCCAGTCGTACCATTCAAGGTTCATCGCGCGCCCCTCGGTTTGCAGGTCATTGACGCTGGCGCACGGCCTCGAACAGGGTGACCCCGGTCGCGACCGATACGTTGAGACTCTCCACTCCGCCGCTGGCGTCGCCGCCGGGCATCGGGATCTTGACCAGTTGATCGCAGTTCTCGCGGGTCAGCCGGCGCAGGCCATCGCCCTCGCCACCCAGCACCAGCGCGACGTTCCCGCGCAGGTCGATCGAGTACAGCGACGCATCCGCTTCGCCGGCCAGGCCGTACAGCCAGACGCCGAGTTGCTGCAGGTCGCGCATGGTGCGCGCGAGGTTGGTCACCGGCACCACCGGCACGCTGTCGGCGGCGCCGGCGGAGGTCTTGCGCACGGTTGCGTTGACCTGCACCGACTTGTCCTTGGGGATCACCACCGCGGTCGCACCGGCGGCGGCGGCGCTGCGCAGGCAGGCGCCGAGGTTGTGCGGGTCCTGCACGCCGTCGAGCAGCAGCACCAGCGCGCGACCTTCGGCGGCTTCGACCAGGCCCTGCAGTTCGTCCTCGCTCCA
>JBOHYC010000172.1:0-3457 GCA_050737755.1 Lysobacter sp.
CCGGGCGCGCGCTTCACCGCCGCGAAGGAAGGCATCGACCCGTCGCAGGTCGAAGGCACCGGCCGCCGCGGCGCGGTGACCAAGGAAGACCTGCTGAACTACGCGAAGAATGCAGGCGTCGGCAAGGCCAGCGGCAACCGCGCCGAGGAGCGCGTGCCGATGACCCGCATGCGTGCGCGCATCGCCGAGCGCCTGATGCTGTCGAAGAACTCGACCGCGATGCTGACCTCGTCCAACGAGGTCAACATGAAGGCCGTCATGGATATGCGCAAGTCGCAGGGCGAGGCCTTCAAGAACGCCTACGGCATCAAGCTCGGCTTCATGAGCTTCTTCGTCAAGGCCGCCGCCAACGCGCTGCAGCGTTACCCGCTGGTCAACGCCTCTGTCGACGGCAACGACATCATCTACCACGGCTATTCCGACATCTCGATCGCGGTTTCGACCGACAAGGGTCTGGTCACGCCGGTCCTGCGCAACGCCGAATCGATGGGCTTCGCCGACGTCGAGCAGGCCATCGACGGCTACGCCAAGGCCGCGCGCGAGGGCGGGCTGAAGCTCGAAGACCTGCAGGGCGGCACCTTCACCATCACCAACGGTGGCACCTTCGGCTCGCTGTTCTCGACGCCGATCATCAACCCGCCGCAGAGCGCCATCCTCGGCATGCACGCGATCAAGGAGCGCGCGATCGTCGAGAACGGCCAGGTCGTCGCCGCGCCGATGATGTACATCGCGCTGAGCTACGACCACCGCATCATCGACGGCAAGGACGCGGTTCTGTTCCTGGTCGACATCAAGAACCAGCTCGAGAACCCGCACCGCATGCTGCTGGGCATGTAATTGCCCGACGAAGCCCCGCCCAGTGCGGGGCTTTACGCAACGAGCCACAAGGATCATAGAAATGAGCGAACAGCAGAACTTCGACGTCGTAGTGATTGGTGCCGGCCCCGCCGGCTACCACGCCGCCATCCGCGCCGCCCAGTTGGGCCTGAAGACCGCATGCATCGATGCCGCGCTCGGCAAGGACGGCAAGCCCGCCCTCGGCGGCACCTGCCTGCGCGTGGGCTGCATCCCGTCCAAGGCGCTGCTCGATTCCTCGCGCCAGTTCTGGAACATGGGCCACCTGTTCGGCGACCACGGCATCAGCTTCAAGGATGCGCAGATGGATGTCGGCCAGATGGTTGGCCGCAAGGACAAGATCGTCAAGCAGTTCACCGGCGGCATCGCGATGCTGTTCAAGGCGAACAAGGTCAGCGCGTTCTACGGCTTCGGCACGCTGCACAAGGGCAACGTGGTCAAGGTCAAGCAGCACGACGGCTCGGAAGTCGAGCTCAAGGGCACCAACGTCATCATCGCCGCCGGCTCGGACTCGATCGAGCTGCCGTTCGCCAAGTTCGACGGCGACACCATCGTCGACAACGCCGGCGGTCTGGACTTCGAGTCGGTACCCAAGCGCCTGGGCGTGATCGGCGCCGGCGTGATCGGGCTGGAACTGGGCAGCGTGTGGAAGCGTCTGGGCGCCGAGGTCACGATCCTCGAAGCCCTGCCCGACTTCCTCGCCGCCGCCGACGCCGAAGTGGCCAAGACCGCCGCCCGCGAGTTCAAGAAACAGGGCCTGGAGATCAAGCTCGGCGCCAAGGTTTCCAAGGCCGAAGTGAAGGGCAAGGGCAAGTCGAAGGAAGTGCACCTGACCTACACCGACGCCAAGGGCGAGCAGTCGATCGTGGTCGACAAGCTGCTGGTCGCGGTCGGTCGTCGCGCGGCGACGCGCAACCTGCTGGCCGACGACACCGGCGTGAAGCTCAACGAGCGCGGCATGGTCGAGGTCGACGAGCACTGCCACACCGGCGTCGACGGCGTCTGGGCGGTCGGCGACTGCGTGCGCGGACCGATGCTGGCGCACAAGGGGTTCGAGGAAGGCATCGCGGTCGCCGAGCTGATTGCCGGCCTGCCGGGCCACGTCAACCTCGACACCATTCCGTGGGTCATCTATACCGAGCCGGAAATCGCATGGGTCGGCAAGACCGAGCAGCAGCTCAAGGACGAAGGCACGCCGTACAAGACCGGCAGCTTCCCGTTCGCGGCGATCGGTCGTGCGGTTGCAATGGGCGAGCCGGCCGGCTTCGTCAAGGTCATCGCGCACGAGGAAACCGACCGCGTGCTCGGCATGCATCTGGTTGGTGTCGGGGTGTCCGAGCTGGTCCACGAAGGCGTGCTGACGATGGAGTTCAACGGCTCGGCCGACGACCTCGCCCGCATCTGCCACGCGCATCCGACCCTGTCGGAGGCTATCCACGACGCCGCGATGGCGGTCAGCAAGCGCGCGATCCACAAGGCCAACTGATCGGTGCGGCCACTGCTGCCCCGATCCCTCCGCCGCGCGCCGGTCCACCCGGCCCGCGGCTGGCCAATGCCGGTCGTGGTCGCATGAACGGCGACGCATTCGACCACAACCCACGCTGGACCGTTGCGCTCCCGTTGGTGGGAGCCGCGATCCTAGCGCTGTCATTCGCGTTGCCGGGCCTTCCCGCTCTGGAGTTGTTGCTGGCGGCCGGCCTGGCCTGCAGCGTCATCGCCGCAGTTCACCACGCCGAGGTAATCGCGCATCGTGTCGGTGAACCCTTCGGCACGATCGTGCTGGCGCTGGCGGTCACGGTGATCGAGGTCGCGCTGATCGTCTCGATGATGCTTTCGGGCGGCGAATCCAGCAGCGCACTGGCCCGCGACACCGTGTACGCGGCGGTGATGATCATCCTCAACGGCATGATCGGCATCAGCCTGCTGGCCGGCGCGCGCCGCCACTTCGAGCAGGGCTACCACGTGCAAGGGGTTACGGCCGGGCTCGCCACGCTCATCGCGATCGTGGTGTTCTCGCTGATCCTTCCGAACTACGTGACCAGTTCGGCCGGTCCGCTGTACACCAACAGCCAGCTGGTCTTCATCTCCATCGCGATCCTGGTGCTGTTTGGCGGATTCACCTTCGTCCAGACGGTGCGCCACCGCGACTACTTCCTGCCCGCCACCGACGCGGACGACGCGCGCGACGCGGATGGAGATGACTCCGAAGATCACGTCGAGCCACCGACCGTGCGCGAAACCTTCGCCAGCGTCGCGCTGCTGCTGCTCGCCCTTGTGGTGGTGGTGCTGAGTGCAAAGAAGATCTCGCCCTCGATCGAATCGCTGCTCGCCTCGGCCGGCGCCCCGGCCGCCACCGTCGGCATCCTGATCGCGGCGGTCGTGCTGTTGCCCGAAGGCATCGCCGCCGTCCGTGCTGCGATCCACAACCGCCTGCAGACCAGCCTGAACCTTGCGATCGGCTCGGCCATCGCCAGTATCGGCCTGACTGTCCCCACCGTCGCGCTGCTGTCGCTGGTGATGGGCTGGCCGCTGGTGCTGGGCCTCGACGGCAAGGCGACGGTGCTGCTGTTGTTGACCCTGTTCGTGGCATCGCTGTCGCTGC
>JBOHYC010000173.1:0-8193 GCA_050737755.1 Lysobacter sp.
ATCGACATCGCCCGCGAATGCCGCGACCTGCTCGGCGGCGCCGGTATCACCACCGAGCACGTCGCCATCCGCCACGCGTTGAACCTGGAATCGGTGATCACTTACGAGGGCACCGAGACCGTGCACCAACTCGTGGTCGGTCGCGAGCTGACCGGCATCAACGCGTTCTAGGTACACCCTCCATCACATGGATACGCCCATGACCGTCGCGCTCCAACTCGGTCCAACGCTTGAAACCGAGCGCCTGATCCTGCGTCCGCAACAGCGTTCGGATTTCGATGGCTTCGCTGAAATGATGGGCGACGAGGACGCGGCGCGCTACATCGGCGGGCGTATGCCGCGTGCCGCTGCATGGCGGAAATTCCTGCAGGTACCCGGGGCCTGGGCCATGCAAGGGTTCGCCATGTTCTCGGTGGTCGAGAAAGCCAGCGGCGAGTGGATCGGCCAGACCGGTCCGTGGCAGCCGGAAGGCTGGCCTGGCACCGAGGTGGGCTGGTCGTTCAAGCGCTCGTCGTGGGGCCACGGCTACGCGTTCGAAGCCGCGGCGGCGACGATCGACTGGGCGTTCGACCATCTTCACTGGGCCGAGGTGATCCACTCGATCGACCCGGACAACCGCGCTTCGCAGGCATTGGCGGCGCGGCTGGGCTCGACCAACCGCGGGCCGGGCCAGCTGCCGGCGCCCCTCGAGGATCATCCGATCGAGATCTGGGGACAGACGCGCGAACAGTGGCGGGCGCGCAAGCGACCGATTTCAGATCGCGGCTGAAGCCGCTCCTACATAACAAGACGCCAACTCCCCATGTCGATACTTCCGAACCGAATCCCGGCGCGCATGAAGGGCCTCAACCGTGCCGAGATCTGCGACGTCAACTTCAGTGAATTCGTGCGTGACTGGGAGGGCGAGGTGGATGCGGCCCCAGCGGGGCATGAAGCGATCCTCGACGGCAGCGCGCTCGACGCGCAGGGTTTCAGCGAGCTGTTCAAGTCGCAGCTGATCAGCCGCCATCTCGACCTGATGGCGCGCGTGCTGCGGGTGCAGAACAAGGTCTTCTACACGATCGGCAGTTCCGGCCACGAGGGCAACGCGATGGTCGCTCGTGCGACCCGCCACACCGATCCGGCGTTCCTGCATTACCGCAGCGGCGGCTTCATGGCCGAGCGCTTCCGCAAGTTGCCCGGCATGGATCCGGTGATGGACTCGGCTCTGAGCTTCGCCGCCAGCAGCGAAGACCCGATTTCCGGCGGCCGCCACAAGGTCTGGGGCAGCAAGCCATTGTGGGTGTTGCCGCAGACTTCGACCATCGCCTCGCATCTGCCCAAGGCACTCGGCACCGCGATCGCGATCGAGACCGGCCGTCGAATCGGCCACGACCTGCCGATTCCCGACGACAGCATCGCGATCTGCTCGTTCGGCGACGCATCGAGCAACCACGCCACCGCGCAGACCGCGTTCAACGCCGCCGCGTGGACCGCGTACCAGAAGCTGCCGGCACCGGTGCTGTTCGTGTGCGAGGACAACGGCATCGGCATCTCGGTCAAGACCCCGAACGGCTGGATCGAGCGCAACTTCTCGCAGCGTCCGGACCTCGATTATTTCTATGCCGACGGCCTAGATCTCGCGAACGGCTACGCCGACGTGCAACGCGCAGTCGAGCATTGCCGCAAGAGCCGCCGACCGACCTTCCTGCACCTGCGCACGACCCGGATCATGGGCCACGCCGGCACCGATTTCGAGATCGAATGGCGCTCGATCGAGGAGCTGTGCGCGGTCGAAGCGGGCGATCCCCTGTTGCGTTCGGCGGCGATCGCACTGCAGTCGGGCCTGATGACGAAGGACGAGGTGCTGGCGCTGTACGAAGACACCCGCAAGCGCTGCTTCGCCGCCGCCGAGGAGGCCGACCACCGGCCCAAGCTCGACAAGCTCGAGGATGTCATCGCGCCGCTGGCGCCGTACACCCCGACTGCGGTCAAGAAAGAGGCCGAGCGCGCCGACTATGCGCAACGCCGACTGGAAGTGTTCGGTGGCGAAGACAAGCTGCCCGAGCAGCAAGCGCCGCGCCACCTGGCGATCCAGATCAACAACGCCCTGCATGACACCTTCGCCAAATACCCGGAGACGTTGCTGTTCGGCGAGGACGTGGCCCAGAAGGGCGGCGTCTACACCGTTACCCGTGGTCTGCAGAAGGCATTCGGCCCGCGCCGGGTGTTCAACACGCTGCTCGACGAGACCATGATCCTCGGCATGGCGCAGGGTTTCGCCAACGTCGGCCTGCTGCCGATCCCGGAGATCCAGTACCTCGCGTATTTCCACAACGCCGGCGACCAGTTGCGCGGCGAAGCCGCATCGCTGCAGTTCTTCAGCAACGACCAGTACCGCAATCCGATGGTGGTGCGCATTGCCGGTCTCGGCTACCAGCGCGGCTTCGGCGGCCACTTCCACAACGACAACTCGATTACCGCCTTGCGTGACATCCCGGGGCTGGTGGTTGGCTGTCCGTCGCGCGGCGACGATGCAGTGACGATGCTGCGCACGCTGACCGCATTGGCGAAGGTCGATGGCCGGGTTGCGGTGTTCCTGGAACCGATCGCGCTGTACATGACCAAGGACCTGTTTGATGCCGGCGACGGCGGCTGGCTGACCAGCTTCCCCGCGCCGGGCGAGGCGATGTCGCTGGGCGAAGGCCGCGTGTACGACGCGGAGAACGACGATCTGGTGATCTTCACCTACGGCAACGGCGTGCCGATGAGCCTGCGTGCCGCGCGCCAGATCGAACAGAAGCACGGCTGGAAGGCGAGGGTGGTCGACTTGCGCTGGCTGGTGCCGCTCAACGAGGACTTCATCGTGGAACAGGCGCGCAATGCCAAGCGCATCCTGGTGGTCGACGAAGGTCGTCGCAGCGCTGGCGTCGGTGAAGGCGTGATCACTGCAATCGCCGAGGGCGGGTACGGCCAGCGGCCATTCCAGCGCGTGGTCGGCGTCGACACCTACACACCGCTGGCCGGCGCCGCGTTCCTGGTGATCCCCGGCGAGGAAGACATCGTCGCCGCTGCTGGTCGGTTGGCGGCCGGCTGAAGGCGAACATCGCGGCTTGCCGGCTCCATTGTAGGAGCGACGTAAGTCGCGATTTCCTGGATTCATCGAAATCGCAGCTTGCGCGCGGTGTAACGGCACGCGTATCCAACCAGGTAGTTCGGATCGCCGAAGCCTTACAACAGGACGATTGGAAGGGAAATCGCGACTTGCGTCGCTCCTACATTTGTCGTTTTTTGTGGCGGCGTGCTGTCAGCGCTCCAGACCAGTCTTGAAAGGTGCTTCCCGGACAGGTTGGCCGGCGATGGTCAGGGGTTGGGCTTCGTCGCGGTCAAGCGACAGGATCGCGAGTGCGGTGTGTCGTCCATCAGCATCCCCATCGGCAACCACGCTTCCAATCACGACGCCGCCACCGTGGACCTCAGTCCCCACCGCTATCGGCGCGTCGCTTTCCAATAGCGCCAACCCGCGTTTCGCCTTGCCGAGGAAGTGCGTGCGCGCGACGATTTCCTGCCCGGGGTAGCAGCCTTTCTTGACGCTGAAAGCGTGCAGCCGCTCCAGCGAGAGTTGCTGCGGCGTCCAGTGCTCGACCTGCGAGGGCGGCAGGCGGGGCAGGCCGTGTTCGAGATCGAACAGCCGCCATTGTGCGCCGAGGGCATCTTCGCGGTTGATATCGGCATCCACCGCCGGGTTCTGCGAAACGATCCGCAAGCACCGCGGACCACCTTCGGCGCCCAGATCAAGCTCGATGGCTCCGTCATCCTGTTCTGCGAATACTTTGCCGCGGGCCATAACGGGCGCAGAAAACCCGCCGGACACTTTCAGGTCCTCACGTACTTCGGTCGTCACCTTGCTGCGAAACAGGAATCGCTTCAGTCCGTCTGCCAGCGCAAACGCATCGGCATCGGGCACCAACAGCCAGATGCGCTGCTCCGACCATTTCAGCAAAGCGAACAATGCGAGCACGCGGCCCTTCGGTGTCAGCCAGCCATTCCAGTGCCACTGACCGGGCTGCAAGCCGTTGAGATCATTCATGAATTGGGCTTGCGCGAACGCCGCGGCATCGCGTCCGTCCATCGCGATAACGTGCTGTCCGGGCAACGCGAACATCAGATGGGCCGGTGCCGGCGACTTGTCATGCATGGGGGCGGGACTTAAGCTTCATGGCTGTGATGATAGGCCAAACGACCTCCGACCCAGGTTCCGCGACGCCCACCGAAGCGGGTGCGGCGACGACGACCGGGCAGTCCGGCGGAAGCGCTGAAACAACAACTGCGGATACGCCGGTCGCCGAAGAGTTCGGCGGGCGGGACGGTCCCGATCCCACCCGTTTCGGCGACTGGGAGAAGAACGGTCGTTGCATCGATTTCTGAGCCAACGATCCCGCCCTGACATCCACCGCACAATTTCCAGATCCACTCCTGCCACGCGGCCATGGCCGCCCAGCCGAGACAGCCAGCGCATGGCGAACAGCGAACGCCCCAGGTCCCCGCGACCACTCTCACCCCACCTGCAGGTCTACAGCTGGCAGGTGCAAATGGTGACCTCGATCCTGCATCGCGGCACCGGGATCGTCCTCGTACTCGGCAGCCTGCTGCTTGCCTGCGGGCTGATGTCGCTGGCGGCGGGACCGGAGCAGTGGTCCGACTTCAGCGGCTTCGCCCGTTCGCCTTTGGGCTTCCTGATTCTGTTCGGCTGGAGCTGGTCGCTGGCCTTCCATCTGGTCAACGGTATCCGCCACCTGCTGCAGGACGCAGGGCTCGGCTTCGCAATCGACAGCTTCGTCCGCAACAGCTGGATTTCGGTATTCGGCAGCCTGGTGCTGACCGCGCTGGTGTGGATCGTGGCGATGACGCAGTGGGGTGGCGCATGAAGGTCAACGACAACCTCCGCACGCCGCTCAAGCGCGCCCGTGGGCTTGGCTCGGCCAAGGACGGTACCGGCCACTTCATCAACCAGCGCATCACCGCGATCGCGCTGTTGCCCCTGACCCTCTACGTGATCGGTCTGGTGGTCTGGCTGATCGGTGCCGACTACACAATCGTGCGCGCGACCGTCGCGCAGCCGTGGAACGCGATCCTGCTGGTTGCATTCCTGGTCGCCTCGTTCTGGCACGCCAAGCTCGGCCTGCAGGTGATCGTCGAGGACTACGTCCACACGCCGTGGCTGGCGGCTGTCTCGCAGCTCGCCGTCATCTTCGTTTGCGCTCTCGCCGGACTCGCCAGCGTGCTCGCCGTCATCCGTATTTCGCTGGGAGCCTGATCGACCATGGCCGCTGCATCCAAGAATCCTGATTACAAGATCACCGAGCACACGTTCGACATGCTGGTGGTCGGCGCCGGCGGCGCCGGCCTGCGCGCCACCTTCGGCCTGGCCCAGAAGGGGCTCAAGACCGCCTGCATAACCAAGGTATTCCCGACCCGTTCGCACACCGTGGCCGCGCAGGGTGGCGTCGCCGCCGCGCTCGGCAACATGGGCGAGGACGACTGGCGTTACCACTTCTACGACACCATCAAGGGATCGGACTGGCTGGGCGACCAGGACGCGATCGAGTACATGTGCCGCGAGGCGATCCCCGCGATCATCGAGCTCGAACACCAGGGCGTGCCGTTCTCGCGCACCGACGACGGCAAGATCTACCAGCGTCCGTTCGGCGGCATGACGACCAAGTACGGCGAAGGCCCGGCAGCGCAGCGCACCTGCGCCGCGGCTGACCGCACAGGCCACGCGATTCTGCACACGCTGTACCAGCAGTCGCTGGCGCATGACGCGCAGTTCTTCATCGAGTACTTCGCGCTCGACCTGATCATGGACGCCGATGGCACCTGCCGCGGCGTGCTGGCGCTGGACCTCGCCGAAGGCACGCTGCATCTGTTCCGTGCCCAGGGCACGGTGCTGGCGACCGGCGGCTACGGCCGCGCGTATTTCTCCGCGACCTCGGCGCATACCTGCACCGGCGACGGTGGCGGCATGGCGCTGCGTGCCGGCATCGCGCTGCAGGACATGGAGTTCGTGCAGTTCCATCCGACCGGTATCTACGGCGCCGGCTGCCTGATCACCGAGGGCGTGCGCGGCGAAGGCGGCATCCTGCGCAATGCGCAGGGCGAGCGCTTCATGGAACGCTACGCGCCGTCGGCCAAGGATCTCGCCTCGCGCGACGTGGTCAGCCGCGCGATGACGATGGAGATCCGCGAGGGTCGCGGCGTCGGCGAGCACAAGGACCACATGCTGCTCGACCTGACCCATCTGGGCCCCGAAGTCATCCACGAGAAGCTGCCGGGTATCGCCGAGTCGGCGCGCATCTTCGCCAACGTCGATGTCGAGAAGGAGCCCATTCCGGTCATCCCGACCGTCCACTACAACATGGGCGGTATCCCGACCAACTACCACGGCGAAGTGGTGCAGCTGAAGAATGGCAACCCGGACGAAGTGGTGCCGGGCCTGTACGCGATCGGCGAGGCCGCCTGCGTGTCGGTGCACGGTGCCAACCGGTTGGGTTCCAACTCGCTGCTCGACCTGGTGGTGTTCGGTCGCGCGGTGGCCAACCGCTGCGCCGAGACGATCGTGTCCGACGCGCCGCAGCCCGACCTCCCGGCCGATGCCTGCGATGAAGCGCTGGCGCGCCTGGACAAGCTGCGCAATGCCAACGGAAGCACACCGACCGCGGTGATCCGCGACAAGATGCAGCGGGCGATGCAGGCCGATGCCGCAGTGTTCCGCACCCAGGACACGCTGGAAGAGGGCGTCGCCCGGATCCGCGAGATCCACGCCTCGTTCGAAGACGTCAAGGTCAGCGACCGCTCGCTGATCTGGAACACCGACCTGGTCGAGACCTACGAATTGCGCAACCTGCTGGACCAGGCGCTGGCGACGATCGTCTGTGCCGAGAACCGCAAGGAATCGCGCGGCGCACACGCCCGCGACGACTTCCCGGATCGCGACGATGCCAACTGGCACAAGCACAGCCTGTGCTGGGTCGACGAGGCCGGCAACACCCGCATCGATTACCGCCCGGTGCACATGTACACGTTGAGCAAGGATGTCGACGTGGTCCCGCCGAAGAAGCGCGTTTACTGATCAAGAGCGAGTCCAAGACGTGGCCGAATTCAACCTTCCCAAGAACTCGCAGATCCAGCAGGGCCGTCACTGGCCGACGCCGGGCGCGAAGCAACCGCGCACCTTCAAGGTGTATCGCTGGAGCCCCGACGACGGCATGAAGCCGCGCGTCGACACCTACGAGGTGGACATGGCGACCTGCGGCCCGATGGTCCTGGACGCGCTGATCAAGATCAAGAACGAGATCGACCCGACCCTGACCTTCCGCCGGTCCTGCCGCGAGGGCATCTGCGGTTCGTGTGCGATGAACATCGACGGCACCAACACGCTGGCCTGCACCAAGGCGATCGACGACTGCGCCAAGGCCGACGTGCCGATCTACCCGCTGCCGCACATGGACGTGGTCAAGGACCTGGTGCCGGACCTGACCCACTTCTACGCCCAGTACGCATCGATCAAGCCGTGGATCCGCACCCAGACCCCGGCACCGACCGACCGCGAGCGCCTGCAATCGCCGGCCGACCGCAAGAAGCTCGATGGCCTGTACGAATGCATCCTGTGCGCGTGCTGCTCGACCAGCTGCCCGAGCTACTGGTGGAACGGCGAACGTTATCTCGGCCCGGCGATCCTGTTGCAGGCCTACCGCTGGATCGTCGACAGCCGCGACGAGGACACCGGCGCCCGGCTGGACGACCTCGAAGACCCGTTCAAGCTGTATCGCTGCCACACGATCATGAACTGCACCCGGACCTGCCCGAAGGGGCTGAAC
The DNA here is from genome assembly GCA_050737755.1 of Lysobacter sp. Taxonomy (GTDB): domain Bacteria; phylum Pseudomonadota; class Gammaproteobacteria; order Xanthomonadales; family Xanthomonadaceae; genus Novilysobacter. The sequence continues at coordinate 7,860 of JBOHYC010000173.1, forward strand.
CCGGCGCAGGCGATCGCCGAGACCAAGAAGCTCATGCTGGAGCGCCGGGCTCTTTGACCGGCGCCGACGACGCCGAGCTGCGCCGCCTGCGCTGGAAATCGCGGCGCGGCATGCGCGAGCTGGACCAGTTGTTCGGTCGCTATCTCGACACCGAATGGCGTGGCGATTCCGAATCGCAACGCGGGGTTTTCCTACGGCTTCTGGACTGCGAGGACGATAAGCTCTGGCACTGGTTCATGGGCCACGAGACCCCGTCCGATGTCGAACTCGCCGCACTGGTCCAGCGCATCCGCTCCCTGCCGGTTTGAGTGGCGGCCATCGCGCTGGCTGATTG
>JBOHYC010000174.1:0-1650 GCA_050737755.1 Lysobacter sp.
GCCAAGCAGGTCGAGTACAACACCGAGCACGGCATCACTCCGACCTCGATCAATCGCGCGGTGGTCGACATCATGGAAGGCGCGCGGGTCGACCCGGATGCGCTCAAGAACCGCAACCGCGCCCGCCAGGTCGCCGAGGAAGCCGCCGAATACGCCGCGCTTAGCCCCGGGCAACTGGCGGCCCGGATCAAGAAGCTAGAGCAGAAGATGTACCAGCACGCGCGGGACCTGGAGTTCGAACAGGCCGCCGCCGCCCGCGACGAGCTGCACAAACTGAAAGAGCAGGGTTTCGGCGCCTGACCTATTGCCCGGGGCCGCGTCGCGGGATAAACTGCGCGCCCTCTCGCCGGGTTGTTCAAGGCGAAGGGCGGTTAGCTCAGCGGTAGAGCACTACCTTGACATGGTAGGGGTCACAGGTTCGAACCCTGTACCGCCCACCACAATGTTACGAAGACGGCCGGGCATCCCCCGGCCGTTTTTGTTTCGCGGGCCGGGGTAATCGCCCCGCGACCGCTGCGGAATCACCGCCATCAGCCGCGCCGCCGTTGACTTGCGCCGGATTGTCCCCAACTATTGCAGGGTCGGTCGGCATCCAGCCGGCCCCGTTTTCGAGGGTGGCCCGCGCCAACGCGCCGGCCGAGCGTGCGACATGAGCACTACCACCGCCCATTGTTGATCCCGCCCGAGGCTTCCGCATTGCGCAGGCGCCCTCGTGGCGCTTTTTGTTTTAGGGCAGTCATCCCGGCCGCGGTCTCACTGGACGTCCCGTCGGTGTAGAAGCGACGTAAGTCGCGATATCCACGACCCGACGACTGCCGAGGCGTTCGCGACTTACGTCGCTCCTACATGAGCTTTCCCGATACCCAATGATTGCGATCACGCTCCCCGACGGCTCCCGCCGCGAATTCGACAACCCGGTCACCGTCGCCGATATCGCCACCTCGATTGGCCCCGGCTTAGCCAAGGCTGCGCTGGCCGGCAAGGTCGACGGCAAGCTGGTCGACACCGGCTTCCGCATCGACCACGACGCCTCGCTCGAAATCGTCACCGACAAGCACCCCGACGCGCTGGAAGTCCTGCGCCACTCCACCGCCCACCTGCTGGCCCAAGCCGTGCAACGCCTGTTCCCGGGCGCGCAGGTCACCATCGGCCCGGTGATCGACAACGGCTTCTACTACGACTTCGCCTACGAGCGCCCGTTCACGCCGGAGGACCTGCCGGCGATCGAAGCCGAGATGCAGAAGATCGTGAAGGAAGCGCAGCCGGTCAGCCGCAGCGTCAAATCGCGCGACGAGGCGGTTTCCTTCTTCAAGGGTATCGGCGAGCACTACAAGGCCGAGATCATCGAGTCGATCCCGGCCAGCGAGGACCTGTCGCTCTACAGCCAGGGCGAGTTCACCGACCTGTGCCGCGGGCCGCACGTGCCCGGTACCGACAAGCTGCGCGCCTTCAAGCTGATGAAGGTCGCCGGCGCGTATTGGCGTGGCGACCACAACAACCAGATGCTGAGCCGCATCTACGGTACCGCCTGGCTCAACGACAAGGAGCTCAAGGCCTACCTGCACCAGCTGGAAGAGGCCGAGAAGCGCGACCACCGCAAGATCGCCAAGCAGCAGGACCTGTTCCACCTGCAGGAAGAGGCGCCGGGCC
>JBOHYC010000175.1:0-1529 GCA_050737755.1 Lysobacter sp.
ATCGTTTTCAAGGACAGAGGGAAACCATTGGCCTTGGACGCGACCGGCGTGTCGCAACGACCGTGGCGAGCCGCATCGAGCTCGTCGCGGTCGGGGGCAAACGAACGTGCCGGCGGAGAACGGTACAGGGGGTCCGGCGCCGGGATGACGTCGAATACCTGTTCGCTCCGTCGGCCGACCATGTGCGGGTCACTTGTCGAGGGCAAACAGCGCGTCGAGCTTTTCTTCGTACTCGTGGTAGCCGAGGAAGTCGTACAGCTCGGCGCGCGTCTGCAGCGTGTCGATGATGTTTTTCTGGGTGCCTTCGCGGCGCACCGTCTCGTAGAAGTTCAGCGCTGCCTTGTTCATCGCCCGATACGCACCGCAGCAGTACAGGGCGATGTCGACGTTGGCGCCGGCCAGTTCGTCGGTGGTGAAGAACGGGGTAGAGCCGAACTCGGTCAGGTTGGCAAGGATCGGCACCTTCACCGCCGCCTTGAACTTGCGGTAGTCGTCCAGCGACTTCATCGCTTCCGGGAAGATCATGTCGGCGCCGGCCTCGACGTAGGCCACCGCGCGCTCGATCGCTGCATCGATGCCCTCGACCGCGGCCGCGTCGGTGCGCGCCATGATCACGAAGCCTTCGTCGCTGCGCGCATCGACCGCGGCCTTGACCCGGTCGACCATCTCGCCTTTCGACACCACTTCCTTGCCCGGCCGGTGACCACAACGCTTCTGGCCGACCTGGTCCTCCATGTGCACGGCGGCGACGCCGACGCGTTCGAAGTTGCGGATGGTGCGGCCGATGTTGAACGCCCCGCCCCAGCCGGTATCAATGTCGACCAGCAGTGGCATGCCGGTGGCGTCGACGATGCGGCGCGCGTCGGTCAGCACGTCCTCCATCGTCGAGATGCCCAGGTCGGGCATGCCCAGCGAATTGGCCGCCACGCCGCCGCCGGACAGGTACAGCGCCTTGTAACCGGTGCGCTTGGCCATCAGGCCGGCATACGCGGTGATCGCGCCCATGACCTGCAGCGGGGATTCTTGTTCGACCGCGGCGCGGAAACGCGCGCCGTTGGAAACCTGTGTCATTGGCAACCTCGAATGGACCCGAAAGCACGAAGGCGACCGGAGCCGCCTTCGTAGTCGTTACAGCAGGTGGGCGACGCCGGCCCGCTCTTCCTCGAGCTCGGCGAGGGTCTTGTCCATCGCCGCGCGGCTGAATTCGTCGACCTCCAAGCCCTCGACGCGGGTGTACTCGCCGTCCTTGCAGATCACCGGCACGCCGTAGATGACGCCCTCGGGAATACCGTAGCTACCGTCCGACGGCACGCCCATGGTCACCCACTCGCCTTCGCTGCCGAGCACCCAGTCGTGGATGTGGTCGATCGCGGCATTGGCCGCCGAGGCCGCCGAGGACAGACCGCGCGCCTCGATGATCGCCGCGCCACGCTTGCCGACCTTGGGGATGAAGTCGTTGGCGTTCCAGTCGGCATCGCCGATCTTGTCCTTCAGCGACTCGCCATTGACGGTCGCGAAGCGGTAGTCCG
>JBOHYC010000176.1:0-2999 GCA_050737755.1 Lysobacter sp.
CCAATCGCGGCGACGGCGCCGGCCGCTCGCTGTTCGCCGGCACCCGCGACGGCGTGGTGCCGTTCACCGATAACGGCGGCAACGTCACCTATGCCGGCAATGAAGGCCGCAACGACGTCGACGTCGCACCGGGATTCGCGATCACCGACACCGACCCCGGCAGTGCGTTGTTCCTGCGCGTGCCGACCGGTGACGGCATCGTCCGCGGCAGTGTCGATGCCGGCAACAGCGGCAGCGGCGTGCTGTCCTCGGCCAGCGTCACCGACCACGCCTCGTGGGACGGCGACGGCATCACCGTGGAATTCACCGGCGCCGACACCTACCGCGTGCTTGACGCAGGCGGCGACGAGATCGCCAACGGCACTTGGCAAAGCGGCCAGACCATCAGTGCCGGCGGCGTGCAGATGAAAATTTCGGGTGCACCTGCCGCGGGCGACAGCTTCAGCCTTTCCCCGGCCGGCGAGCGCGACATCTTCGCTACCCTCGACGGCATCGCCGATGCACTGGAGGCACCGGGCGACAACGCCGCAGCCGATGCACGCCGCACCAACGCACTCAATGGTGCACTCGGTGACCTGGCCAGCGCACAGGAACACCTGCTCGCCGCGCGTGCCAGCACCGGCTCGCGGATGGCCTCGCTCGACAACGCCGCCGAAAGCCGCAGCGCTACCAGCCTCGCACTGGAGACGACACTGTCGGACCTGCGCAACACCGACTACGCCGAAGCCGCGACCCGGCTCACGATGCAGCTCACAGCACTGGAAGCCGCACAACAGGTGACCCTGCGCATCCAGAGCCTGTCGCTATTCAACAAGCTGTAGTCGCACGTCTCCAATCGAACTTCAGTTCCCGACGCCTCGTCCGATAAACCGGATGAGGCGTTTTTGCATGCCGCCCGGCGCGCTTATCAGCCTCTGCAGGAAAAAGCAAAAACTTTCGAAGATGGCCTAAAGCGTTCCGCTCCCCGGCCGTTATCCATCTCAGCAGCGGACAGGACCGGATCACGGCAAGCCCCTGCAACGCCACCCGGCGCGAATCGCCGGACTTTCCGAATCCAGGAGACTTCAAAATGTCTGTCATCAACACCAACGTGATGTCGCTCAACGCGCAGCGCAACCTGACTGCCAACAGCGCCGACCTCGGCACCACCATCCAGCGCCTGTCCTCGGGCCTGCGCATCAACAGCGCCAAGGACGACGCCGCCGGCCTCGCCATCTCCGAGCGCTTCACCACCCAGATCCGCGGCATGGACCAGGCCGCCCGCAACGCCAACGACGGCATCTCGCTGGCGCAGACCGCCGAAGGCGCGCTGGGCGAGATCGGCAACAACCTGCAGCGCATCCGTGAGCTGGCCGTGCAGTCCCGCAATGCCACCAACTCCAGCGACGATCGCGCCGCCCTGCAGAAGGAAGTCGACCAGCTGAAGTCGGAAATCTCGCGCGTTGCCGAGACTACCAACTTCAACGGCACCAGCCTGCTCGACGGCAGCTTCACCTCGCAGGCCTTCCAAGTCGGCGCCGACCAGGGCCAGACGATCTCCATCGATGCCATCGCCAACGCCAACATCGACGCGCTGGGCACCTGGACGAGCGTGAGCCAGCCGGCCACCGCCGCGGGCGCTGCTCCGGCCGGAGCGGGTGCTTCGGCAGGCACGCCGGCGACGCCCGCCACCTTGGCGCTGGGCGCGATGACGGACTCGGTCGGCGGTGACGGCACAAGCACACTCACCGCAACGTTCACCGCGGGTGGCGGCGACACACTGTCGGTCGAAGTGACGGGCACCGTCGATGCCGCGTCGCTTTCCGCTGCATTCGCCACCGCCGGTTTCGCAGCGGATGGCACGGGTGAAGTCAACGGCTTCTCGCTCGATCTGGGCGGCGAGGCGACGATTGCCGCCGCCATCGGCGCCGACTCGCTCTCGGTGACCCGCGCCGACGGTGACGACTTCACCCAGGCCGAAGTCGAGGGTGGTGCTGCATACACGACCTCCGGCGGCTTCAATGCGGCGCCCGCTGCGAGCGTAGACGGCGAGACTGCTGTTGCCTCGACCCCGGCGACCTTCAGCGCCCTCAGCGGCACCGCGTTCACCATCAACGGCACCAACATCGAAGTCGGTACCGCCGCAGACGCCGCCACCCGCGCCAGCGACCTGGCTGCGGCGATCAACGCCGCCGACGTCGGCGTGACCGCCTCGGTCAAAGACGGTGCGCTGAGCCTGTCCTCGGCCGATGACATCGAGATCGGCGGCACCGACGGCGCAGCCGTGCTGGCCCAGACCGGCCTGACCACCGGCACCGAAGCCGCCGTGGCCGGGACCGAAACGACCGGCTTCGCCGACCTGAACATCTCCACCGCCGAAGGCGCCGACAACGCCATGCTCGCCATGGACGCCGCCCTCAAGGCCGTCAACGACGCCCGCGCCGACCTGGGTGCCGTGCAGAACCGCTTCTCCTCGGTGGTGACCAACCTGCAGACCGGTTCGGAGAACCTCTCCGCCGCCCGCAGCCGGATCATGGACGCCGATTACGCCAAAGAGACCGCGAACCTGTCGCGCACGCAGATCCTGCAGCAGGCCGGTACCGCCATGCTGGCCCAGGCCAACCAGTCGTCGCAGAGCGTGCTCAGCCTGCTGCGCTGATCGCAACCCGCTCCACCGGAGATCCTCGTCTCCACGGAACCGGCCAGTGGCTTCTGCCCTGGCCGGTTTTTTGTTTCCGACACCCGACATTCCACAGCCAACGCGTGATGCCAGCGGCTAAAGCCGGGCGCATCGCGGCCGTTACTTCAAGCAGGAACCGGCGCGGCCTCCACCGCGTCAACGACCCGGCGGAACGATTCTTGCCCTAGTCCAGCGTCATTCCCCGGACACCACCCCATCCACGCGCTCCAGGAGGCAGCAGTGGCATCTTTCTCCAGCCCAGGCATCGGCTCCAACCTTCCCGTGGGCACGATGGTGTCGCAGTTGGTCGCCGCCGAGCGCGCGCCCAGCGAGAGCCGCA
>JBOHYC010000177.1:0-6503 GCA_050737755.1 Lysobacter sp.
AGCCAGTCGCAGCCCAGCAGTTCCTGCACTTCTTCTTCGGTGCGGTTGTAGGCGATCAGTTCGTCGGCGATCGGCATGTCGATGCCGTAGATGTTCGGGTGGCGCACCGGCGGCGCGGCCGAGGCCAAGTAGACCTTACGCGCGCCGGCCTCGCGCGCCATCTGCACGATCTGCTTCGAAGTCGTGCCGCGCACGATCGAGTCGTCGACCAGCAGCACCACGCGGTTGCGGAACTCCAGCGGGATCGGGTTGAGCTTGCGTCGCACCGACTTCGCGCGCTGGCCCTGCCCCGGCATGATGAAGGTACGGCCGACGTAGCGGTTCTTGATGAAACCCTCGCGGTATTTGATGCCAAGCACCCCGGCCACTTCCAGCGCGGCATCGCGCGAGGAATCGGGGATCGGGATCACGGTGTCGATGTCGTGGTCCGGGCGAAGACGCAGGATTTTCTCGCCGAGTGTCTGGCCCATGCGCATGCGCGCCTTGTGCACCGAGATGTCGTCGATCATCGAATCGGGGCGGGCGAAATACACGTACTCGAACATGCACGGCGTGTGCTTGCCCGCCGGCACGCACTGGCGGGTGTGCAACTCGCCGTTGGCGGTGATCACCACCGCCTCGCCCGGGCCTACGTCGCGCACGCGCTCGAACCCGGTCAGGTCGAACGCCACCGACTCCGACGCCACCGCGTACTCGTCACCCGCCGGGCCGCTGCGCTTGCCCAGCACCAGCGGGCGGATGCCGTTTGGGTCGCGGAACGCCACCAGCCCGAGTCCGAGCACGGTCGCCACCACCGCGTAGCCACCCACGCAGCGGCGGTACACACCCTCGACCGCCTTGAACGCGGTGTCCGGCGTCAACGTGCGGGTGTCCAGCTCGTGCGCGAACACGTTGAGCAGCACTTCCGAGTCGGACTCGGTGTTGACGTTGCGACGGTCCTGCTCGAACACCTCGCGGCGCAACGCATCGGTGTTGATCAGGTTGCCGTTATGCGCCAGCGCGATGCCATACGGCGAGTTGACGTAGAACGGCTGGGCCTCGTCGTTGCCTTCGCTTCCCGCGGTGGGATAGCGGCAATGGCCGATGCCGATCTGGCCGCGCAGCAGCCGCATTGCGGGCGCGTCGAACACTTCGCTGACCAGCCCGTTGCCCTTGTGCACCATCAGTCGCCGGCCGTCGTCGGCGGTGGCGATGCCGGCTGCATCCTGGCCGCGATGCTGCAGCACCGTGAGGGCGTCGTAGAGCTGGGCCGCGACGTCGTTGTGGCCGACGATACCGATGATGCCGCACATGGTCAGGATCCTGGTTGGGGTTGTTGCAAGGGTTGTTGCTGGGATTGCTGCGATGGGGACTGCGGTTGCGCTGGTTCTTGAATCGGTTGCGGCGCCTGCGAGCTGCCACTGAGTCCGCGCGCGATCCCCGCAGCGGCTTCCAGCGGCAGTTCCACCGGCATCGGCAGGGCGACGTCACGCGTGGCCCGGATCACTTCCGACGACATCATCCCCGGCGAAACCAGCGAGGGCGTGGTGGAGTCACCGCGCAGATCGACCCGGGCGGAAACCCAGTCCGGCAACCAGCCCTGCATCCATTGCGCGCCCGGCACGAACACCGGCACCACCGGCGAGGCGCGCCATTCCGGCGCCCGCGGCAGCTCGGTCAGGCCCATGAGCAGCACCAGCAGACAGGCAACCAGCACGCCACGTGCGAACCCGAGCACCAGCCCGAGCAACCGGTCCAGACCGGACAGACCGACTGAATGCACCAGCTTGCGCACCAGCCAGCCCACCAGACCGACCGCCAGCAGCACCACCAGGAAACTCAATCCGTACCCGGCCAGCAGTTGCCCCGGTCCGGGTTCACCATCGCTGGCGAGCATCAGTGCGACCTGTGCGCCGAAACGGAACGCCGCCCAGCCCGCCAGCACCCACGCCGCCAGCGATGCAAGCACGCCGACGAAGCCGCGCATCAGCCCCAGCAGGGCCGAGACGCCCACGATCGCCAGCAGGACCCAATCGACTGCACTCATCGCGAAAACGCGTCACGCCTCACGGGTGCGAATGGACGAAGCCGTTGATGCCGAGTTTGGCCGCGACCTGCGCCTTCAGCCGCTCGGCCGCGGGGCGGTCGACCACCGGACCGACCTGGACCCGGCTGAGCGGCCCCTTGTCGGTGTTGACCTGTTCTACGAATGCACTGAGACCCGCGGCGCGCGCGCGGTCGCGCAGGGCGTTGGCATCGGCGGCCTTGCTGAAGGCGCCCAGTTGTACCGCGAAGCCGACGCCGGCCGCGGCCGGTTTCGGTGTGGCCGCGACAGGCTCGGCTGCGGCGGGTTTGCTTTCCGCAATCGGTTTGGCGGGCTTGGTTTCGGCCGGCTTGTCTTCGGGCAACGGCGCCGGCTCCGATACCGCCGGTTGCGGGGCTGGCGCAGGCTTTGATACCGATGCGCTCGCGTTGGCGTCGTCCTCGGCGGCAGCCGCGTCCAGCGCCACCACCCGGGAGCCGACGTCGTCGCGCACATGGGCCGCGCGCAAACGGGCGGTCTCGGCAGTCGCGCGCGAATCGAATGGCCCGACGCGCACCCGGTACAGGGTTCGCCCGTCGACCGAGGTGGTTTCCTGGTAACCCGCCAGCTGCGAATCGCGCAGGGCAGTGACCACGCGCGCGGCATCGTCGGCGCTGGCGTAGCTGCCGAAACTGACCGCGTAGCCACCGCCGGAGGTAGTCGCCGGCATCATGCCGCCGTTGGCGGTGCGGGTATCGACGGTGGGAAGCTCGCCACCCTCGGGAGGATCAACCGCAGCGGCGCCCAGGCCAGTCACGCTTCCACCCGGTGCCGCGCCCGGCGTCACCAGCGGCAGTTCACGGGTCTCGAATTCGCCACCGGGCGGCGCAGGCAGGTCAAGCGGCACGTCGGAGACGCCGCTTTCCGGCGCCGGCCCCTTGATCAGCATCGGCAGGAAGATCACCGCGATCGCGACGAGCACGGCGGCACCGATCAGGCGCTGTTTCAGGGCGGGTTCCATCGGATCTCGCATGCCTCGGCGAAAGTGCCCGCGAATTATACCCCCGCGCCGCAACCCCACCGGTCGACCTCGGTGGACTGTTCAGGCGTTGGGGTGAGCGGCGGTCAAGCCAGCCAGCGCAAGGCAGCCGCCGCGGTGTGGAAGGAGCCGAACACGAGGATGCGGTCGCCGTCGCGCGCCTGCGCATGCACTGCCTCCAGCGCGCGTGCGACGTCGGCATGGCGCGTTCCGGTTGCGGCCGCGGTGCCGGCGAGTCGTTCAGCGAACTGCTCCACATCGACGCCGCGCGGAGCCTGCTCAGGCAGCCCGGCAAGGTGCCAGTGGCCGACAGCGGGGGCCAGCGCGGCAACGACCCCCGCTACGTCCTTGTCGCCAAGCGCCGCATACACCGCGTGCGTGGCGCCGGTGACCGGCGTGGCCTGGAGCCATGACGCCAATTCGCGCGCGGCTTGCGGGTTGTGGCCGACGTCGACCAGCACGTCCACGCCGCCGCGCTGGAAACGCTGCAGCCGTCCGGGAATGTCGGCGGCGGCGATGCCTCGAGCGATCGCGTCATCCGCCAGCGGACGATCCAGCGCGCGCAACGCGGCGATCGCGACGGCGGCGTTGCGCAACTGCGCCGGGGCGGCGAGTTTCGGCAGCGGCAGGTCGAGCTGGAAACCCGTCTCGCGCCAGCGCCAGTGACCGTCCGCCGGCGGGTCCTGCTCGGCATCCCCCGGTGCGGCGCCGATGAAAAAGTCGCAGCCGATCCGCAGCGCCGATGCCCCGATCGCGTAGGCGTGCCGCAGCACGCTTGACGGGGGGTCATCGTCGCCGAGCACCAGCGGCTTCCAGCTGCGCGCGATGCCGGCCTTTTCGAAACCGATCGTTTCGCGGTCGTCGCCGAGGTAGTCCTGATGGTCGAGGTCGACGGTGGTGATCACCGCGACATCGGGATCCACGATATTGGTCGCGTCGAGACGCCCGCCGAGGCCGACTTCGAGGATCGCCAAATCGAGTCCAGCGCGCGCGAACAGCCACAGCGCGGCCAGCGTGCCGTACTCGAAATAGGTCAGCGTGATATCGGCGCGGGCGGCTTCGATCGCCTCGAACGCCTCGACCAGCGCCGCGTCGGAGGCGTCATGGCCATCCACCCGCACCCGCTCGTTGTACGCCAGCAGGTGCGGCGAGGTGTAGGCACCCACGCGCCAACCCGCCTCACGCGCAATCGCCTCGATGAAAGCGACGGTCGAGCCCTTGCCGTTGGTGCCGCCCACGGTGATGACGTGTTGGGCCGGCCGGTCCAGTCCAAGCCGGGCGGCGACTTCGCGCACACGCTCCAGACCCATGTCGATCGACTTGGGATGCTGGCGCTCGATGCGCGCGAGCCACTGGTCCAGGGTCATGCAGGCTTGGGTCATGCGGAAAAACCGGTGTACGGAACCGCAATGATCCGCGCTTACAGCGCCCGATGCACGGCCTCGCCGAACAGTGCGGTGTGGTGGCTGCAGTCGTTGAGGCGGACCACCTCCAGCCGGTCGACCGTGGGGCCTTCCAGCAGGTTCAGCGTGGTCGGCGCCTGTCGGAAGGTCCACAGCCGCGCGAGCGGGATACCGAGCACATGGCACAACAGCACCCGGTTGACCGCGTCGTGGGCGACCACCAGCAGGGTGTCATCGTCGCCGAGCCCTTCGGCGGCACGGGCCAACGCGGGCCACGCGCGGTCGAATACATGCTGCAGAGACTCGCCTTCTGGCATCAGCACTTCATGCGGCGTGTCGCGCCAGGCCTGCAGGCGCTCGGGGTCGCGCTCGCCGATCTCGCTGGCGAGCAGCCCCTCCCAAGTTCCGTGGGCGATTTCCATGAGGCCCGGATCGGTCGACAACATGCCGCGACGCTCGCCAAGCGCGAACTCCGCGGTTTGCCGGGCACGGCCCAGCGGCGAGGCGACCGCGCGGGTGACCGGCACCTCGCGCAACCGCTCGCCGAGGGCACGGGCCTGTGCCTCGCCCACTGGCGACAGCGGGATATCGGCCTGGCCCTGGTAGCGGCCGGCCGCGTTCCACGGGGTTTCACCGTGGCGGGCGAGGATGATTTTCATGCGTTACGGCTGCTCCGCCACGCCGAGTTCCTGCAGCACCTGCGGCGCCGGGAAGACCTCCTGCATGATCCAGCGCATGTAGCGCGCATCGACCGCGATCACCCGGGTCAGCTCCGGGTTGAAGACCCAGTTCGACGCTACGCTCTCCCAGTTCATGTCGAACACCAGTCCGACCAGTTCGCCGCGCGCATTCATCACCGGCGAGCCGGAGTTGCCACCGGTGATGTCGAGGTCGGCCATGAAATTGACCGGCACGGTGCCGAGGTCCTCGCTCGCGAGGCCGCCGTAGTTCTTCGCGGCGATCGCTTCGAGCTGGGCCTGCGGGGCGTCGAACGGCTCTTCGCCGGTGTGCTTGGCGGCGACCTGCTCCAGCGTGGTGAACGGCGGCAGGCGCACACCGTCGGGACGGGTGTAGCCCTGCACGTTGCCGAAGGTGATGCGCAGCGAGGAGTTGGCGTCCGGATAGACCGACTCGCCCTGGCTGGCCTTGTAGTCGGCGACGGCCTGCAGGAATACCGGGCGCGCCAGCAAGGCGTCGCCGGCGCGGGTTTCGGCCTGCACCTCCAGCGCCAGCAGGGTCGGCACTACTGCGACCGCGAACTGCACGGCAGGATCGCCGCTGGCTTCGAACGCGGCGCGGTCGGCCTGCAGCAACGCCAGGCGGGTGTCGAGCGCGCCGAGGTCGGTGCCGGCGAGCTTGTCGAGCGCGGCCTGCACCGAGGCCTCGTCATCACCGCCGAGCCAGGCGTCGATCGCCTCCACCCGCTGCGCCTGCGGCAGCTTCACGTATTCGCGCAGCCAGTATTCCTGCAGTTGCCGGTCCATCGCGGCGGCATAGCGCTTGTCCATCTGCCGCATCGAGCCCTCGAAACCGGGCAGGTCGCGCTGCTGGTAGCCCGGCTCGCGCTCGGCGTCGGGCTTGGCCTTCTCGATCGCGAGGCGGTAGAGGCTGGTGGCGGCGCCGATGGTGCCGGTGCGGCGCAGCTGGCCGAGTACCAGGTCGCGTTCGCGGTTGGCGCTGTCGGCTTCATGGAGTTCGAGCAACCTGGCGTGTGCGGCCAGCGCGGCTTCGCCTTCGGCGCCCTGCCCGCGCGCCCACGCCAACACGGCGGCTTCCTCGTCGTGCTTGGCTTTGCTGGCGTCGATCCGCTCGAAGCCTTCAAGCTGCCCGCCGTAGTTCTTCATCGCGTTGTGCCAGCCGCGCACGGTGCTGGCGTACTTGACCTTGATGTCCTCGTCCTTCGCACCGGCGGTCTCGACCAGCTCGACCAGGTCCTCGTAATGCGCCTTGACGGTCGGGTAGGTCCACTGCGCGGTCTCGTCGAACTCGGCGGCCAGCGCGTAGCGGGCGGTGCGGCCGGGATAGCCGGCCACCATCACGAAGTCGCCGGTCTCCAGCG
>JBOHYC010000178.1:0-8793 GCA_050737755.1 Lysobacter sp.
CTCGGCGACGAGGGCACGGTCGGCCTGATCAGCTACATGCGTACCGACTCGGTCAACCTGTCGGTCGAGGCGGTCAGCGAAATCCGCGACGTGATCGCGCGCGACTACGGCACCCGCTCGGTGCCGGACCAGCCGGTCACCTACAAGTCCAAATCGAAGAACGCGCAGGAAGCCCACGAGGCAGTACGTCCGACCTCGGCGCTGCGCACCCCGGCGCAAGTCTCGCGCTTCCTCGAAGACGACGCCCGGCGCCTGTACGAACTGATCTGGAAGCGCGCCGTTGCCAGCCAGATGGTCCCGGCGACACTCAACACGGTGTCGGTCGACCTCGCTGCCGGCAGCGAACACAGCTTCCGCGTGTCCGGTACCACCGTGGTCTACCCCGGCTTCCTCGCCGTCTACGAGGAAGGCAAGGACGCCAAGGCCGCCGATGCCGACGACGAAGGTCGCAAGCTGCCGGCGATGAAGACCGGCGATCGCATCCCGCTCGACCGCATCCACGCCGACCAGCATTTCACCGAGCCACCGCCGCGGTTCTCCGAAGCGTCGCTGGTGAAGACGCTTGAGGAATACGGGATCGGCCGGCCGTCGACCTACGCCTCGATCATCGCGACGTTGCTGTTCCGCAAGTACGTTGAACTCGACAGCCGCCGCTTCCGCCCGACCGATGTCGGCCGCGCGGTCAGCAAGTTCCTGTCGTCGCACTTCACCCGCTACGTCGACTACGACTTCACCGCCAAACTGGAAGACGACCTCGACGCGGTGTCGCGCGGTGAGGAAGCCTGGGTGCCGCTGATGAAGCGCTTCTGGGCGCCATTCCACGAGCTGGTCGAGGACAAGAAGGAATCACTGGACAAGGTCGACGCCGGCAGCGTGCGCATCCTCGGCAACGACCCGGCCAGCGGCCGCCCGGTCAGCGCCCGCATCGGCAAGTACGGCCCGCTGGTGCAGATGGGCACGGTCGAGGACGAGGAGAAGCCGAAATTCGCCTCGCTGCAGCCGGGCCAGAGCATCTATTCGATCAGCCTCGAAGCCGCGCTGGAGCTGTTCCAGATGCCGCGCGCGCTGGGCCAGCACAACGGCGAGGACGTCAGCGTCGGCATCGGCCGGTTCGGCCCGTTCGCCAAGCGCGGCAGCGTGTATGCGTCGCTGAAGAAGGAGGACGACCCGTACAAGATCGACTTGGATCGCGCGGTGTTCCTGATCGAGGAGAAGGAGGAGATCGCCCGCAACCGGATCATCAAGGAATTCGACGGCAGCGACATCCAGGTCCTCAACGGTCGCTATGGCCCGTACCTCAGCGACGGCAAGCTCAACGGCAAGATCCCGAAGGATCGCGAGCCGGCCTCGCTGACGCTGGAGGAAGTCGTCCAGCTGATGGAGGAAACCGGCAAGCCGATGCGCAAGGGCTTCGGCAAGAAGGCGCCGGCCAAGAAAGTGGCCAAGAAGGCCACGGTGAAGAAGGTCGCGAAGAAGGCGCCGGCGAAGAAGGCCGCCAAGAAAGCAACCAAGAAAGCCGCTGCGAAGAAAGCCGCGAAAAAAGTCGCCAAAAAAACCGGGTAGCACGCCTTTGCAGGAGCGACGTAAGTCGCGATTTCCCTGCTGTCGCATCGCATGCTGCGCGCAGGGCCCTCGCATTCGCCACCGCATTTCCTCGGGCATTGAGCCTGAGTCGCACATTGACTCCCGAGGACTTCGCGACTTACGTCGCCCCTACACTCCGCGTCACGACACGCCGCGCGTTTGACCGTGGCGCTATGCTTCCCCACATGTCCGCTTCCACCCATGTCTCCACCGCGCTCGCCGCCCTGCGCCGCGGCGGCGTCATCGCCTATCCGACCGAGGCGGTCTGGGGACTGGGCTGCGATCCGTTCGATGAAACCGCGGTGACTCGCCTGCTCGCGATCAAGCAACGCCCGGTCGACAAGGGCCTGATCCTGATCGCGGGCGATCTCGCCCACCTCGATGGCCTGCTCGACTGGGACGCCCTGCCGCCCGAGCGCCAGGCTGAGGTACGCGTTTCCTGGCCCGGTCCCAACACCTGGATCATCCCGGCCTCCGCACGGGTGCCCCCCTGGATCACCGGCGACCACAGCGGCGTCGCGGTGCGGGTCAGCGCGCACCCGACCGTCGTCGCACTGTGCACCGCGTTCGGCGGCCCACTGGTGTCGACCAGCGCCAACCCCGCCGGCGCCGAGCCGCCGCGGCGGCTCGATGCCTTCGACCCGGCCCTGCGCGATGCCGTCGACGCGATCGTCGAAGGCGACACCGGCGAGTTGTCGAACCCGACCCGCATCCGCGATGCGCGCAGCGGCGCCACCCTGCGGTCCTGATCGTTGCAGGTTCACCCGCGCCGACTGAAGCCGGTGCAAGATGACGGCATGCGCGCTCGCCTGCCGCCACTGCTCGCCCTGCTGCTCCTGCTCCCGATGGGATCGGCCGACACACGACCGCAGCAGGTCACGATCTATCGCTGCACCGGTGCCGACGGCGCACTGGCGCTGCGCGACACACCGTGCAGGAACGGCGAGCGTCAGCAGGCGATCGAAATGCAACGCCCGAAAGACCCGCCCCCGCGCCCGACACCGACACCCGCGCCGCCGGCACCAGCCGCGCCCGGCCCGGAGAAGATCGTCACCCGCGTCGTAGTGGTCGAGCGTCCGGCGCCGCTCTACGAATGCACCACCGCCGACGGCGAGACCTATACCAGCGACAGTCCCGCCGGCAATCCGCGCTGGGTGCCGCTGTGGTCGCTGGGCTACCCGGCGCGGCCGCCGTATGCCTACCCGCGCCGGCCGCCGATCAACGTGCCGGCCCGGCCCGCCAGCCGCAGCGACCACCTCGGCAACGACCTGGTGTTCGACGGCATCGGCCGGCCGAATCCGCCACCACCGGGCGATCCGCAACGCGCGCCCGAACTGCCGCCGGCCGTTGGCCTTGCCTACACGCCCGGCACCTGGATCCGCGACACCTGCCAGCAGTTGCCGCCGGCCGAAGTCTGCCAGCGCCTGCGCGACCGCCACTGGGAACTCGGCCGGCGCTACAACAGCGCACTGCAGAGCGAGCGCACGCAGATCGACGCCGAGCAGGACCGCATCAACGCGCGGCTGGGCCGCGAATGCACGGGGTGATGACGATGGCGACGACCAAATCCGTGGCACGCCATGGCCGATCGCGCGGTGCAATCGCGCGCATCTGGACGTGCCTGCCAATCGTCGCCCTCGCGCTCGGATTCGCCGCTCCCGCGGCCGCCCAGGACGCGGTGGTGATCTACCGCTGCACCGATGCCAGCGGCGCGGTCACGGTGCAGAACGACGTGCGTTGCCCCAAGGGCAGCCGGCAGGAGCGCCGGGTAATCGAGACCGCCGCGCCGCCGCCATATACGCCACCGGTTGAACCCGCGACCCCGCCACCCGAGCCGGCAGCGCCCACCCCGGCCGAGCCGACGCCCGCCCCCGTCGTGATCGAAGCACCGCCACCGGGGATGCCGTCCGATGCGCCCATCCCGCTGGCCGAGCGCACGCCGCCGCCCCCGCTGTTCGCCTGCAAGACCTGGAACCGCGACGAGTACTTCAGCGACAGCACCACCCCGGCGCAGCGTTGCGCGCCGATGCAGACCACCGGCCTTGGCGGCGACCCGGCCCAGGGTGCGGGCGCGGCCTGCATGGTGGTGTCGGACTTCTGCCAGCCGGTGCCGGAGGCCGCGCTGTGCGAGAGCTGGCGCGACCACCTGATCCGCAGCGAAGCGATCGTCGAGTTCGACCGCGCGCAGGACCCGGACGCGGCGGCGGCGGAACTGGAGCGCATCCGCACGATCGTCGCCCACAGCACCTGCGACTGAGCGCTCGCGGCGCTCAGAACCCGTAGCGCAAAAACCCGCCGTCAACCGCGATGCATTCGCCGGTGACGTAGCCCGCCGCCGGCAGGCACAGGAACGCGACCGCGGCGGCGACCTCCTCCGGCTCGCCGATGCGTCCCAGCGGCGTACGCAGCAGTACCTCGTCGAGGTAGTCGGGATCGGCCAGCTTGCTGGAAGTACGGCGGGTGCGGATGTACCACGGCGCCACCGCATTGACCCGGATACCGTCCTCGGCCCATTCGACGGCGAGGTTGCGGGTCATCTGGTGCATCGCGGCCTTGCTCATGCCGTACGGCGCGCCGGTACGCACGTGGGTCAGGCCGGACACGCTGCCGACATTGACGATGCTCGACGCCGCGTGGCGGGTCAGCAACGGATGCAGGTAGCGCGACAGCTCGAACGCGGCGAACAGGTTGACCTCGAAGATCTGTCGCCACTCTTCGTCGCCGTAATCGGTGCTCGGCTTGCTGAGGTTGGCCCCGGCGTTGTTGACCAGGATGTGCAGGCCCTCGCCGAAATCCTCGACCCAGTCGAGCAGCTCGCGACGCTGGTCCTCGATGCCGACGTCGCACGCGAAACATTGCACTTCGCGCTCGGGGAAATCCTCCAGCAACTCGGCGCGGGCATCGTCGAGGCCGGCGGTATCACGCGCGGCCAGCAACACGTCGGCGCCGAAGCCGAGCAGTTCGCGCGCGATCGCCCGGCCGATGCCGGCGCTGCCGCCGGTTACCAGTGCCAGTTGTCCGTCCAGCCGCCAGCGTTTGGGGTCCATGCCTGCTCCTGTCGATACCCGGGGTAGCATAGCCCCGAGCCTATCGGAGGATGCCGTGATGTCGCGAAGCCTGGTCCTGATCGCCGCACTGCTGGTGCTGTGCGCCTGCAGCAAGCCGACCCCGCCCGACCCGGAACGCCCGGTGGAACCGCAGGCAAGCGCCACCGAACTGCGCGATGCGATACAGGAGCCGCTGGACAAGGCCAAGGCGGTGGAAGGAGACATGCAGAAGGCGGCCGAGTCGCAACGTGCGGCGATCGAGGCAGCAGGCGGCTGAGGGCGGCTGGCGGCGGCTCAGGAGCTGCGAGCCGGTGGCGTTTGCGCGGCGGAGGTCAGGCTTCGATGTAGGAGCGACGTGAGTCGCGATTCCACTGATGCCCGGTTGCGTCGTGCGGTCGCGACTTACGTCGCTCCTACATTCGCGGAGATCGGCGAGATCCAAAAGACGACGCCCCGTCAGACGGGGCGTCGTCACATTTTTAATCGGTCTTACTGCAGGCTGCAGAAGCAGTAGGCCAGCGCCTTCACCGGTACGCCGGCAACCGGGGTGATCGCGCCTTCCAGCAGCGCCATGTCGGCCCGGGTCTGTGGCAGCGCCTTGGCAACCAGCTCGCGGGCGAGCGCGGAGTCGCCCAGCAGGTTTGCGCCGACGCGGCTCTGCGCGAAGCCGGTGAAGAACTGCTCGAACGGTGAGGCCGCCTTCTCGACGTAGCGCACCGCGTAGTCACCGGACTCGCCGAGTTCGGCACGCTTGGCGGCGTCGGCGATCGCGGGACGGATGCCGCCCAGTTCGTCGACCAGTCCACGGGCCTTGGCCTGCGCACCGCTCCAGACCCGGCCGCGGGCGATCTTGTCGATACTCTCCACCGGTTGCTCGCGTGCACCGGCAACCTTGCCGATGAAGTCGCGGTAGCCCTTCTCGATCACCGACTGGATGACCTGGCCGACCGCCGGGTCGAGTGTGCGGGTGATGTCGAAGGCACCGGCAAAGCGTGTGGTGCCGACGCCATCGGTGCCGACGCCGATCTTGTCGAGCGCGCGCGGGATGGTCGGGAACATGCCGAAGATGCCGATCGATCCGGTGATCGTCGACGGGTCGGCGTAGATGCGGTCGGCGTCCATGCTGATCCAGTACCCACCGGATGCGGCCAGGTCACCCATCGACACCACCACCGGCTTGCCGGCCTCCTGCAGCGCAACCACCTCGCGGCGGATCTGCTCGGAAGCGAACACTTCTCCACCGGGTGAGTCGACGCGCAGCACCACCGCCTTGACGTTGTTGTCGTCGCGCGCCTGGCGCAGCAGCGCCGAGGTCGACTCGCCGCCGATCGTGCCCGGGGGCTGTTCGCCACCGGTGATCGAACCGGCCGCGACCACCACCGCCACCTGCGGCCGAGTATCGGCAGCCATCTTCAGCGCACCGTCGAGATGGGCGAGGTAACCGTCCAGCGAGACCTGGCGGAAGCCGCCATCGGCGTCGACATCGGCGACACCGCGCTCGACCAGCATTTCATTGACCTGGCCACGCGTCTTCAGCGCATCCACCAGCTTGTGCTGCAACGCGTACTGCGCCAGGTCGCCATTGACCGCCGCAATCCCGGCCGGCAACTGGTCGATGTCGGCGGCGATCGTCGCCGGCGCGATCCCGCGCGCCTTGCCGACGTCAGCGAGGTAGCGGTTCCACAGATCATTCATCCAGTACAGGTCGGCCTGCTTCGACTCCGGCGAGGCCTCATCGAGCACGAATGGTTCGGCCGCCGACTTGTACTCGCCGACCTTGAACAGGTGCACGTCGACGCCGAGCTTGTCCTGCAGGCCTTCGCGGTAGTACTGGCGATAGCGGCCGAGACCTTCCAGCATCAGGCCGCCCATCGGATCGAGGTAAACCTCGTTGGCCTGCGCGGCCATGAGGTACTGCTGTTGTCCCATCATTTCGGAGAACGCCAGCACCTGCTTGCCACTCTCGCGCAGGCGCGCCACCGCGGCGGCGACCTCGCGACGGCTGGCCATGCCACCGCCGCCCAGCTTGTCGAGCTGCAGTACCACGCGCTCGATCCGCTTGTCGGTGGCGGCCGTGTCCAGCGCCCGCACCAGGTCGCGCAATTGCACCTCGCCGCTCTTGTCGCCCATCGCCCGTGCCAGCGCGCGGGTCGCGGGGTCGACGCTGTACTGCTCGACCAGCGCGCCTTCCGGAGCGATCACCAGAGTGGTGCGATCGAGCAGCGGCTCGACCCGGTCACCGGCGCCGAGGATGGCCAGGAACAGGATCAGCAGGACGAAGAACACCAGGTTGAAGATCAACCGGCGGGTGAAGTTCATCGCGTCCCACAAGCCGATGAAGAAGCGGGCAATGGGTCCGCGACGCGGGGGCTGGTTCATTTTTTACAACTCCGTTTCGATTCCACAGCCTACCGGCTGGGCCGTGGTGAATCATCCGTCATTGGTCACCCGGGTGGCGTCGGGCGTGCGGTCAAGCGGGCGCGCGTTCAGCAGCCGCTGCAACCGCGCCGGACGGCTGGACCGCCAGAACCGCGACCCCAGCAACACCGCCGCCACCAGCAGGCCGGCGATCAGGCCGAGCCACATCCCACGCGGCCCCATCGGGGCGACCAGGCCGCCCCAGCCGAGGCCGAGCACACCTCCCAGCGGCATCCCCACCGCCCAGTACGCCAGCACCGCCAGCAACATCGGCACGCGGGTGTCGCCGAGCCCGCGCAGCGCGCCGGCCGACAACACCTGCACGCCATCGGGGAACTGGAACGCCGCGGCAAACAGCAGCAGCGACGCCGCCAACGTCGCGACCACCACGTCATCGGTATAGAAGCCGACGATCCATTCGTTGCCCAGCAGCAATACCAGTGCCGACAGCGTCTGGGTGCCGAGCACGATCACGTAACCGGCGTTCGCGGCCCGGCGCACGCCGCCGCCATCACCCCGACCCAATGCATGGCCGACCCGCACCGTGGTCGCCTCGGCCAACCCCACCGGGATCATGAAACACAGGCTGGCGACGTTGATCGCGATCTGGTGCGCCGCCGCCGGGATCTCGCCGAGCCGGCCTATCAGCAGCGCGGTGGTGACGAACAGGCCGCCCTCCATCGCCACGGTCACGCCGATCGGCAGGCCGGTCGCGAGCAACCCGCGGATGGCCGGCCAATGCGGTGGATCGAAGCGCGCGAACAGCCGCAGCCCGGCAAACCGTCGCGCCCGCCGCAGGTACAGCGCGAACGCGATCGCCTGCCCCCACAGCATCACTGCCGAGGCGATGCCGAGCCCGCCGGCGCCGCGTTCGGGCATGCCGAACAGACCATAGGCCAGCGCATAGCCCAGCGGCACCAGCAACAGCAAGCCGCCGAAACCGAACAGCATGGTCGGCAGGGTGAAGTGCAGGCCGTCGCAGAGATAGCGCATGCACAGGTACAGGGTCAGCGCCGGCACGCCCCAGCGGATGCCGCGCAGGAAGTCGCTGGCGCCGGGCACGATTTCCGGCGCGATCCCCATCGGCCCCAGCGCGTAAACCGCCGCGGTCATGAAGCCGAACAGTGCGATCCCCAGCAGCGCCGACAGCCACAGCGCCTGCCGGAACAGCGCACCGACTTCGTCGCGGCGCCCGGCGCCGTCGAGTTGCGACACCGCCGGCGGCAACGACATCAGCGTGCCCATCGGCACCATCATAGGCAGCCAGAACAGCGCGGTGCCGACCGACACCGCGGCCAGCGTCTCGGTGCCGTGGTGGCCGGCGATCACCGCGTCGACGAAGCCGATCAGCCCGGTAGACAGGTGGCCGAGCACCAGCGGCGCGGCGAGCACGCCGGTGCGGCGGACCTCTTTTGACAGGCGCGGTTCGTTGGGCGGGCGCGGCGGCGACGCGGGCACCGCAGGGGAGGAAGACATCGGACGACCGGTTCGCACGACTGCGGCCGCGCCGCCGAACCGGTGTCGGGCGCTGGCGCCGGGTCATGGCGGCCCGCTATCTTAGCCGCTCGCCGGTGACGGCCCACGGAACACAAGCCACGATGAGCGACGCCGCGAGCCAACACGACGCCCACGCCAATCCAACCCGCTGCGAGAACTGCGACACCACGTTGCAGGGCGAGTTCTGCCACCAGTGCGGGCAGTCGGTGCACAACCCGATCCGCCACGCCGCGCATGCGGTCGAGGA
>JBOHYC010000179.1:0-2624 GCA_050737755.1 Lysobacter sp.
CCAGCGGCACGACCACGCCGACCGAGGCCAGCACGTCGCCGAACCAGTCGGCACCGTCGTCGCGCGGCACGTCGTCGGTCATGAACGCGCCGACGCTGTCGTCATCGGCGTCGATGCGGTAGGCCAGCTCGGTACGGATCGCAACGCGACCAACGTCACCCTGGACACCGAAGCCGAGCTTGCCGGCGATGTCGCCGCCTTCACGCTCGCCCGGGGAGTTCGGGCTCGGGAAGTTGTCGAACTCTTCCTCGTGGCGCTGGTAACCCAGGCCCATCAACGCGTACGGGTTCCAGTTACGGCCCTCGGTGATGAAGTGGCGACGCAGGTCGAACGAGATGCCGTACTGGCTCCAGTTCAGGTCCTGGTTGCGATCGACCTGCGGGTTCTGATAGTTCAGCTCGCCGTCCAGCGACCAGTTCCGGTTGAGGAACTTGCCGACACCGATCGCCGCAAACGGAGCGTTGCGGGTATCACGGTTGTTGTCCTGGATATTCATACCGGCGCTGCCGGTGATGTACCAGCGGTCATCGAAATCCTGCGCGCTGGCGGTGCCGACCAGACTCAGGCCACCCAGCAGGGCGGCGCAGAGGAGCTTCTTATTCATCTGTATCTCCTTGTTCATCAAAATTGGAAACCGCGTCTGCGAGGTTCCTTACCGTTCTAGACGGCCGCCTGTACGACGCCATCCGGGGCAGGTTAGATTTGCAGACGTGAAGGCTATGTTAACGGGCATCTAACATTCGCGGGAAGTTCCACTGAACCGCGAGACTGCTCAAGCCTGGTTCAGCCCCGGAACAGCGCGAGGAACCCGGTGACCGGCATTGTCTCGAGCTCGTCGGGATGAGCGGCAAGTTCCAGCAACCGGTCCGCATTCGCCTTCGGCAGCCGGCCCCTGATCGCCTTCTCGAACTTGTCCATCAATACTGGAATGCCCTCCTCGCGGCGCTTGCGGTGGCCGATCGGGTAATCCACCGAGACCTTGCCGGTGCTGCCGCCGTCCGTGAAGAGCACCTGCACCGAGTTGCCGATGTAGCGCTTGGCGGGGTCGAAGTAGTCGCGGGTGAACTGCGGGTTCTCGCTGACCACCATCTTCGCGCGTAGCAGGTCGATGCGAGGATCGGCGGCCACGGCGTCGCTGTAGTCGTCGGCGGTCAGGCGGCCGAAGATCAGCGGCACGGCGACCATGTATTGCAGGCAGTGGTCGCGGTCCGCGTAGTTGGCCAGCGGACCGGTCTTGTCGATGATGCGGACACCGGCCTCTTGGGTCTGCAGTTCGATCCGCTCGATGTCGTCCAGGCGATCCTTCACTTCAGCGTGAAGCTTCATCGCGCACTCGACCGCGGTCTGGGCGTGGAACTCGGCCGGGTAGCTGATCTTGAACAGGATGTTCTCCATCACGTAGCTACCGAACGGGCGCTCGAACTCGAAGGGCTTGCCGTCGAAGGCGATGTCCTGGAAACCCCAGGTCGGGACAGACAAGGCGCTCGGGTAGCCGACCTCGCCTTTGACCGCATTCAGCGCGTGGGTGACGGCGCGGCGGCAGGCGTCGCCGGCCGCCCAACTCTTGCGCGGGCCGGTATTGGGGGCGTGGCGATAGGTCCGCAGTGCGCC
This sequence comes from Lysobacter sp., assembly GCA_050737755.1. Taxonomy (GTDB): domain Bacteria; phylum Pseudomonadota; class Gammaproteobacteria; order Xanthomonadales; family Xanthomonadaceae; genus Novilysobacter. The sequence continues at coordinate 1,612 of JBOHYC010000179.1, forward strand.
ATTGTCGATCCAGCTGTGCGAAACGGCGGTCCAGATGGCATCCGTGTCGCCGCCGAGCATGCGGGTGGTGACCGCGGTGGAGGCCAGGCGGACCAGGATCACGTGGTCGAGGCCAACCCGGTTGAAGGAGTTCTTCAGCGCATAGCAGCCCTGGATCTCGTGGGCCTTGATGGCATGGGCGAGCACGTCGCGGACGGTCAGGGCGTTGCCGCCGTCAGCCTCGGCCTTGCGGCCCAGATAGTCGGCGACGGCAAGGATCGCGCCGAGGTTGTCGGACGGGTGGCCCCACTCGGCCGCCAGCCAGGTGTCGTTGAAATCGAGCCAGCGGATCTGCACGCCGATGTTGTAGGCGGCCTGTACGGGGTCGAGTTCATGCGTGGTGAACGGCACGCGCGCGCCGCCCTTCAGGTCCGCGCCGGGGACCAGCGGACCGAGGTGCCTGACGCACTCGGCGTGGTCCATCGCCAGCGCCGCGCAGGCCAGCGAGTCCAGCAGCATGTAGCGGGCGGTGTCGAAGGCCTCGCGCGAGTCGACGTTGTAGTCGGCCACGTAGCGGGCGATGTCGAGCATCGACGGGTCGGGATCGGGACGGGCGCTGGAGCGCTGGTCGAACGTGTTCATGACACATCCTCCGGAGGGGAAGGCCCGGTCATTCTGCCGCGGGCGCTCCCGCGGAGCCTTCACCCGCTCTAACAGGACGCACACCCGGCGGCGTCAACCGTCCTGCAGCGTCTCCGCCGGAACCCGCACCGCGCCTTCCATCAGCACGCGCGCGCTGCGACTCATCACCGCCTTGGTGACCGTCCACTGGCCGTCGACCTGGACCGCCTGCGCGCCGACGCGCAAGGTGCCGGAGGGATGGCCGAAACGCACCGCATCGCGCTGGCCACCGCCGGCCGCGGCATGCACCAGGGTGCCCGGGATCGAGGCGGCGGTACCGATCGCGACCGCGGCGGTACCCATCATCGCGTGGTGCAGCTTGCCCATCGACAGCGCGCGCACCAGCAGGTCGA
>JBOHYC010000180.1:0-10811 GCA_050737755.1 Lysobacter sp.
GCGGTCAGCACGCCTTCCACGCGTACACGCTTCTCATCGGTCTTCACGGTGATCTGCGCGGTCGGGTCGGCGGCACGGATGGCCTGCTCGATCTTGTCGCTGCACTTGTCGCAGCTGATGTCTTCCACTTCAAACAGCATGGGGGGCTCCTGTCGGTTCCGGCGGTGCCGGGGTGGAGACAGCTTCGGCCCGTCGGCCGGCCCGCGCCTTGATCGAGATCAGGCAAAGCCCGCTTGCCGTCTCAACCCTGCCCGTCGCGCTCCGGAGGCGGCGGGGTCGCCTGCCGGTGCCGCTCCACCTGCGAGGCGGCGTCTCCGGCGCGCGCACCCACGATCATCTCGGTCAGCCACTTCAGCAGCACCGCGTTGTAGTCGCTCTGGAAGTTCTTCCCGCTCAGGCCGTGGTCGGCGCCTGCGAGCTTGCGGGAGGTCAGCGACTGCGGCTGGCGGAAGGCGGCGACGTAGTTCTGGATCACCTGCGCGGGTATGACTTCGTCCTTTTCGGCCTCGACGATCAGGGCATCGCCGGTGAACTCCGCGGCCGCGCGCAGGGCGCGGTTGTCGCGCCACTTGATACGGCTGCGGCGGTAGGCGTAGAGGTCGGTCTGCTCGTGCAGTTGGCGCTTGGGCAGCTCCCACCCTTCGTCCTGGTACAGCGCGGGTGAGCGCAGCACCAGCCAACGCACCTTGCGAATGCTGGTCAGGATCGATGCGAGGTAGCCGCCGTAGCTGATGCCCACCACTGCGATGGCATTGGCGTCCACGTTCGGCTCGGCGGCCAGCCAGTCGTAGGCGGCGCAAAGGTCGGCGAGGTTCTGCGCGCGGTTCACCGTTTCCCATTGCCGGGCGTTCTGCTCGTGGCCGCGCAGGTCGAATGTCAGGCAGACGGCACCGAGGCCGGCCACTTCGCGGGCGCGACTGAGATCGTGTTCCTGGCAACCGCCCCAGCCATGCACGAACAGCACCCCGGGAAAGTGGGTCGTCGGCGACAACACCGTGCCCTCCACGTGCTGGTCGGCGACCGGAATCTCGATGGTGTCGAGACGGATGCTCACAACGCGCGTCGCTCCGCGGCCATGCCGCACTCCTCGACCAGGCTGTACTTGCACAACATGCCCGCATCGGCGTCATGGCCCCGAAAATGCACGGTGGCGCCAGGCGGAGGCGGCTCGTCGGAATAGATCTCATGGCAGGACGCGCGTACGTGCTGCAGGGCGGGGTCCGCACGCAACGCCATCAGCGCCGCGAGTTCCGCGGGGCTGGCACCACCGATGCGCCAGGATTGTTCCAGGACACCACAGCGGCGGACCCCGGCGCTGTCGTGACCGGCCACCACGTCATAGTTGCGGCGCGATGCGAAGAAGCCCGGATAGACCTGTGCCACCGCCTCGTCATAGTGGCAGGCGTGCTCGATGGCGGTCCGTTGCTCCGGCAGCAGGGGGAGTTTCAGAAGCGCGTCGAAACCCCCACGCACGACGGTCAGCTCCGAGCCGCCATAAACCGCCCGCCCCTGATGGTCGATGGTCTCGCGCTGGGTGCCGTGGTAGGCCAGGGTTAACTCGCCTATCCGCAGGCAGCCGATGCTGTAGGTCACCGGGTCGGCGAGGTTATGTTCGACCACCACGCCATGCCGGTGTATGTCCGCGGGTTGCAGCGCGCAGATCGCGTCGGCCAGTTGCTGGTGGTCGGACACGACAACCTGACCGGTGCCGCCGATGCCGTCGCCGTTCTTGATGCGGATGTCGCCCAGGCTCAACAGCCGTTCACCGGCGCGCTGCGCATCCTCCGGGGTGAACGCCGAATAGCCGGGCAATGTCGCACGATCGATCCTTTCGCCAAGCGTGTGCGACCAGCCTTCGGGAACCCGGGCCGCGGGACCGATCACCGGGTGGCTGATCGTCTTGGTGGTCATGAATACATGCGGCACGACGCCGCCGAACAGGTCCCGCTCGTCGCGGATGCCGAGCGCACGCGCCTCCCCATCAAGCAGGGTGTCGGACGGAATGAAATAGGCGGGGCCTTGCTTCGCCGCGCCCGCCCGGTGATCGCCGCCGAAGGCATAGCCCATCAGCGCGGCAAGACGGCGTCCCAGGTCGCGCCGGGTCTGCGCGCCATGATCAATGCTATCGGCGCCAGCCTGACCGGCGACGAGAAACACCGTCCCGGCGGCGTCTGTTGAAAGTTGCTGTTGAAGTGCTGCGCTCATTACACGCTCCAGTCGGACCACCTCTCACAACAACGCCCCGGTCGAAAGGCCGAGGCGCCTGTTGAATGTCACTCATGCGCCGGGTTCACTCCTGGCGCATTGCGTTCAACGTTGCTGGTCGCGTCCCTGCTGACGCTGGTTGTCCTGGTTGCTGCTCTGGTTGTCCTGCTGCTGTGCGCGGGTCTGCTGTCCCTGGTCCTGCTGCTGGTTTTTGGATTGGCCCTGTGCCTGCTGATGCTGCTTGTCCTGGCCGGTGCCCTGGCGTGGAGCATTCTGTTCGTTCGGGTTTTTCACGGTGTACTCCTTGGGGAGGGAGGCCGGCGTACCGGCGGGTGTTGCGTCATGGGGCAAGCAGACACCGGTCGTGGTTATGCAACCGTGAGCCGGAAGGGATAAAAACATTGGTGTCCACGCGTTCATCAATTTGACTGGGGCAGACCCGACGCTCGCGATCTCCCGCGTCTGGATTGGCGCGACGCTAACGCGAGGGGGAATACGGTCGATCCTCCCGTCTGTGGAGACACGAAATGAAACGTGGAAACCCGCGCGCCCCGCGCGACCACCAGCACGACGCACCGCGCCACCAACGTCAGGACGTCCCGGCCGAGCGCGATTATCACGACCTGCATTCACTGACGGACCGCCAATGGGGCGAACGCCAACGCGACGACTCATTCGGATACCGCGGCCAGGGCGGCTACGGCGACTTCACCCAAGGCGGCTACGGCGAGAGCCAGGGTCGCCATGCGCAGAGCGGTAAAGGCCGGGGTGGATCGTCCAACGCCGATACCGGCCGCGTTTCGAGTGGAATCAGCCACCGTGGCCGTGGTCCGCGCAACTACACCCGTTCCGACCAAAGCATCGTCGACGAATTGATTTCGCGAATGACCGACCATCACGAGCTGGACGCCACCGAAATCCTGCTGATAGTCGAAGGTGGCGTGGTGACCCTGACCGGGGAAGTGCCGGAGCGGCGGATGAAACACATCGCCGAGGATCTCGCCGATGCCGTGCGCGGAGTCAAGGACATCGAGAACCGGATCCGGGTCGACAACGGACTTGCATCGTTCGGTCCCCGAGGCGAAGCAGTCCGCAGTGGCAACAATCAGGTCGGCAGCGGATTCTCCAGCTCCGGCCGGATCAGTGATCCGCTGGATGACGACGCCGTGCGGGTCGGTCGCACCGGCACCGAGTCGGAAGCACCCGAACTCCATCAGGCAAACCTGGACGCCCGGACGCAGGGAAAGAACTAGCGCGCAGACGCGCAGCAAGACGCGGTGACAGGACGTCAGAACAGCGACGGCTGTGGCGGCTCCGGGGCGGAGTAGTCCAGCTTGCCGTCGACGATCCGGGCGGCGGAGGTGTACGGGTGGACGTCCTGCTTGCCTGGCGCCATCAGGTGGATCACTTCCCAGCCATGCACCTTGAAGTCATCGGAGATCAGCCCCCGGTGACACTGCCACCACAGGGCCTCGGCGCACATGATCGCGACGCGCGCGTGCTCCGCCCGCCCTGCCAGCCGATCGCGCGCGGTTTGCCAGGGCGGCGTCTCCATGTAGTCGGCGTACCCCCGAAAACTGGCGTTGCGCCATGCGGTGTTGTGGGTGTCGGGATCGGCCTTGCGCCGGCCGCCGAGATCGGTTTCGGCGACGTATTCGATGCCGGCGATCGGCAGTTCGCGCGCCATCGTCTCGCCGGAGAACTGCGGGTTGCGACGCGATCCGGCAAACCGCCGCACATCCACCAGCGTCCCGATGCGGGCGTCGTGAAGCATCCCCAGGAACACGTCCCACGGCCGCGTGGAATGGCCGATGGTCCACAACGTGCCGCTGCCGGTGTCGTCAGTCGCCATGCGGGCATGGTGCCGCACCGGCAGTGAAGCGGCGTTGACGCGCCTGCGTCTAGGCTGCAGGGACTCCCGTGGAATGCAGAGTACAGAGCGAGATGAATCCAACCGATGCCACCGACGCCACTGACTCCAGCCCCGTGGGTGACGGATACGACGCCCGGGTAAAAGACGACTACACGCCACAAAGCGGCATGGCGCGAACCGCGAAGATCCTGCAGTTCCTGCTCAAGTACCGCAATGCCGGCGTGTTCAACGGACTCGATCTGGACGCGGCGACCGTCGAGCATGATGTCTCGATACCGACCGACGGCAAGCCCGAGCAGTTCGTCAACGACCTGGAGGCACTTGGCCCCACATTCGTGAAGATCGGGCAGGCCCTTTCGACTCGCCCCGACATGGTTCCGCCGGAGTACCTGCTGGCGCTGGAACGCATGCAGGACCACGTCGCCCCGCTCGACTTCCCGGTGATCCGCCAGGCCGTCGAGGATGCGCTCGGCGTGCGGCTCAGCCAGGCCTATGTAACGTTCGACGAGACGCCGCTGGGCTGTGCGTCGCTGGCGCAGGTCCACCGCGCGACGCTGCGCGGCGGCCGCGAGGTGGCGGTCAAGGTGCAGCGGCCGCACGCGGTGGACCAGATCCGTGCCGATCTGGACGCACTTGCCTCGATCGCCGGCAAGGTCGACCACGCCACCGACATCGGTCGCCGGTTGCGCTTCGCCGACTGGATCCACGAGTTCCGCAAGACCCTGATGGCGGAACTGGATTACCGCACGGAGGCGGAGAACCTCGACCGCTTCGCGCGGCACTTCGAGGGCTATCCGGAACTGCTGGTGCCGGCCCCGGTGTGGGACCTGACCCGCGCGCGCGTGCTGACCATGGATCTGATCACCGGGACCAAGGTCACCGAGATCAGCGGCGTGCGCCGCACCGAGCAGCCGATGGGAGAACTGGCCGAAGCGCTGATGCGGGGCTACCTCGACCAGACGTTCGTCCACGGCGAGATCCACGCCGACCCCCACCCCGGCAACCTGCTGGTTACCCCGGACGGACGGCTGGCGATCTTCGACCTCGGAATGGTCGCCCACGTCCCGCCCCGGCAACGCGACCGGCTGCTGAAGTTGCTGTTCGCGGCCGTCGATGGACGCGGCGAAGAGGTTGCCGGCGAAAGCATCGCCATGGGCACCCGGCTGGAGGACTTCGACGAGGAAAGCTACCTGCGCGAGGTCGGGCAACTGGTATCGCGCTACGCCGCCCACCACGCCATCCGCAGCGGCACGCAGAACCTGTCGGAAGGCCGGCTGGTACTGGACCTGACCCGCATCGCCACCGCTTGCGGCCTGCGCACGCCGCCGGAACTGAGCCTGTTGGGCAAAACCCTGCTGACCCTGGAATCGGTGTGCCTGGCGCTGGATCCGGACCTTGACGTCAAGAAGGTGGTGGAGCGCCACCTGGAGCACGTCATGCGTGCACGGGTAAAGAAGTCGCTATCGCCGACCAATCTGGCCGGTGAGTTGATCGAAATACAGGCGTTGATGCGCGAGGCGCCGCGCAAGGTATCCGACGTGCTGTCGCTGCTGGCCGACAACCGCATGCAGGTGCGCATCACCGGGTTCGAAAATTCGCAGATTCTGGAGGCGCTGCAGAAGATCGCCAACCGGGTCGCGGCCGGCGTGGTCACCGCCGCGCTGATCATCGCCTCGGCGATGATGATGCGGGTCGACACCGCCGGCCCGACCCTGCTGGGCTACCCGGCGATCGCGCTGGTGCTGTTCCTGATCGGCGCGGGGCTGGGCATCACCATCGTGATCAGCGCCCTGCTCCGCGACCGCCGCGCCAAGCCGCACGAAGAACGCGGGCCGCGCTGAGCCATGCACCGGTCTGCGCCCCCGGATTCCTGGCCGGCCGCCCTGCGCGAGCGGATCGAGCATCTGGTCATTGACGCCGACGACCACCTCGACGCCGCATGGCGACGGCTTGATTCGCGGCTCGGGCTCAGCCAGCCACGCCACCTCGCCGCGTATCGGGGCTACGCCGACGAACGCGGCGCCGAACTGTTCGGCCGGGTGCTTGCCGACAAACCGCAGACTGGCCCACAGGAAGCTGATCCGTGGTGGGACAACCTGCTGGATACCTACCGTCGGTTCGAGAGCGACGAGATCCCCGGGGTCGCCCTGAAGGCGTACTTCCGCGGTGCCGGGACCGATGCCATCAGCGACCATGAAGGGTATTACACCGCCGCGATCACCACCTCGACGCCGCCCTCCGAAACCCTGTGGGAAAACGCCACCGTCACGCTGACCGACGGAACCCTCGCGACATCGCAACCGTTGTTGCAGGTGCGCGCCGATGCCGGCTTCGGTGTCATCTCCGACATCGACGACACCATCCTGCAAAGCTCCATCACCGACTGGAAAACCGCCGCCCAGCTGACGTTCCTGCACAACGCCCGCACCCGCAAGCCGCTGGATGGCGCCGCCACGCTCTACCAGGCGCTGCAGGCCGGCGCCGATGGCAGCGGCCGTCACCCTATCTTCTATGTGTCCTCCTCGCCGTGGAACCTCTACGACCTGCTGGAGGATTTCATGGAGCTCAATGCCATTCCGTTCGGACCGATGTTCCTGCGTGACCTCGGTACCGACGCTGGCAAGTTCATCAAGACCGAGGGCCACGGCCACAAGCTGGAACGGGCGAAGACGCTGATCCGGCGTTTCCCGACACTGCGCTGGGTGCTGCTGGGCGATTCAGGGCAGGCCGACGCCGAGCTCTACGCCGAAGCCGCGCGCGAGTTCGGCGATCGCATCGCCGCGATCTACATCCGCGACGTCGACCCGGAAAAGAACTCGCCGCTGGATCTCAAGGTCGACGGCTTCATCGAGCGTGTCTCGGGAACGTCGGTGCCCATGCTGCGCAGCCGCGACAGCCTCGCGATCGCCCAACACGCTGCCGGGCTCGGCCTCATCGACACGGCCGCCGTCGCCGCGGTGGCGCGCGACGTACAGCGTGACCAGGCCCGGCCGACGCTGGGCCAAGCGGCCACCGAGGCCACCACCGGCATCGCGACCGGCCCGAAGGCGGCAAACGGCCCCGATTCCGGCAGTCCGCTAAAATAGGCGGTTCCCCGCACTACCCGACCCCGCAATGTCATCCGCCTTCGGCACCGAAACCGTGCTCGACGTCCGCCACTGGACCGACGACTACTTCAGCTTCACCACCACCCGCGACTCGGGCTTCCGTTTCGACAACGGCCAGTTCGTGATGATCGGGCTGCCGGTCGAACAGCCCGATGGCAGTAGCAAGCCGCTGCTGCGCGCGTATTCCATCGCCAGCGCGAACTGGGAGGAGCAGTTGGAGTTCTTCAGCATCAAGGTGCCGGACGGCCCGCTGACCTCGCGGCTGCAGCACATCCAGCCCGGCGACACCATCCTGCTGGGCCGCAAGCCCACCGGCACCCTGCTGATCCACGACCTGCACCCGGGCCGCAACCTGTACCTGCTGGGTACCGGCACCGGCTTCGCGCCGTGGCTGTCGATCATCAAGGACCCGGAGACCTACGAGCGATTCGAGCGTGTGATCCTGTGCCAGGGCGTGCGCCACGCCCGCGACCTTGCCTATCGCGACTATGTAGAGAAGGAACTGCCGCACCACGAGTTCCTCGGCGAGGTGATCGGCGACAAGCTGCGCTACTTCCCCGCCGTCACCCGCGAGGCTTTCACTTACGAGGGCCGCGACCACCGTGGCCGCATGACCGACATGATGGCGACCGGCCAGATGATGCAGCACCTCGGCATCGAGGCGCTGGACCCGGAGCACGACCGCGCGATGATCTGCGGCAGCCCGCAGATGTTGGCCGACTTCCGTGCGTTGCTGGATGGACGCGGCTTCAGCGCCGCGCCGCGCATCGGCACTCCCGGGCAGTACGTGTTCGAGCGCGCGTTCGTCGAGAAGTAGGCGCCGTCAGCCGACGGCTACCCGGACCGGCAGCAGGGGCTGCGAGGGCCCCTCGATCACCCGCACTGCGGGATGCTGGCCACCGCCCCGCGCCATCTCCAACTGCGCCGTCGCGACGGCCAGTGCATCCGTGGCATCCGGATCCACCGTGACCAGCACGGCGCGGTTGCGGCCGGTCTGCTTGGCCACGTACATCGCCGCGTCCGCCAGACGCAGCGCGTCCTCCCACGCCTGACCCGGCACCACCGGATGGGCGGCCGTACCGACCGACGCAGTCACGGGCAGCGGACGGCCCGCATACTGCATCGGCACTCCGCCAACCGCCTGCAACACGCGCATGGCCAGTGTTTCCAGCCCAACGCCAGCGGTGCCCGGCAGCATCAGCACGAACTCTTCTCCACCCCAGCGGACCACGCTGTCCTGGCTTCGCAACACCCCTTCCAACCGGCGCACCAGTTCCACCAGCACGGCATCTCCGGCGTCGTGTCCAAAGCGGTCGTTGACCTGCTTGAAGTGGTCGATGTCGAGCACCATCAGTCCCACGACCGTTTCGTGGTCGTCACCGATCCGCACCATCTGCTGCTCGAAATGGCGGCGGTTGAACGCACCAGTCAACGGATCGTGGCTACTCTCCTCGGCCAGATTGGCGTTGGCCGCGCGCAGGTGCTTGTTGTTGCGCCTGCTGCGTATCAGCCACTGCACCAACAGCGCCGCCGACAGTGCGAACACCATCGCCAGCGCGGCCCACAGCCGCTGGCGCAGGCTGCGTGCAGCCACTTCGGCCGCGCGTGCGCGATTTTCAGCTTCCAGCCGGGCGATTTCGCGGTTCTTGCGCTCGGTGGCATAGCGTTCCTGCACCTCCAGCACCGCGCGCTCACGCTCCTGACGGGTGACGTCGGCCTCCACTTCGGCAATGCGGTGGATAGCGTCCAGCGCCTCGCGGTAGCGGCCCGCACCTTCCAGCACCCGCACCAGCTCGGCCGTGATGCCGGACACGTACCCCTTGTGGTCGATCTGTTCGGCCAGCGCGATCGACTCGCGCAGCGCCGCGACGCCCTCATCGACCCTGCCCAGCCCGGCAAGGGCGAGTCCGATGTTGGCCGACGACACCACCGTGCCGTGACGGTCGTCGTGCCGACCCGCCAGTGCGAGGGCCTTGCGCGCCTGCTCCAGCGCCGCGTCGTAGTCCTCTGTCTTGAGGTGGTAATCGGCGAGGTTGGAGCGGGTGATGATCTCGATCCGGGCCAGTCCCGGGTCGCCGCCGGCGATCGCCAGCGCACCGTTCAACGCTGCGAACTGCCGTCCCAGATCGCCGGTGATCGAATAGATGTTGCCCTGGTTGAGCCACAGGAACCCGAGTACTTCGTCGAAGCCGATCTGCCGCGCCAGCGCGATCCCCTCTTCCGCGTAGGCTTGCGCACGGTCGATATAGCCGAGGTTGGCGTTGAGGCTGACCAGCGAGTTGAGGGTGTCGGCACGGATTGCGGGATAGCTCAACTGCTCGGACAGCTCAAGCGCTTCGACCGCGTGACCGATGGCATCGGCCAGCCGGTTGTCCTTCTCCGCCAGGCGCGCCTGGGCGGTCGCCAGTTGTATGCGCAGCTCGGATTTCTGATCTCCGATCAGCGTCGCGGCGCGCTCCACCTCCCGCTGCGCGCGGATGTCGTCGCCATCCCACATGGCCAGCTGCGCACGCACCAGCGACGTCTGCGGCTCACACGGCGCGCATCGGCCGCTGCGCCCCAGTGCTTCCAGAGGAGCCAACGCGGTTTTTACCGCGGTGGCGTCGTTACCGATTACCGCCAGTTGGACAATCCGCGAGTAGTAGCGGTACTGGAGATCGGGTGGCGAGTTGGCATCGGGCGCGTCGCTCGCCGCTCGCATCTGCTCCATCGCATCGAACACCGAGTGGTAGCCATGCAGTCGCTGATGCTCAAGAACGTCATCCACGCGCGTCGGTGCGCCGACCGCGAGCGATGGCAGGAGACCCAACCACACGATCATGACAAATCTATACATATCTCCGGTAACGACCAGACCCCGTAAAAGTTGAGGCCTGCCCGCAGCCACGGGCCGCTGTCAACGGGTTCCCGGCGTGGCCCGGCATCGCCACAATCGACCGGCCCCGCCTCGCGGGGATCCCCGCATCTCCGCAAGGTCGAACATCGCAATGTCCAAGCCCGCCCCGCTCGCCGCCGCCCTGGCTGACCAGATCGCCCGCACCATCGCCGCCGAGATCGGCGCCAAGCCCGAACAGGCCCGCGCCGCGATCGGCCTGCTTGACGAAGGCGCGACGGTGCCGTTCATCGCGCGCTACCGCAAGGAAGTCACCGGCGGTCTGGACGACACCCAGTTGCGCGATCTCGAAGGCCGCCTGACTTACCTGCGCGAACTGGAGGACCGCCGCACCGCGGTGCTGGCGAGTATCGACGAGCAAGGCAAGCTGACCGACGAGCTGCGCGCCGACATCGTGGCCGCCGACAGCAAGGCGCGGCTGGAGGACCTGTACCTGCCGTACAAGGTCAAACGCCGGACCAAGGCGCAGATCGCGCGCGAGGCCGGGCTGGAGCCGCTGGCCGACGGGCTGCTGGCCGATCCTTCGCTGACGCCGGAAGCGTTCGCCGCCGGTTTCGTCGACGCCGAGAAGGGCGTGGCCGATCCCAAGGCGGCGCTGGAGGGCGCCCGCGCGATCCTGATGGAGCGCTGGGGCGAGGACGCTGCGCTGGTCGGCGAGCTGCGCGAATGGCTGCAGGACGTCGGCCGCATCCACGCCCGCGTCGTCGAGGGCAAGGAGATCGAGGGCGCCAAG
>JBOHYC010000181.1:0-8684 GCA_050737755.1 Lysobacter sp.
CGCGATGGGCGGCATGGCGGCGCAGATCCCGATCGCGAACGACGCAGACGCCAATGCCAGCGCGATGGCGCGCGTCGAAGCCGACAAGCTGCGCGAGGCGAGCGCCGGCCACGACGGCACCTGGGTCGCGCATCCGGCGCTGATCCCGGTCGCACGCGGGATCTTCGACGAGTAGATGCCTGGACCACACCAGCAGGACGTGCTTCGCGAGGACGTGCATGTGTCCCGCGACAACCTGATCGCGCCGCCGCTCGGCACGATCACCCGCAAGGGCTTCGAGGGCAACGTCGAAGTCTGCGTGCGCTACCTCGCCGCCTGGCTCGACGGCAACGGCTGCGTGCCGATCCACTGGCTGATGGAGGACGCCGCCACCGCCGAGATCGCCCGCGCGCAACTGTGGCAGTGGCTGCACCACGTCGATCTTCCCGCGGTCGGGCTGCCCAGCCCCGCCGATGCCGGGGCGTCGCATGGCACCCGCGAACCGCTGCACCTCGACGATGGCACGCCGATCGATTTCGCGCTGTTGGACCGCGCCCTGTTGGCGCTGCCAAGCAAACTCGGCGACCGCAGTGAGCTGCCCGGCGGCAGTCGCATCAACGAGGCGATCGGAATGCTCGACCGCCTGACCCGTGCCGACGTGCTGGAGGATTTCCTGACGCTGCCGGCCTACCAGCGCCTCGACTGACCCGCCATCCGCACCGCACCTGCTGGAGCGACCTGTAGGAGCGACGTAAGTCGCGACCCTCTGAACCCACAAGCCAATCCACCTGCGCGCATCACCTCGATCGTCCGACCACTGCAGCAACACGATTCCATCAGCGTTCGCGACCTACGTCGCTCCCACAAAAGCCTGCAAGCCCAAGCTCCCACACCCGAGGACCGCCGCCATGACGACCCAGCCCACCGCCGAGCAACTCCGCCACGACTGGAACAGCAACCCGCGCTGGGCCGGCGTCCAGCGCCCGTACTCCGCCGAGGAAGTCGTGCGCCTGCGCGGCACCGTCACCGTCGAACACAGCCTCGCCACTCTCGGCGCCAACAAGCTGTGGCACTCGCTGCAGACCGAGCCCTTCGTCAACGCGCTCGGCGCGATGACCGGCAACCAGGCCATGCAGCAGGTCAAGGCCGGCCTCAAGGCAATCTACCTGTCGGGCTGGCAGGTCGCCGCCGACGCCAACCTCGGCGGCCAGATGTACCCCGACCAGTCGCTGTACCCGGCCGACTCGGTGCCGGCGGTGGTCAAGCGGATCAACAACACCTTGCTGCGCGCCGACCAGATCCAGTGCGCGGAAGGGAGGGGCGACATCGACTTCCTGCAGCCGATCGTCGCCGACGCCGAGGCCGGCTTCGGCGGCGTGCTCAACGCCTTCGAACTGATGAAGGGCATGATCGAGGCCGGCGCCGCCGGCGTGCATTTCGAAGACCAACTGGCGTCGGCGAAGAAGTGCGGCCACATGGGTGGCAAGGTGCTGGTGCCGACCCGCGAGGCGGTCGAAAAGCTGGTCGCCGCGCGCCTGGCCGCCGATGTCATGGGCGTGCCGACCCTGATCGTCGCCCGCACCGACGCCGAGGCCGCCGACCTGCTGACCTCCGACATCGATGACAACGACCGCGAATTCGCGACCGGCGAGCGTACCGTCGAGGGCTTCTACAAGACCCGCAAGGGCATCGACCAGGCGATCAGCCGCGGTCTCGCCTATGCGCCGTACGCCGACCTGGTGTGGTGCGAGACCGGCAAGCCGGACCTCGAGTTCGCCCGCAGGTTCGCGGAGGCGATCCATGCGAAATACCCCGGCAAGCTGCTGGCCTACAACTGCTCGCCCAGCTTCAACTGGAAGGCCAACCTCGACGACGCGACCATCGCCAGCTTCCAGAAGGAACTCGCGGCGATGGGCTACAGGTTCCAGTTCATCACCCTGGCCGGGTTCCATGCACTCAACCACTCGATGTTCCAGCTCGCCCACGGCTACGCGCGTAGGCAGATGAGCGCATTCGTCGAACTGCAGCAGGCCGAGTTCGAGGCAGCCGGGCAAGGCTTCACCGCCGTCAAGCACCAGCGCGAAGTCGGCACCGGCTATTTCGACGCGGTGACCCAGGTGATCCAGGGCGGAAACTCCTCGACCGTCGCACTGAAGGGCTCGACCGAGGAGGAGCAGTTCGAAGGCGCCCGCGCCGCTGCCTGAGGCCCCGATCGCCCGACCCACCCCGGTGGTAGCATCGGCGAAAAATCGCAATCAGGGGTGGGGTGGAATGAAGCAGTTCAAGCAAGTGGTGATGGTCGTGGCGTTGCTGTCTGGCAGTGCACTGCCGGTCATGGCCTTTGAAAAGGCCCCCGTGCAGGTGGAAGCCATCGTTGCCGAACAGACCCGGCTGCGCGAGGAGATCCAGTCGCCCACCGGCCGGTTCGTCGAGATGCCCGCGTTCAAGCGCAACCGCATCTTGGCGAAACAGGCACAACTTCTGGCCCTGCTCGACGGCAAGGCAACGGTGGCGGAACTCTCGCCGGACGAACACACGCTCCTGTCCAACCAGTTGGCGTTCATCGAGGCCGGCCTGACCGACCGCGAGGACGAGCGGATCGTGTGCGAGCGGGTGAGGAAGACCGGCAGCAAGATGGTCAGCAAGGTTTGCAAGTCGGTAGCCCAGATCAACGCGGAGCGCGAGGCCGCCGTGCAACAGATGCAGTCACCGCAAGGGATCTGCAACAGCTCGGTCTGCGTCGACATGTGAGACCGCGGGAGGTGCGGGCCAAGCCGTTCTGGAGGCCTGGCCGGTCTCTCCTCTGGTCGCCGTTGGCTATTCAGGTCAGGTGCTATCCTGCCTCTCCACGGAACCGGGGATCGTGGGATGAAAGGTGAAACCGCGGGGTCGATGCCGGCCCGCGAACAATCCGGCCAGACCCGCCCCGCCACTCCTGGCGCGAGCGCCTTCCTGCCCGACTCCGATACCGCCGAGCTCTCGCCGGAGGAGTACGCGCTGTTCGCGTCGGTGGCGCGCGTGCGCCGGGTCTACCCCGGCGAAGCGCTGTTCCAGCGCGGCGATCTCGGCACCACCATGTACGTGGTCGCCCACGGCACAATCGAACTCGACTTTGGCGACGACCTGATCAGCAAGTGCCTGCTCCCGCGCGAGTTCTTCGGCGAGCTCGGCCTGCTGATTGGTGATCACGCACGCAGCGCCGATGCGCGCGCGGTCACCGATGGCGAATTGCTGGAACTGCGCCACGAGGAGTTCCAGCGTCTGGTCGAGCGCAGCCCGGAGCTGATCTCGCATTTCCTGCGCCGCGCGATCATGCGCGTGGTGCTCAACGAGCAGGCGCTGATCCGTCGCCTGCGCCGGCGCAACCACGACCTCCAGGCCGCGCTCGACAACCTGCGCGCGACCGCCCACCAGCTGAGCCAGACCGAAGCGCTGATCCGCAGCGACGAGCTCACCGGCCTGCACAACCGCCGCGGGCTGGTCCAGCACCTGCAGGAGCGCCGCCGCAACGACGCCACCACCGGACTCGGCCTGCTGCTGGTCGACTGCGATCGCTTCAAGCGTGTCAATGACGAGCACGGCCACCTGGTGGGCGACCGGGTACTGCAGGCCGTGGCCAATATCCTGCGTTCGGTCGCCGGACCGGGCGACCTCGCATGCCGCCTCGGTGGCGACGAGTTCTGCCTGCTGGTCAAGGCCGATAGCCGCGAGGAGGTGATGCGCTACGCGGAGTTCGTGGTCGGTACCGCGCATGGTCTGATGCAGATGCCGCAGGCACCGCCGCTGATCTGCAGCCTGAGCCTGGGCGCCTGCCTGGTCGACCGTCGTGGCGAGTGGAACGACTGGTACGCCCGTGCGGATGCCGCGCTGTACCGCGCCAAACGCCTCGGCGGCAACCGGGTAGAGTGGCAGGACGACGCGCCCGCCCCGGCGTGAGCGACCCAAGCCGATGAACGTCCAGCCGACCGCCGTCGCCACGCCCATCGTCGAACCCCGCGACGTGCCGCAACTGCGCACGATCCTGTTGACCGACCTGGTCGATTCGACCGCCGTGGTCGAGCGGCTCGGCGATGGAGCCGCTGCCGAACTGTTCCGCGCCCATGACCGTCTCGTGCTGCAGTTGCAGAACGAATGGCGTGGCCGCCTGATCGATCGCTCCGATGGATTGCTACTGCTGTTCGAGCGACCGCTCGATGGCCTCGGGTTCGCGCTCGATTACTTCCGTGGCCTGCAGCACATCGGCGCCCCGCACAACGTCGAACTCAAGGCGCGTGCGGGCCTGCATGTCGGCGAGGTGCTGAGCTGGCGCAACAGTGACGAGGCGGTGCGGCTCGGTGCCAAGCCGGTCGAGGTCGAGGGCCTGGCCAAGCCGATGGCCGCACGCCTGATGTCCATGGCGCGGCCCGGACAATTGCTGATGTCGGCGGTGGCCGAGCCGCTGACCCACCGCGCCGCGCGCGAACTGGGCGAACGCGGCCAGCATCTGGTGTGGAAATCGCACGGTCGCTGGCGTTTCAAGGGCGTGCCGCAGCCGCAGCAGATCTTCGAAGTCGGCGAGCTCGGCATCACCCCGTTGCGCGCGCCGCAGCCCAGCCCCAAGGCCTGGCGCGACATCCCGCTGTGGCGACGGCCGGCCGCGCTGGCGGTCGAACTGGCGCTGGTCGCCGCGGTGGGCCTCGGCATCTGGTTCACCACCCGCCCGCAACCGGCGATCGCCTTCAACCAGCGAGACTGGGTGGTGCTGGCCGACCTGCGCAACCTGACCGACCAGCCGCTGCTAGACGACTCGCTGGAGCAGGCGTTCCGGATCAGCCTGGAGCAGTCGCGCCACGTCAACGTACTCAGCGACCTCAAGACCCGCGACACCCTGGCGCGGATGCAGCGCGAACCCGACACCGAACTCGACCGCGCGACCGCCTCCGAAATCGCGATCCGCGACGGCGCCCGCGCGGTGATCCTGCCGACCGTCGCCGAAGTCGGCGGCCGCGTCCGGGTCAGCGCCGAGGTGATCGATCCGAACAGCCAGACCACCGTGTACGCCGAGTACGCCGACGGCAAGGGCGCGGTGTCGGCGCTGGACTCGATCGACGAGGTGACCGCGGCGTTGCGTAAAAAACTGGGCGAGACGCTGGAGATCGTGGAGCGGGATTCGGTGCCGTTGCCACAGGTAACGACGAAGAATCTGGATGCGCTTCATGCATATGCGCTCGGCCTGGACGCATACGGCGAGCTGCAATTTGAAAGCGCGCTGCAGCATTTCCTGAGAGCAGTTGATCTGGACCCCGAATTTGCGTTGGCGTACATGGGCGCGATGCGCGTATTTGTCAGCAACGTCGACACGGCGCAAGCCCAGGTTTATCTGGAAAAGGCGGAGTCGCTACGGGATCGAATGCCGCCCCGGGATGCACTCTATCTGGATGCGTGGAGGGCAGAGCTGGGTTCGCAACCATCCGTACAAGCACCGCCAAAGTGGATGATGCTGTCAGAGACCTATCCCGATTATTTCGCCGGATATCACCAGTATGCGTGGGGTCGATTCCTCGCCGGAGAATACAGCGCTGCCATCGATGCCATCCAACCGGCCATCGTGGCTCAGAACCCGTTGCGACATATCTCGATCAACCTGCGGGCACGCATCGAATTGGCCCAGAACAAGTACGCCGCCGCCCTGAGCTCGTTACGGCAAGCAGCAGAGCTGGGGCGTCATCCGCTGGGTCGACGCGGTGCGGCTGCGTTGGCGGCAATGGGTCGTTTTGAAGAAGCGGAAGAACTGTTGGCTTCAAGCGCTGCTGGTGTGCAGGAGGGGACAAATCCGCTGGAAGATTTTGAGCGCATCGCCATCGCTCTCGACCAGGGGCAGTTGGACGAAGCCGGGACTATTGCCAGTAGAGCGGTTGATGAAACTGCAAGCTCCGGCGCATTGGTGAACTACCCGTTCCGCATCATCGAGCTAATGATCCGAGGGCTGCAACGGCCGGACAAAGTCTCATCGTCGGAACTGGAAACTCTTGCGCGGGAGATCGCCAGCGATGCGCGCTCTCCCGGCAATCCGGACCGTGATGACCTGCTTGCCATGGCGTTGGCTGCAGTGAGATTGAGCCAGCGTCTGGGGCATGCTGAAGCCGGCGATGACATCTTGCCGGCGCTCGGGCCAGAAGTGCAGGCTTCAGGTAATCCAGCCGCGATGAAGTTGCTCGCTCTGGCGCATGCAGAGCAGTTGCGCCTGGCGGATAAACCCGCGGATGCCGTAGGGGATTTACTCAAACTGCGAAACGGTTCCGAGCCATTTCAACTGCACGTCGCGTTGCGCGAATCGCTTCAGGCAACAGGACGGATCGAGGAGGCTGTGCGGGAAAGCCAGTGGCTTGCGGAACACCGGGGCCTGGCCTACAGCGAGCCGATGGGTGGGCAGGTATTCCAGGCAATGAACGTGGTCGATACGAAGCTGGCCCACCTCGAGGCGGCGGAGCTGTGGGCTACGGCCGGACGGCCCGAGGACTCGCGACGGGAAGCCGAAACCTTCCGTCGCGTTTGGCCGGAAGCCGACCTTTCTCCCTACTTGCGGCGGAGGCTCGCAGCGACTTTGTCGGCCTCGAAACAGTAGACCACCACGTGGGTTCCAGCGGAAGTCAGATAATTCTGCAATACCTCGCGAGACGCCTGGACTTCTTCCTTGGACGCCAGGTTGCTGACGCGCATACAGCTTGTTCCGCTTAGCGCCGCTTCTGCGTCAGAAAGACCGGCCTGCTTCAACGCAGTGGAAGGGTCTTGCTGAAACTTGGCTCTGAACCCGTCATCGGTGCTCAACAGTTCAAGCAATCTGTCGGCGACGCTCGGTTCCAACGGCGGGTGTCCCGCACCACCCTGAGTGTTAACCATGTTGCCCCCTGGTATGAAAAATCATGACGGCTTCTGACCTTATCCGGCCTCGGCCATTTTCAGTGTAACTACGGAATCAATCTCCCCCGATTGGCTGGCCCATCGGATCGTCCACTCCGCCTTTCTCCGACTGGTCGAGCCGATCGTGCATGCCGATCGCTACGGCGCACTCGGATAGTATCTGCATTCGAATGGTCAGGTGAATAGGGGGCGGAATGCAGGTTCGGCGCTGTTCGGTGTTGTTCCTGGAGCCTCGCGAACAGGTCGGGTTCGACCTTGGCTCCCTATTGAGCGGCGGCGCCGGACTGGGCCGGGAGTTGCGATGGCTGGCGATAGCGCCCCATCTGGATGACGCCGTGGAGATCAATGCGCACGAGCGCGAATTACTGGGGGAGGTCAGTCCGGACGTCTGGGTGGACGCCGGGACATTAAGCACATCCATTCCCGACAACATCGCGCGATTGTTGCAGGTAGGTTTGCTGATTGGCGATGACGAGCCGCATCTGTCTGTGCGGAAACGCGACGATAAGGTGCGCGAACGGCATTGGTGGCCGGCGGCGGCCCTGCTCCATGCTCAAAGCCGCTGGCGCGGAGTAGACGGGGTACGGGCCATGGAAGAGCACGATTTGGTGACGGCCGCTGGCTTGCGCAAGCGTTTCGGTGCGCCGCCAATCCACGTGGGCGAGCGCGTGGAGCCGCTGGAACGCATGCCGCTCCCCCGTCTGCCGGACACTGATTTCGATGTCCTGCTCGC
Organism: Lysobacter sp.; assembly: GCA_050737755.1. Lineage (GTDB taxonomy): Bacteria > Pseudomonadota > Gammaproteobacteria > Xanthomonadales > Xanthomonadaceae > Novilysobacter. The sequence continues at coordinate 7,613 of JBOHYC010000181.1, forward strand.
GCGTCGCGCAACCTGCCGCAACTTCGATGATCGACCACTCAGCCAGGAGCTGTTCGCACAAATGTTGCAGCGGGTGTTCTCGGCCCAGGCGCAGGTGCGGGTCAGCGACGACACCGTGTTCCTCAAGAAGACCAGCCCGTCCGGCGGTGGTCTGCATCCGACCGAGGCCTACCTGATCGTGCAGAACGTCGAGGGTGTGGGGCGGGGGCTGTACCACTACCACCCGATCGATCACGCACTGGAGCCGTTGCCGCCGCCGGAGTTGCCGCTGGCCGAGTTCGCCCGGCTCGCGCTGGCCGGCCAGTACTGGTTCGCCGATGCGCCGGTACTGGTGGTGCTGACCCCGCGTTTCGCCCGCAGCTTCTGGAAGTACCGTCACCACGCCAAGGCCTACCGGGCGCTGGTGCTCGACAGCGGCCACCTGTCCCAAACACTGTACCTTTCGGCGACCGAGCTGGGGTTGGGTGCGTTCGTGACCTCGGCGATCAACGAGATCGACATCGAGCAGGGCTTCGGCCTCGATCCATTGGCCGAGGGACCGCTTGCAATCTGCGGTTTCGGCTGGCGTGCGAACGCGATGGATACCAACGAGTTCGATCCTGCCGGGATGGTGTGGGAGGCGGTTTCGTCCGGTGACCAAAGCATGTAGTCAGGCCGGCTCCAGCGCCACGCCACGATCCATCCGCCGGTAACCAATCGCTTCGGTCAGATGCGGAGTACGGATGTGCGGACAGTCGGCGAGATCGGCGATGGTACGGGCGACGCGCACGATCCGGTGCATCGAGCGCGCCGAGAGTTGCAGTTGCTCGACCGCGTGTTCAAGCAGGGCGTGGTCAGGGTTGGACAGGCGGCAGGTGGCGCTGGTCTCGGCCTGGCCGAGCCGGGCGTTGGGCTTGCCGGCGCGGGCGTCCTGCAGCGCGCGTGCCCGCAGGACGCGGGCGCGGACGGCGTCGCTGGACTCGCCTTCGGGTGCGTCGGGACGCAGTTCGGCCGGCGGCAGGCGTGGGACTTCGACGTGCAGGTCGATGCGGTCCCGCAGTGGACCGGACACCCGGCCGCGATAGCGACGCAC
>JBOHYC010000182.1:0-4416 GCA_050737755.1 Lysobacter sp.
TGCCGCCGATGCGCTGCACCTGCGCCACGCCGTCCACGCCATACAGCGCACGCGCAACCTCGCGGTCGACGAACCACGACAGCTGGTCGGGCGCCATTGATGGCGCCGAAACCGCGTAGGTCAGCAGTGCGCCGCCGATCTCGACCTTGCTGACCAGTGGTTCCTCGATGTCCTGCGGGAGGTCGGTGCGCACGCGCGTCACCGCGTCCTTGGTTTCGTCGAGCGCTTCGTCGATGTCCACGTCGAGCTCGAACTCGATCATCGTGGTGCTTACGCCCTCGGTGACCGTCGATATGACCCGCTTGATATCGGGAATGGTCGCCACCGAATCCTCGACACGACGCGTGACCTCGGTTTCCAGCTGCGACGGCGAAGCGCCCGGCTGCATCACCGTCACCGTGGTCATCGGGAAGGCGATGTCGGGGAAGCGCGCCACCGGCAGCTGCATGAAGCCCCAGATGCCGGCCACGCACAGCACGAAGAACACCATCACCGCCGGCAGCGGGCGGCCGATCGCCCAGGCGGAAAGCGTGCCGCCGCCGCTCATTGGGCGGTTGCCGCGTCGGATTCGGCCGTCGTGTCAGGTGCCGCGCCGGCGCTTGCTGCCGGTGTCGCCTCGACCACCCGCACCGCATCGCCATCGGCCAGGAAGCCGGCGCCACGCGTGACCACCTGCGCGCCTTCCTCCAGGCCTTCGCGTACCTCGACATAGCCGTTGTCGGTCGCGCCACGTTCGATCCGCGCCATGCGCGCGCTGCCGTCCTCGACCACGAACACCGACGGGAAGCCGTCGCGCAGCACCACTGCCGCCGCGGGTACCACCGGCACCGTCGCCAGACCGGTGTTGATCTGCCCTTCGAGGTAGGTGCCCGGTTGCAGGCCGGCCGGCTCGGGCAGATCGGCGAACACGGTGCCGGTGCGGCTGGCGGCATCGACGCCCGGCGACACCGCACGGACGGTGCCGACCACGACGCTGCCACCGCGGTCGCGCAATTCGACGCGATCGCCGGGGGTGACCTTGCCGAGGTCCTCGGCCGGTAACTCGGCGCGCCATTCCAGCTCGCCGTCCTTGATCAGGCGCAGCAGCTCGCTGCCGGCGGCGACCACCTGGCCCGGCTGCACCAGCCGTGCGGAAATGATGCCGTCGGCAGGTGCACGAAGGGTCGCGAAGTCGCGTCGCAACTGCGCGGCATCGCGCGCGGCCCGCGCCGTGCCCACGCGTGCTTCGCTCTGGGTGCGCGTCGCACGCAGCTCGTCCAGCGCCGATGCGCTGATGTACTGGCCGCTGGCCAACTGTTCGCCACGCGCCAGGTTCGAGCGCGCCAGCGCCGCACCGGCCTCGGCCTCGCGCAACGCCGCCTGCGCTTGGGCCAGATCGGAATCGAGCGTCCTCGCGTCCAGCGTCAACAACACATCGCCCTTGTCGACCTCTTCGCCCTCGTCGACGTTGACCGCAGTGACTCGCTGCCCGCTCAGCTCGACCCCGAGCTGCATCTCCTCGACCGGCGTGATCGGGCCCGACGCCGTGACCCCGCTGGCCAGCTCGCGCCGCACCACCGGCGAGGTGGTGACCGCCATCCCGGCCTTGGCACCGGATGTGTCTTCCGCGGTGTCATCGCCACCACACGCGGCAAGCGCGAGACAGAGGCAGGCAAGCGGCAACCAGTTGCGCAGGAAGACGGGCATGGTGAACTCCGGCGGGGGACGCGGCAGTGTACTGGCAAGTACATAAATTCCTTTTTCACTACCTCCGCCGCGCCGGGCATCGTCAGCGCGCCGGGTTCCCGAGGCCTACAACAGTTGCGGATTGAGCTGCCAGGTCGCGTAGTTGAGGAAGCCCGCGAAGGTCACCCACGCCCAATACGGAAGCAGCAGCGCACCTGCCAGCGGCCGGATCCGCCAGAACGACAGCACCGTCGCGCCGATCAGCAACCACAACAGCGCCAGATCGACGAGCGCCGCAGCGCCCATGTGCCAGCCGAAGAACAGCCAGCTCCACAACGCGTTGAGCGCCAGTTGCACCACGTACAGCGTCAGCGCCGTGCGCGCGTCGGCAAAGCTGCCCGCGGTACGCCACACCAGCCAGGCCGCGATCGCCATCAACGCGTACAGCACCGTCCAGACCGGGCCGAACACGTCCGCAGGCGGCGCCCATTCCGGGCGGACCAGTTGCTGATAGAAGCTGCCGGCCTGCATCGAGGCCACGCTGCCAATGGCCGCGGCAATGAACGTCAACAGCAACCAGAACGCGAAACCCTTGAGGGCATGTGTCTTTTCGGGGTGCGACATGGCGGGTCTCCTTGGGGGCGGTCAGTGTGGGTGTGCGTGTGGCAACGAGATGTCACGGCTGTGCGCCGGGGCCGCCCGGCAGGCGGCGACCCAGCGCGCCGAGCGCGGTCGGGTCCGTCACGGATTGCACCCGCGGGATGCCCAGTGCTTCGGCCAGGTAACGTGCGTTCGCGCCGCCGACCCATATCGGTACGCCCGGGGCCAGCGCCTCGTCGAGTACATGCAGTTCCGTCATCGCGCCCGAAGCCTGCGCGGGGTCGACCGAGCTGATCGCCACTGCCGCCGCACCCAGCCGGTTAGCGACACGCGCCAGTTCCCGTGCGGGCAGCTCCGTGCCGAGGTAAAGCGCAGGCATGCCCGCCTCGTAGGCGTGCAGCGCCGCGCCGAGCAGGCCGAGTTCGTGGAGTTCGCCGGGCAGGGTGGCGAACAGCAGTCGTGGCCGCCGTTCGCGCGGGTGCTGGTTGAGTATCGACAGCAGCCGCGCGCGCAGCAGGCTGCTCACCAGCCGCTCCTGCGCGATGGCCAACCGGCCATCCGCCCAGCGCACGCCGACTTCCCGCAGCAGCGGATTGACCACCCGCCCGACCAGCACGGATACCGGCAAAGTGGCGATCGCCACCGACAGGTCGCGGTCGAATGTGTCGACCTGGTAGTCGGCGACCGCATCCAGCATCCGCCCCGGCAACGACTCGAGGTCGCCGTAACCGGCGTGGCGGCTTTCCTCGAGCAATGTGTCGAGCGCTTCGTCGCCGAGCTTGGCCAGGTCACGGATGGGGTGCCCGCGGTCAGTCAGCCGATGCAGCCGGCCCAGTCGCTCGACCATGCGCGCGTCGTACAGCCTGCGGCCCTTGCTGTCGCGGTGCGGGACCACGGCTGCGTGGCGACGCTCCCAGGCCCGCAAGGTTTCGGGGGTGAGGCCACTCAGTTGGGCGGCGGCTTTGACTGGGAACATGCTGCGCAATGTACAACGTATGTACAACTAAAAATTGTACATCGACCTAACGCGACTCTGCGGAGACTGACGCCGTACCTCCCTCACACAGGCTTTCCACCATGACCCGCCAGACCCGCACCCTCCGCATACTCACCGCCGCCCTGGCGCTCGGCCTCGCTGCTCCGCTCGCATTTGCCGGGCAGCCGAAGGGCAGCCCGGCCAGCTCGAAGCAGGCCAAGGGCGACATCGTCGACACCGCCGTCGCCGCCGGCAAGTTCAACACCTTGGCGGCGGCCCTCACCGCAGCCGGCCTGGTCGACACGCTGAAGGGCAAAGGTCCCTTTACCGTGTTCGCGCCGACCGACGAGGCGTTCGCCGCACTCCCTGCCGGTACCGTCGAAGACCTGCTGAAACCCGAGAACAAGGACAAGCTGGTCGCGATCCTGACCTACCACGTGGTGGCGGGACGCTACCCGTCGGGCCGCGTCGCCGGTCTGGACGAAGCCACTACCGTCAACGGCGATACCGTCGACATCAAGGCCGCCGACGGTGCGGTGATGGTTGACGGCGCCAATGTCGTGATGGCGGATGTCACCGCCACCAACGGCGTGATCCACGTGATCGACAAGGTCCTGATGCCGGGCAGCTGACCCGGTCCCCCGCGCACGAGCCGGCCTTCTTTCCCATACCATCCTGGGCCGGCCCGTCAGCCGCGAAGCCCGTCGCGCTCCTCGGCGGGCTTCGCACCTGTTTGTGTGTTCCGCCTGCCTGGCTCATCGTCGGGGAGCCCCGCAACCGAACGGAACCGGATGACCAATCCCCCGACCGCCAGCGCCATTATCTGGTTCCGCAACGACCTGCGCCTTCGCGACCATCCCGCGCTGGGTGCCGCGATCAAGGCCGGTCTCGCACCCTTGCCGGTCTACATCCACGCCCCGCACGAAGAGGGTGAGTGGGCGCCGGGAGCGGCATCGGATGCATGGCGCCTGCGCTCGCTGGTCGCGCTCGATGCCGACTTGCGGCAGCGCGGTACGCGCCTGCACGTGTTCGCCGGTGACAGCCTCGTCACCTTGCAGGCCATTGCCACCGCCAGCGGCGCGTCGGCGGTGTTCTGGAACCGGCGTTACGACCCCGCGATCGAAGCGCGCGACACCCGCATCCGGCGTGAATTGCGACAGCGCGGACTGCGCGCG
>JBOHYC010000183.1:0-5209 GCA_050737755.1 Lysobacter sp.
GCGCTTTCGTCGACCGCGGCGCTCCAGAAGTACTCCACCATGATCCCGGCGACCGCGACCATCGCCGCGCCCAGGCCATAGCGGGCCGGCAGCAGCAGCGCCGCGGCGCCGACGTTGAACATCAGCATCAGCGCGATGCCGGTGCCGGCGACCGGGATCGCGTGGATCGCCAGCAGGCCGAAGAACAGGTCGGTGGCGATACCGGCCACCGCGTTGCCGCGCAGCTCGCCGCGCCGCCCGAACAGGAACAGCAACGCCGCCAGGAACAGGTAGGACAGCGCCACCGCGCGCGCCAGCAGGTCGTGCCGTGGCGGGCCGATCATGTCGGCGACCGGGCCGAACAACACCAGCACCAGCATCGACGCTTCCAGCAGCCGGTAGAGCGTGTAGAAGTACAACTCCCGGCGCAGCGCGCTGTCGGCGTCGTCGACCTCGGTGGCGGCGATGGCTGTCGGCAAGCGTGTAATCCCGTGGTTCCCCGCTGGAGTATAGGCGCTGCGACCGCGCCTGAATGCCCGCGGCCGCCTTCCATGTAGGAGCGACGTGAGTCGCGATCGCACGGCGAACCCGGGATGCGTGGCGTTCGCGACTTACGTCGCTCCTACAGAAGGCGGGATCGCCGCCGGCGAAATTACACCGGCCCGGAATCACCGCCGGGAATGGCTGGTGACTCCGGTTTTGCCCGACCGCCCCCGATCGGCGACAATGGCCGGCCCCCTCGCGCCCGCGCCGTCCATTGGTCGCCTCCGCGTGGGATGTCTTCAACTCCCCTCGGATGACGCATGAATTTTCACGAATATCAGGCAAAGAAGCTCTTTGCCGACTACGGCATCGCGGTGCCGGCCGGGCGCATCGCGCGCACTCCTGAAGAAGCGGTCGAAGCGGCCAAGTCGATCCCCGGCGACCTGTGGGTGGTCAAGGCCCAGATCCACGCCGGTGGCCGTGGCAAGGCCGGCGGCGTCAAGCTGGCGAAGAGCTTCGACGAAGTGAAGCAGTACGCCGCGGCGATGCTCGGCAGCAAGATGGCGACTTACCAGACCGCCGGCGTCGAGCTGCCGATCGATTCGGTGCTGGTCTGTGAAGGCACCGACATCGACAAGGAGCTGTACCTGTCGGTGCTGGTCGACCGCAGCACCCAGTCGGTCACCTTCATCGCTTCGGCCGAAGGCGGCATGGACATCGAGCAGGTCGCGGCCGAGAAGCCCGAGGCCATCAAGTCCATCAATGTGAACTACGTCGAGGGCCTGCAGGCTTACCAGTGCCGCGCGCTGGGCTTTGACCTGGGCCTGACCGCCAAGCAATCCAACCAGCTGGCCAAGATCATGCTGGGCCTGTTCAAGCTGTTCCACGAGAAGGACCTGGCGCTGGTCGAGCTGAACCCGCTGGCGATCCTCACCGACGGCAACCTCGCGGTGCTCGACGGCAAGGTCGACTCCGACGACAACGCCGCCTTCCGCCACCCGGACCTGGTCGCCATGCGCGACATCCGCCAGGAAGACGAGACCGAGGTCAAGGCCAGCCAGCACGACCTCAACTACGTGACCATGGACGGCAACATCGGCTGCATGGTCAACGGCGCCGGCCTGGCGATGGCGACCATGGACGTGATCAAGCTGGAAGGCGGCGAGCCGGCCAACTTCCTCGACGTCGGCGGCGGTGCGACCAAGGAGCGCGTGACCGAGGCGTTCAAGCTGATCCTGTCGAGCGACAAGGTGAAGGCGATCTTCGTCAACATCTTCGGCGGCATCGTGCGCTGCGACATGATCGCCGAAGGCATCATCGGTGCGGTCAAGGAAGTCGACGTCAAGGTGCCGGTGATCGTGCGCCTCGAGGGCACCAACGTCGAAGCCGGCAAGGAACTGCTGAAGAATTCCGGCCTGGCGATCACGCCGGCCGACGACATCAACGATGGCGCGAAGAAGGCGGTTGCCGCCGTCTCGGGCAAGTGAGGCGGAACTGACATGAGCGTATTGATCGATAGCAACACCAAGGTCATCGTGCAGGGCTTCACCGGCACGCAGGGCACCTTCCACGCCGAGCAGATGCTCGACTACGGCACCAAGGTCGTGGGCGGCGTGACCCCGGGCAAGGGCGGCACCGAGCACCTCGGCCTGCCGGTCTTCAACACCGTGCAGGACGCGGTCGACGCGACCGGCGCCGATGCGTCGGTGATCTACGTGCCGCCACCGTTCGCGGCCGACGCGATCCTGGAAGCGGCCGACGCCGGCATCAAGGTCATCGTCTGCATCACCGAGGGCATCCCGGTGCTGGACATGCTGCGGGTCAAGAACGTGCTGAACGACTTCGACGACGTGGTCCTGGTCGGGCCGAACTGCCCGGGCGTGATCACCCCCGGCCAGTGCAAGATCGGCATCATGCCGGGTCACATCCACATGCCGGGCAAGGTTGGCATCGTGTCGCGCTCGGGCACGCTGACCTATGAAGCGGTCAAGCAGACCACCGACGCCGGCCTCGGCCAGTCGACCTGCATCGGCATCGGCGGCGACCCGATCAACGGCACCAACTTCATCGACGCGCTGAAGCTGTTCCAGGATGACCCGCAGACCGAGGGCATCATCATGGTCGGCGAGATCGGTGGTTCGGCCGAGGAAGAAGCGGCGGAGTTCATCAGCCAGTACGTGACCAAGCCGGTGGTCGGCTTCATCGCCGGTGCGTCGGCGCCGAAGGGCAAGCGCATGGGCCACGCCGGCGCGATCGCGTCGGGCGGTTCGGGTACCGCCGAGGGCAAGTTCGAGGCGATGGAAAAGGCCGGCGTCACCACGGTCAAGTCGCCGGGCGACCTCGGCGCGGCGATCGCCAAGCTGCTGGCGAAGTAAGCCGGCTGCAGTGTTACGAAAAAGGCCGCCTTCGGGTGGCCTTTTTTGTGGCGGCGTCCACGGCCGGTATCTTCACGGCGCGCGCCTTACCGTGGGCATTCTGGAACAATGTCCGCTCGGACCCACACGACCCCGCCATGAGCCAGCCCATCCGCATCGCCCTTGCCCAGTTCGACTTTCCGGTCGGCGCCGTGTTCGACAACGCCGAGAAGCTCATCGAGCTGATCGCCGAGGCGCGCGACGAGTGCGGTGCCGACCTGGTGCTGTTCCCGGAGCTCGCGCTCAGCGGTTATCCGCCGGAAGACCTGCTGCTTCGGCCCGGCTTCCTGCACGACTGCCAGCTTGCGATGGAGCGCATAGCCGCGTCAGCGACCGGTATCACCGCGATTGTCGGCTGGCCGGAGACGGCGGGATCGGTGGTCTACAACGCCGCCAGCATCCTGCGCGACGGGCGGATCGAGCGGACCTACCGCAAGCGCGAGTTGCCCAATTACGCGGTGTTCGACGAGCGCCGCTACTTCGTGGTCGATCCGGACGGCGGCGACTGCGTGTTCGAGCTCAACGGTGTGCAGATCGGGCTGTTGATCTGCGAAGACATGTGGTTTGCCGAGCCGCTGCACACAACGGTGGAGGCCGGCGCCGAGCTGATCCTGTCGATCAACGCCTCGCCGTTCGAGCGCGACAAGCACGCGCGCCGCGATGCCCTGCTGGAAGATGCGACGCGCCGGTTCGGCGTGCCGATCGCTTACGTCAACTGCGTCGGTGGGCAGGACGCGGTGGTGTTCGACGGCGGCTCGCTGGTGGCCGACGGCGATGGCACGGTGCGACCGGCCGCGGCGGCGTTTACCGAGCAGATGCTGGTGGTCGATTTCGACCCGGAGACGCGTGGCTTCCGCGCGGTGGAGTGGATGGAGGACGGTGACGAGAGCCGCGACGCGCTGGCCTGGCGCGCGGTGGTCCGCGGCACCCGCGACTATGCGCTCAAGAACGGTTTCAAGAAGGCGTGGCTGGGTTTGTCGGGAGGGCTCGATTCGGCGGTGTGTCTGGCGATTGCAGTCGACGCGCTGGGCGCCGAGAACGTCACCGCGGTGGCGATGCCGTCGCGCTACACCGCCGACCTGTCCAACGACCTCGCCGCCGAGCAATGCGCCGAGCAGGGCGTGCGGTTACTGACACTGCCGATCGAGAAGCCGTTCCAGGGCTACCTGGACACGCTGGCCGAGTTGTTCGACGGCCAGCCGGTCGATACCACCGAGGAGAACCTGCAGTCGCGCACCCGCGGCGCGATGCTGATGGCGCTGACCAACAAGTTCCACGGCCTGTTGCTGACCACCGGCAACAAGAGCGAGTACGCGGTCGGCTACGCGACGATCTATGGCGACATGGCCGGCGGCTATGCGCCGCTGAAGGACCTGTACAAGACCGAGGTCTACGAACTCGCGCGGTGGCGCAATACGGTCGGCGACCCGGTGATTCCGGTCGGGGTGATCGAGCGACCGCCGTCGGCCGAGTTGCGCGCCGACCAGAAGGACCAGGATTCACTGCCACCGTACGACGTGCTCGATGCGATCCTGGCGCGCTACATCGACCTGGAGCAGTCGCGCGAGGAGATCACCGCCGCGGGGTTCGCGGGCGAGACCGTCGACCGGGTGTTGCACCTGGTCCGGATCGGCGAGTGGAAGCGGCACCAGGCCGCGCCCGGGCCGAAGGTGTCGCGGCGTGCGTTCGGCCGCGAGCGCAGGTACCCGATCAGCAACGGGTACTAGGGCTAGGGCCGGTCATCGCGACCTTCCGGTTGCCGGGACTGTAGGAGCGACGTAAGTCGCGAATTCCTCGAAGTCACCAGATCCCTGTAACTCCATCCGCAATACCTGCTCCCGAAGGGTGTGTCGGTAGCCCCATCGCCGGGCGAATGCCACCACTCCTGCCAGGGTGTGGAATTCGCGACTTACGTCGCTCCTACAACAAGCGATACAGAAAGCGCGGGGAGTTCGGCATAGCAAGACGCCGCCCGTAGGCGGCGTCTTTCACTGGGCTTGAACGACGACTACTCGTCGTTGTCCAGCGCCGACTTGTCGCCCGCAAACGGGTTGAGCTTGCGGAAGATGGTCGGATAGTCCGGCCAGTCGCCGGAGAGGAACGGGTGCCCCGGCTCGTTCTTCTCCAGTACGCGGCGGGCGTCGGCGGCCAGTTGCTCGTTGCCCAGTCCGTCGTAGGCCGCCGCCATGGTGGCGATGGCATCGTTCTGGTACTGGCTCTGCGGGTAGGTTTCCAGCAGGTAGGTCGCGCGGTCGGCTGCGGCGACGTAGGCGGTGCGGCGCAGGTAGTACAGCGCCGTCTCCAGCTCGTGGCGGGCGAACAGGTCTCGCAGC
>JBOHYC010000184.1:0-4983 GCA_050737755.1 Lysobacter sp.
GCGATCACCGTGATCAACGGCGACGGCGCGATGCACGACGTCGCGGTGCCCGAGTTCGGCGCCCAGTCCGACCAGCTGGTCGGCGAAGGCAGCGCGACCACGATCGTGTTCCGCGCGACCAAGGCCGGCACCTTCGAGTACCTGTGCACGATCCCCGGCCACAAGGCCGCCGGCATGTTCGGAAAGCTGATCGTCGGTGACGTCGAGGAGACCGTCAGCACCGCGGTCGACATCGCCAAGAACCCCATGGAAGTCGGCGAGCCGGTCGGCGACCGCGCGCCCAAGCACGTCACCTACGACCTGGAAACCACCGAGGTCGAAGGCAAGTTGTCGGACGGCAGCACCTACCGCTACTGGACCTTCAACAACACCGTGCCGGGCCCGTTCCTGCGCATCCGCCAGGGCGACAGCGTCACCGTCAACCTCAAGAACGCCGACGACAGCATCAACATCCACTCGGTCGACTTCCACTCCGTCACCGGCCCCGGCGGCGGCGCGGCGGTGACCCAGGTTGCCCCGGGCCAGACCAAGAGCTTCACCTTCAAGGCGCTGCACCCGGGCCTGTTCGTCTACCACTGCGCCACGCCGATGATCGCCCACCACATCTCCAACGGCATGTACGGGATGATCCTGGTCGAGCCGGAAGGCGGGCTGGAAAAGGTCGACCACGAGTTCTACGTGATGCAGGGCGAGCTCTACACCGCGCAGAAGCACGGGTCGCGTGGCCTGCAGGAGTTCTCGCTGGACAAGCTGCTGGACGAGCAACCCGAACACATGATGTTCAACGGTTCGATGGACGCGCTGACCAAGACCTACAACATGGAAGCGCAGGTCGGTGAAAGCGTCCGGATGTACTTCGGCGTCGGCGGCCCGAACCTGACCTCGAGCTTCCACCTGATCGGCGAAGTGTTTGACAAGGTCTACCAGTTGGCCTCGTTCACCAGCCCGCCGCTGACCGACGTGCAGACCACGCTGGTGCCTCCGGGTGGCGCGACGATGGTCGAGTTCAAGGTCGACTACCCGGGCAAGTACATCCTGGTCGACCACGCGCTGTCGCGGGCCGAGAAGGGTTTGGCCGGCTTCCTCCACGTCAAGGGTGAGGCCGACAAGGAGATCTTCGACAGCCCCGAGACGATCGACCACAGCTCGGGTCACTGACGCCACGGCGCGTCACCCCACCAAGCCGGGTCGCCACGTGCGGCCCGGCTTTTCTGTTTGCCGGATCGGCCCGGAAGGCGCCTGCCAACCATTGGCACCCTGCAACGGGTCGGCTTCTCGGCCATGATCGGCCGGTTCGTCGCCGTCGTCGGCGACCCCGTTCGGAGCCCGACCATGCGCCACGCCCCGCTTTCGCTGTCCCTGTCGCTGATCCTCGCCACCGGTGTTGGCGCCCTCGCCGGCTGCCAGCCGGCCACCTTGCCGGTGGCCGGCACCGCGCCCGCCGGCAACGCCGCGGTCGCCAACGATGCCCGCTTCGATGCGGTCGCCGAATCGCTGCTGATGCGCGCGCTGGAGCGCAGCCCGGAGTGGTCGATCTACTCCGGCCGCTACGACAACGCCGCGACCCTCACCATCCCCGATGCCGCGCGCCGCGCCGACGACCTCGCATTCGCCAAGGGCGCGCTGGCCGAACTGGCGGCGTTCGACCCGCAGCAGCTGCCGGCACCGCAACGGATCGACCACATGCTGCTGACCAACCAGTTCGAATCGTCGATCTGGTACCAGCAGCAGTTCCGCGACTGGAGCTGGGACCCGTCCAACTACAACGTCGCCGGCACCGTCGCGCTGTTGCTCAACACGCCGTACGCGGAAGAGGACGCGCGCCTGCGCACGGTGATGGCACGCATCGAGCAGGTGCCGCAGTACTACGCCGCAGCGAAGGCGAACATCGCCGACCCGACCGCTGAGCACGTCGAGCTGGCGATCGTGCAGAGCCGCGGCGCGCTCAGCGTGTTCGACGACGAACTGCGCGCACGCATCAAGGCGTCCAGCCTCACCGCCGCCGAGCAGGCCGTGTTCAACCAGCGCATCGACGCCACCCGCGACGCGATCGAGGGCTGGATCGGCTGGCTCGAGGGCGAGCAGAAGCGGATGGCCGCCAGCGGCGACGCGCGCTCGTTCCGCATCGGCAAGGAGCTCTACGGCGAGAAGTTCGCCTACGACATCCAGTCCCACTACAGCGCCGCGGAGTTGTACCAGCGCGCCGTCGAAGAGAAGGAGTCGCTGCACGCGCGGATGGATGAGATCACCGTCCAGCTGTGGCCAAAGTACTTCGCCGACACCTCGATGCCGGACGACCGCCTGGAGCGCATCGGCCAGATGATCGACAAGCTCTCCGAGCGCCACGTCGAACGCGACGAATTCTTCGGCGAGATCCAGCGGCAGATCCCGCTGCTGGCCGACTTCGTCCGCGAGCACGACCTGCTCGACCAGGACGCGTCACGCCCGCTGGTGGTGCGCGAAACGCCCGAATACATGCGCGGAGGCGGCGCCGGCGCCTCGGTCAGCGCGCCGGGCCCGTTCAACCCGACCGCCGACACCTACTACAACGTCAGCCCGCTCGACGCCTACGACGACGCGCAGGCCGAGAGCTTCCTGCGCGAGTACAACCACTGGGTGCTGCAGGTGCTCAACATCCACGAAGGCATCCCGGGCCATTACACCCAGCTACTGCATGCCAACAAGAGCCCCAGCCTGATCAAGAGCCTGCTCGGCAACGGCGCGATGATCGAAGGCTGGGCGGTCTACGCCGAGCGGATGATGCTGGAGCAGGGCTACGGCAACCAGGAACCCGAGATGTGGCTGATGTACGGCAAGTGGAACCTGCGCGTGGTGACCAATGCGATCCTCGACTACGCCGTGCACGTCGACGGCATGACCGAGGTGCAGGCGATGGACCTGCTGCAGCGCGAGGCGTTCCAGGAGAAGACCGAGGCGGTCAACAAGTGGCGCCGCGTGCGGCTGTCGCAGGTGCAGCTGACCAGCTACTTCACCGGCTACGCCGAGATCTACGACCTGCGCGAGCAGCGCAAGAAGGAGCTGGGCGCAGCCTTCGACCTGAAGACCTTCCACAACCGCTTCCTGAGCTACGGCAATGCGCCGGTATCGGCGATCGCGGAACTGATGCGCGAGCAGTACCCGGCCATGTGAACCGCAGCTCCGCCGCGTAAGGTCGCGCACACAGGAACTGAACATGCGATACGGAGACTGGGGCGTACACCCACGTTGGAGGCAACGCACATGAACAGGACCCTCACTTCGCGCACCGCGCTCGTCACCGCCCTCGCCACCGGCCTGCTGTTCGCTGCGGGCGGTGCCGTGGCCAGCGACCAAGAAAACACTGCCAGTGTCCAGAACGACGTCCAGGACGCCAGTGCGGAGCAGATCGACCAGGACAGCAACTTGACCAACACCGAGCAACTCGACCGCGCCGACTCGGACCAGCCGGTCGACGACACCTGGATCACCACCAAGGTCAAGTCCAGCCTGCTCGCGGACACTGACACCGCCGGCACCGATATCCAGGTCGAGACCAACAATGGCGTGGTAGCGTTGTCCGGCAACGTCGGCAGCCAGGTCGAGGCGGATGCCGCCACGCGCATCGCCAGCGAAATCGAAGGCGTGGTCGACGTCGATTCGAGCGACCTGAACTTCGGCACGATGGGCAGCTACGAGGGCGAAGAGGACGACGAGCAGTAGTCCTCGCTCCGCGATGCAACACACGCAGCGCCCTGGCGGCGCTGCGTTTTTTTTGTCAGCGTGAAGCGGCTTCCGGCGCCGCGATGGCGGCCGGCGAGCCGGCGGCGGTGAACAGCACGTCGGTCGACGAGTTCAGCGCGGTTTCGGCCGAGTCCTGCACCACGCCGACGATGAAGCCGATCGCCACCACCTGCATCGCCAGGTCGGTGGAGATGCCGAACAGCCCGCAGGCCAGCGGCACCAGCAGCAGCGAGCCACCCGGCACGCCCGACGCGCCGCACGCCCCGACCGTCGCCACCAGGCTCAGCAGCAGTGCGGTCGGCAGGTCGACGGGGATACCGAGGGTGTTCACCGCGGCGAGGCTCAACACGGTGATGGTGATCGCCGCACCGGCCATGTTGATGGTCGCGCCGATCGGGATCGACACGGCGTAGGTTTCCTCCGGCAAGCCGAGCTTGCGGCACAACTCCAGGTTGACCGGGATGTTGGCGGCCGACGAACGGGTGAAGAACGCGGTGATGCCGCTCTCGCGCAGGCAGGTGAGCGCCAGCGGGTAGGGGTTGCGGCGGATCTTCAGGAACACGATCAGCGGGTTGCCGACCAGCGCCATGAACAGCATGCAACCCAGCAGCACCGCCAGCAGGCGGGCGTAGTCGAGCAGCGCCGATAACCCGGTTTCGGCCAGCGTCGCCGCGACCAGTCCAAAGATGCCCAGCGGAGCCAGCCGGATCACCAGTCGCACCAGCCAGGTGATCGCGTCGGCCAAGTCGGACAGCATCCGGCGCGACGACTCGGAGGCATGCCGCAACGCCAGTCCCAGGCCGATGCCCCAGGCCAGCAGCCCGATGTAGTTGCCGGTGGCCAGTGCATTGACCGGGTTGTCGACCACCTGCATCAGCAACGTCCGCAACACCTGACCGATGCCTTCCGGCGGCGTCAGCGCGATGTCTTCGGGCAATGCCAGTTGCAGGGTGGTGGGGAACGCGAAGCTGGCGAGCACCGCGACCAGTGCCGCTGCGAAGGTGCCGAGCACATACAGCAGCAGGATCGGGCGGATGCCGCTGCGCTCACCGCGGCGATGGTTGGCGATCGAGGCGGCGACCAGCACCAGCACCAGTATCGGCGCCACCGCCTTCAGCGCGGAGACGAACACCGTCCCGAGCAATCCGGCGGCGGCACCCGCGTCCGGGGAAACGAGCGCCAGCAGCGTGCCGGCAATCAATCCGATGACGATCTGGGTGACCAGGCTGGGGCGGCGCAGGAAGGCGGGAAGCGACATGGCGG
>JBOHYC010000185.1:0-7284 GCA_050737755.1 Lysobacter sp.
AGGCGATCGGCGCGCGCAGCACCTTCCCGAGCTTCGACGAGCCCAGCTTCAAGCAGCCTTGGGACGTGACCCTGATCGTGCCGGACGCCGACACCGCGATCGCCAACACCCTGGTCGAGAAGACCGAGGACCTCGACGGTCCGTGGAAGAAGCTGACCTACGAGCGCACCGAAGCGTTGCCGACCTACCTGCTGGCGTTCGTGGTCGGCCCGTGGGACGTGCCGGTCGGGCCGGACATCGCCGCCAACGGCGACCGCAGCCAGCCGATCCCGCTGCGTGGTGTAGCGGCGCAGGGCGAGGGCGAGCGGATGGCGTATTCGCTGGAGAACACCCCGGCGATAGTCACCGCGCTGGAGGATTACTTCGGAATCCCGTACCCGTTCTCCAAGCTCGACAACGTCGCCGCGCCGGACTTCGGCGCCGGCGCGATGGAGAACGCCGGCCTGATCATCTATCGCGACACCCTGATGCTGATCGACGGCGACTCTTCGGTCGGCCAGCGCCAGGGCTTCTGGGGAGTCAGCGCGCATGAGCTGGCGCACCAGTGGTTCGGCAACCTCGTCACCATGGCGTGGTG
Organism: Lysobacter sp.; assembly: GCA_050737755.1. Taxonomy (GTDB): domain Bacteria; phylum Pseudomonadota; class Gammaproteobacteria; order Xanthomonadales; family Xanthomonadaceae; genus Novilysobacter. The sequence continues at coordinate 578 of JBOHYC010000185.1, forward strand.
GGACGACCTCTGGCTCAACGAGGCGTTCGCGACCTGGATGGGCAACAAGATCACCGGCCAGTTGCAGCCGAGCTTCCACACCGACCGCAACATCCTCGAGGGCGGCCTGCGCGCGATGGGTGCCGACAGCCTCGCCAGCACTCGCCGCATCCACCAGCCGATCGGCGACTTCACCCAGATCCAGTCGGCGTTCGACGGGATCACCTACCAGAAGGGTGGGGCGGTGCTGTCGATGTTCGAGAATTTCGTTGGTGAGGAGAACTTCCGCAAGGGCATCCACGACTATCTGGTCAAGCATTCGCGAGGCAATGCCACCAGCACCGATCTGATCACGTCGGTGGCCGCGCAGAGCGACGACGCCGAGGGCGTCACCGCGTCGTTCCTGAGCTTCATCGACCAGCCAGGCGTGCCGATGGTCAAGGTCGATGTCGATTGCGCCGATGGCAAATCGCCGGCGCTGACGCTGAGCCAGAATCGCTATCTGCCGCTGGGCTCCACCGCCAGCGCCGCGCAGACCTGGGGCATCCCGATGTGCGTGCGTTATGCGGCCGACGGCAAGGTGCACGAGCAGTGCGGCCTGGTCGACGGCCAGCAAGCACGCTTCGAGTTGGAAGACGCGCAGAGCTGCCCGGCCTGGGTGATGCCGAACGCGCACGGCGACGGTTACTACCGCTTCGCGCTGGCACCGAAATGGCAGCAGTCGCTGTCGGACGCGTTCGCCGATCTCGACGAGCGCGAGCAGCGCGTCTATGCCGACTCGGTCACCGCGGCGTACGGCGCCGGCGACCTGACCGTGTCGCAGATGATCGCCGCGCTGCCGCAGTTCGCCACCGCCGACTCGCGCCAGACCGCGACCGCCGGCATGTGGACATTCGACTGGATCAACGACTACCTGATCGAGGACGAAGCCGAGCGCACGAAACTTCGCGCGCACTTCGCCGACATCTACCGCCCGCGCCTGCAGGCGCTCGGGATGGTGCCGAAGGACGGCGAGAGCGATGACGACCGCCTGCTACGCAGCCAGTTGATCGGCTACTTCGCCGAAGGCGTGGAGGACCCGACCGTCCGCGCCGATTTCGCCCAGCGCGGCAACCGCGTGCTCGGCCTCGGCAGCGACGGCGAACTGCATGCCGACGCGGTCCCCCAGGACGTGCGCGACACCGCGGTCAGCGTGGCCGTGCAGGACGGCGGCAAGGCGGCGTTCGACCTCGCCGAGAAGCACCTGCGCGCCAGCGACGACGCCGTGGTCCGGCGCGAAATGCTCGGTGCGATGGGCAGCGTCACCGACCCGGCACTGGCGGCCCGCGCGCGCGGCTTCGTGCTGGAACCGGGCCTGCTGCGGCTCAACGAGATCTTCTCGGTGATCTTCGGCCAGGCCGGAGAGGAAGAACTGCGTCCGGCGCTGCGCGAGTGGCTGGAGGCCAATTACGACGCCCTGCAGGCCAAGCTCGATCCGGGCGGCTCGGCGATCGCCAGCGCCTATGCCGCCGGCATGTGCAGCACGGAAGAGGCGACGGCATTGCAGGCGCGCTTCGGAAAGCGCATGGAGACCATCGAAGGCGGCCCGCTGGATCTGAAGCAGCGGGTCGAGGGCATCGGCCTGTGCGCTGCCGCGAAGGCTGCACGCGAAGACCAGCCGATCGAGTACTGACCGCATGGCGGAGGCGGCGCAAGTCGCCTCCGCCGTTCTGCCTGCCGCGCGCCGAACACGCCGTCGGCTTTTGTAGGAGCGACGTAAGTCGCGATTTCACTGACATCCGGTTTCGCCGTGCGATCGCGACTTACGTCGCTCCTACATTCGCGCGGTTGTCGGGATTTCAGTGATCCGTCACCGAATCCCCTCGCGTACGATGCAAGCCATCGATCACGCCGAGTTCCCATGACTTCCTCTCGCACCCGCCGATGGCACGCATAGACGCCGTACTGCGCGACGCTCGCGCCGGTCTCGAGCCAGGCGATGCCGAATTGCTGCTCGCCCACGTGCTGGGGCGACCCCGCAGTTGGCTGTATGCCCACGGTGACGATGCGCTCGATGTCGCCACACACGCGCGTTTCGAGGATCTGTTGGCGCGGCGTCGCGCTGGCGAGCCGGTGGCTTATCTCACCGGCCACCGCGGCTTCTGGCGATTCGACCTGCAGGTCAGCCCGGCCACCCTGATCCCACGTCCGGAGACCGAGTTGCTGGTCGAACTCGCACTCGCGCGCCTGCCGGCCGATCGCCCGTTGCGGATCGCCGACCTCGGCACCGGCAGCGGCGCGATCGCGCTGGCGCTGGCGCATGAACGACCAAAAGCCCATGTGCTCGCAACCGATGCGAGCGCCGACGCACTCTCGATCGCCACCACCAATGCCCAAACACTGGCGCTGGTCAACGTGCGGTTCCTCCAGGGCGACTGGTTCGCGCCGGTCGTCGCGGAAACCTTCGATCTCATCGCCAGCAATCCGCCCTACATCGCCGACGACGACGTGCACTTGGGCGAGGGCGACCTGCGCTTCGAGCCGCGCAGCGCGTTGGCCTCCGGCAGCGACGGTCTTGATGCCCTCCGCCGGATCGCCGCCGAAGCGCCCACGTACCTGGAGCCCGGCGGCTGGCTGCTGCTGGAGCACGGCTGGGACCAGGGCGACGCCGTGCGTGAGTTGCTGGCCGCGGCCGGACTGGTCGAGGTTGAAACCGTCCGCGACCTCGAACAGCGCGACCGCATCAGCGTCGGTCGCAGGCCTGCGGGCGGTGCCTGAGGCTGCGACGCCGTGGCGGGCTCGCTAGACTGGCGGCCCCTCCCCACGAGCGTCCGCATGCGTACCCTCTATCCCGAGATCCAGCCCTACGATACCGGCACCCTCAAGGTCGACGAGCGCCACACGCTGTATTACGAGCAGTGCGGCAACCCCGACGGCAAGCCGGTGGTATTGCTGCACGGCGGTCCGGGCGGCGGCTGCAGCAGCAAGATGCGGCGGTTTCACGATCCTGCGAAGTACCGGATCATCCTGTTCGACCAGCGCGGTAGCGGCCGCTCGACCCCGCACGCGGACCTGGTCGACAACACCACCTGGCACCTGGTCGAGGACATCGAGAAGCTGCGGGTCAAGCTCGACGTCGACCAATGGCAGGTGTTCGGCGGCAGCTGGGGTTCAACCCTGGCGCTGGCGTACGCCGAGAAGCACCCCAAGCGCGTCACCGAACTGGTCCTGCGCGGCATCTTCATGCTGCGCCGCTGGGAGTTGGAGTGGTTCTACCAGGAAGGCGCCAACCGACTGTTCCCGGAAGCGTGGGAGCACTACCTCAAGGCGATCCCGGTGGTCGAGCGCCACGATCTGATCAGCGCATTCCACCGTCGCCTGACCAGCGATGACGAGAAGACCCGGCTGGCCGCGGCCAAGGCCTGGAGCGTGTGGGAGGGCGCGACCAGCTTCCTGCACATCGACGAGGACTTCGCCAACAGCCATGAGGACCCGAAGTTCGCGTTGGCGTTCGCGCGGATCGAGAACCACTATTTCGTCAACAGCGGCTTCTTCGAGGTCGACGACCAGCTGCTGCGCGACGCGGGCAACATCGCCGACATCCCCGGCGTCATCGTGCACGGCCGCTACGACGTGGTCTGCCCGGTGCGCAACGCCTGGGACCTGCACAAGGCCTGGCCGAAGGCGGAACTGGCGATCACCCCGGCGTCGGGCCACTCGGCGTTCGAGGCCGAGAACATCGACGCGCTGGTGCGCGCGACCGACGGTTTCGCGAGCTAGTCCGCGACTGGGGAACCATCCGGGTTGTGGTCGATCATCCACAACCCGGCCCACAGCTTGAGGTCGAGCTCGAAACCCTCGGCCTGCTTCTGCATCAGCCATGCCGGCGCGTGCGTGCGCGGCACCTTGTGGACGGTGATGTCCTCGTTGTCGACGCCGCCGCCTTCGCCGACCTTTGTCAGGTTGCGTGCGCGTACGAATGCGATGCGCTCGCTGCTCATGCCCGAGGAAGTAGGCCCGACCAGAAGTACGTCGACCCGCGCGGGTTCCCAGCCGGTTTCCTCGATCAACTCCCGTCGCGCGGCGGACTCCAGGGTGTCGTGGGCGTGGTCGTCGCCGACCAGCCCGGCCGGCATCTCGATCGTGCGCGCGCCCAGCGGCACCCGGTACTGCTCGACGAACAGCACGTCATCGTCTGGGGTGACGGCGATGATGATCACCGCCATGCCGTTGCCGTGGGTGCGCTCGGCGTATTCCCAGTGCCCGCGGCGAACCATGCGCAGCCACTGGCCGTCGTAGAGGATTTCCGGGGCGTCGTCGTGTTCGGTCATGTTGTGATCGTAACCGCGCCCGTCGGCCAGCACGAGCGACGTGCGCGGATGACAGAGCGCGGTCCGGTCGGATCCACCGGGCTTTTGTAGGAACGACGTGAGTCGCGATAGCCAACCGCAGGGCGGCCGAGTGTCCGATCGCGACTCACGTCGCTCCTACAGGGGGGCAAACGCCAAGCCGGCCGCGTCGTGCAGGCGCCGCCGAGTCATCGGGCCAAACCGCAGGCTGTCGCACAGCGCGACGAGCCCCTCGCGGTCGGCGTCGCCGCGGACGAAGTGACGGTCGGCGCCGTCCAGCGGCACGTCGCAGGCGATTGTCGACAGTTGCCGGCACAGCAGCGCCTGCTCGCGATGCAGCCGCAACCGTTCGGCGCAGGCCTTGGCGCCACGCAGGCGCAGGAACGGAATCTCCTCGACGCGTTCAAGTAAAGCATCGAGCGTGTCGAAATGCGCCAGCAGCGCCGCCGCGGTCTTGGCGCCGATGCCGGGGACGCCCGGGATGTTGTCGACCGCGTCGCCGCACAGGGCCAGGTAGTCGGCCATCTGCCGGGCTTCGACGCCGTGTCGCGCCGGCACGCCGTCCGCGCCCCAGCGCTGGCCGCGGGCGAAATCCCACTGCTCGTCGTGGTCGCCGAGCAGCTGCGAGAGGTCCTTGTCGGCCGACACGATCACTGAGCGGAACCCGTGTGCGCGCGAGCCGTGGCAGGCGCTGCCGATAAGGTCGTCGGCCTCGTATTCGCGGTGGCCGAGCACGCTGAGCCCGAGCGCCACGCACAACGCGCGGCACTGCCCGAACTGGCGCTTGAGCTCCTCCGGCGCCGGATCGCGGTTGGCCTTGTAGGCGGGATAGAGGGTGTTGCGGAAACACGAATCGAGCGCCTCGTCGAAGGCGATCGCGATGTGCTGCGGGCGAGCCCGGTCGAGCAGTTCCAGCAGGAAGCGGGCGAAGCCGTGGACCGCATTGGTCGGCCAGCCCTCAGCGTCGCGGAACTCGTCGGGCATCGAGTGCCAGGCACGGAACACGTACAGGCTGGCGTCGACCAGATAGAGCGTGCGCTGGGGCGCGACCGCGACGGCGCTCACGGGGTCCACTCGCGAAGCAGCTCCGCGGGGTCCGGGCGATCGCGCTCGGGCACCGCGATCTTCGACGTGCCCAGATGGATGAATCCGATCACACGCTCGTCGGCATCCAGTCCCAGCAGGTCCGCGACGCCGCGGTCGTAGGCGGCCCAGCCGGTCAGCCAGCAGCCGCGGAAGCCGAGCGCCTGTGCGCCCTGCAACAATGCGAAGCAGGTGCAGCCAGCGCTCAGCAGACGTTCCTGTTCGGGGATCTTCGCGTCCTCGCCCAGTCGCGCAATGGCCACGACGATCAGGGGGGCGTGCAGGTAGCGGTCACGGTCTTTGTCGAGCAGTGCCGGGCTGGCGTCGGGATCGATCTCGGCATGGCGCGCGGCCAATTGCTCACCGAACACCCGCCGCGCATCGCCGCGCAGGCTGAGGAAGCGGAACGGCACCCGCTTGCCGTGGTCCGGCACCCGTACGGCGCTGCCCAGCAACCGCAACAGGGTTTCCCGATCCGGCCCAGGCGCCTGCAATTGCAGGAACGGCACTGAACGGCGTGCATCCAGCCATGCGAGCGGGTCGGTATGGTCCGGATTCGGCCGCCGGACGGGGGTATAGTCGAACCGGCCACGGTCGTTTGGCGACATCTGTCACATATCATGAAGCAGGCGGAAGTGCTGCCGTATCTTGCCACTATGCTGCGTTGAGCGTCCCGATTGGACGCGCCCACGTCACATCTGTCCGGGGAACAAACGTGCCCACACACCCGCTCGGTGCCGCCCCCGCGGCGCGCATGGATCCCATGCGGATGCTCGAGGAGATCAAGCGTCTCACGCTCGAGCAACTGGGTGGGTTGCCGGGCGGGCTGTACGAGTCGGTTGAAGACGCGCTGAAAGCCGCCGCCAGTCACGACAATGCGCCGGATACCCCGCAGCTCCTGTACCAGAACCAGGCTGCACTGTGGGTGCTGCGCCAGCACCACGCCGTTCATGTCATGCGCTATCGCCAGCAGGTGGCGCAGGGCTTCGATGATTTCCGCGCCTTGCGTATCCGCAACCGCGGCGATCTGCCGCTTGGCCTGATCGACGAAAGCCAGATCGACTTCCACCTCGCCGGGCAGGCCCTGGCCGAGGTGGTGGAGAACCGGCACGCCGCTTTGCTCGACACCATGGACGGACGGCTGCACGCGGTCGCATCGGCGCTTGGCTTGCCCAAACCGGTCAACCCGATCGGCCCGGCCCGGCTCGCAACCGCCTTCGTGGAAACCTTCAGCGACGAGCAGGTGCCGTCCGCATTGCGGGTGCTGTTGTTCTCGCAGTACGAGAAGGAGTTGGTACGGCTGCTGGGCGAGTTGTA
>JBOHYC010000186.1:0-8789 GCA_050737755.1 Lysobacter sp.
GCGTTCCAGTTCGAGCGTCTTGGCTACTTCAGCGCCGACCGCCGCGACCACACTGCTGCACGCCCGGTGTTCAACCGCAGCGTCACGCTGCGTGACATCTGGGCAGGCAAGGCTTGAGCCTTCGATCCGAACGGAGAACCGTGATGCCAAACCACACGTCCGTCTTCTCCATCGTCCGCCATCGCGCCCTGTGGCTGGCGACCCTGCTCCTGCTGGCCGTCGCCGCCTGCGCCGCGCCTTCGACCAACGATCGCAGCGAAGCGCCGGAACACGGCGGCACCGAGGCAGCGGTCGACGGTGCGACACCCGCGCCGGCGCCCGTCCAGCCCCAACCGGTCCAGCGTCCACCGCTGGACCTGGGCCAGGGCAACAGCAAGTCCGGTGACGCCTCGGTCCAGATCGACCGCAGCTGCAGCACCGACGCCGAATGCACGGTCAAGGACGTCGGCAATTGCTGCGGCTATTACCCAGCCTGCGTCAACGTCGACAGCCCGACCGACCCGGAAGGCGTCAAGGCCCAGTGCGCGAAGTCCGGCATGGCCTCGGTCTGCGGCTTCCCCGCGATCACCAGTTGCCAGTGCGTGGCCGGCGAGTGCAAGGGCAGCAACAAGGCATTGCTGCAATAGGAGTCCGACGATGCTGTACGCACAGATCCACCTGACCCTGCCGGCCTGGGTACACGAGGCCGTCGACAGCGCGCGCAGCTATCCGGGCGACGATGCCAAAGTCGAGCTCGCGATCGAACTGGCCCGGCGCAACGTCGATGCGCGTAGTGGCGGCCCGTTCGGCGCCGCGGTATTCGGTCCCGACGACCGCATCATCTCGGTCGGGGTCAACCGTGTGCTGCCGCAATCGTGTTCGCTGGCGCACGCCGAGACGATGGCCTACATGCTGGCCCAGCAGCGCACCCAGCGCCCCAGGCTCAACGAGCTGGAACCGGGTGTCGGCGCCGGGCCAGTGACCCTGGCGACCTCCGCCCAGCCCTGCTGCCAATGCTATGGCGCAACGTTCTGGGCCGGCATCGACCGGCTGCTGATCGGTGCGCGCAGCGAGGACGTGGAGGCACTGACCGAGTTCGACGAGGGTCCGCTGCCGGCCGACTGGACCGGCGAGCTGCAACGCCGGGGTATCGAGGTGGTGCGGGATCTGCAGCGCGACCGGGCCTGCGATGTACTGCGCGATTACGGCCGTCTGGGTGGCGGCAACTACTGACCTGACGCACCCTGCCGGTGGCTTGCCGGCGAACCCCGCGGCAGACGCCACGTGCACGGACGCGTATGGTCACCCCGACTATCGATCGCGGCTGAAGCCGTTTCATTCCCGAGACCCCATGACCGACGCCCTGTTTTGCTGGTGCCGCGCCGGCTTCGAACCCGAACTCGCCGCCGAACTCACCGAACGCGCCGCTCTCGCCGGCCAACCCGGCTATGCCCGCGCCGATCGCGGCACCGGCTACGTGGAGTTCATCGGCGAAAACGCCGTCGCACTGTCGCGCGCGCTGCCGTTCGAACGACTGGTGTTCGCGCGGCAGAAGTTGCTGCGGCTGGCCGACCTGCGCGGCCTCGACCCGACCGACCGCATCACCCCCGTGCTCGACGCGCTCAACGCGCTGGGCCCGGTCGTGCCATTCGGCGAGCTGTGGGCCGAACACCCCGATTCCGACACCGGCAAGCCGCTGGCCGGGCTCGCGCGCAGCTTCGGCAACGCCTTGCGGCCGGCGCTGCGCAAGGCCGGATGGCTGACCGCGCAGGACGATCCAAATCGCCCGCGACTGCACGTGGCATTCCTCGGCGGCCACCACATCGTCCTGGCCAGCAGCGACCCGGCCGACAGCGCCCTCTGGCCGCTCGGCATCCCGCGCTTGCGGGTGAATGCCGACGCCCCGAGCCGCTCCGCGCTGAAACTCGAAGAAGCGCTGCTGACCCTGCTCGACGACGACGAGCGCGCACGCCTGCTGCGCGACAACATGCAGGCGGCCGACCTCGGCGCCGCACCCGGCGGCTGGACCTGGGTGCTGATGCGCCACGGCATGATGGTTACCGCGGTCGACAACGGCCCGTTGAAGCAGGCCCTGCTCGACAGCGGCCGGGTCGACCACCTGCGCGCCGACGGCTTCACCTGGCAGCCCCGGCGCCGACTCGACTGGATGGTTTGCGACATGGTCGAACAACCGCGCCGCGTCGCCGAGCGCATGGCCACCTGGTTCCGCGAGGACTGGTGCCGGCACGCGGTGTTCAACCTCAAGCTGCCGATGAAGAAGCGCTGGGAGGAAACCCGGATTTGTCTCGAGGCCTTCGAGCAGGGCAGCCACCGCAAGCTGACCATCCGCGCCCGGCAGCTGTTCCACGACCGCGAGGAAATCACGGTATTCGCCATGCCCAAGGGTTGATTGCCCTGTTCAGCTGCAGTCCGGCCGCCATTCAGCCGGAGGTCGGAATGTCCACACGCGGTTGACCGGGACGGGTCCAACATCGGCCCGTCACCACCCGTGGAGGGTCTGCAATGAACACCGATTCCAACGCCCTTGCTACAACTGCCCCTGACCGACGTCCCCTGAAGACCCATGCGCTGGCCTTGGCACTACTCGCCGCCCTTGGCATGAGTAGCGCTGCGCTCGCCCAGCAACAGATGACCGAAGTGGAAGCCAAGGTCGAAGCGACAACAGAGGCCGGCGAGGCCCTGACCGCGGCCCAGGCCGCCCGGGCCAACGCGGAAGCCGCGCAGGACGCCGCGGGAACCGCCAGCGCGATCAGCGACACCCCGGCAGCCACCGTCGACGGTGAACTCACCGCTGAGGCGACGGCCGCGATTGCCGATCAGGCTTCGATCGACGCCCAGATGGCGGCACAGCAAGCGTCGCGTGCGGCACAGGACGCGCTGGGCGCACAGGCTGCAGCCGAGGATGGCGACCGGAAGGTCGGTGCCGCGATGGAGGCGCAGCAGGCTGCGAGCGAAGCCGAGATGGCCGGAGCGATTGCCGATGACGCCACCCAGGTCGCGGAAGCCGCCACGATCGCCACCGCGCAGGCCACGACGGCCGCACCTGCACCGCCTGTTCCATCGGCACCAGCAGTGCCCCCCGCAACTGCGGCGACAGAAGCTGAAGTGACCTTCACCTCCAGTCCGTCGAACTCGATCGTCGGTGATTACAAGATCGATTTCGCCGCGATGGACGGCAATGGCAACGGCAGCATCAGCCGGTCCGAGGCGAGCTCGAACGCGACCTTGACCGCCGAGTTCGCTGCAGTCGACGCCGACCACAACGGTCAGCTGAGCAAATCCGAGCTGACGGGCTGGCTGTAAAGCAGTCGGACGCTAGAGCCCGGCCGCGTGCCGCCACAGCGCTTGCGTGAGTGGCGGCAACCGGCCGGCCAGGCCGAGCAGCGGTCCCCGGACTAGGGTCGGTAGCAGTGCATCGTTTGAGAACAGGCGATTGAGCCCTTCGAAGGCATGCGCTGCCACCGCATTGTCGCTGCGGCATTGACGCGCCCAACGTTGCAGGCGTTCGGGCCGCCCCACGTCGCCATCGCGACGGATTACGTCCGCCAACCGCGCCCGCAATGTGGCAACGTCGCGAAGACCGAGATTGACGCCCTGCCCGGCCAGCGGGTGCACCGCATGGGCGGCATCGCCGACGATCACCACGCGGCCCGCAACCTGTGAGCGTGCCAATTGGCGTCTCAGCGGAAACGCGGCGCGTTTCGACACGCTTCGCAATGGCCCAAGCGGTCCGTCGAAGGCGCGCTCCAGCTCGGTCAGGAATGTCGCGTCATCGGCCGCCAGCAGACGTGTCGCTTCGTCCTCGGGCAAGGTCCACACGATCGAACTTCGCGGCCCGTTCGCGTCATCGGGAAATGGCAGGAAAGCCAGCGGGCCACCGGGCAGGAAGCGTTGCCAGCAGGCCGACTGGTGCGGTGCGTCGTGGCCGATGAACGCGACCAGTCCGCGCTGGTGGTAGTCGTGGCGAACGGTCTCGACCCCGGCCAGGCCACGCAGCTGCGAATCGGCGCCGTCGGCCGCAACCACCAGCCGCGCGCGCAGGTAGCGGTGGGCCGTAGACGCGCTGGTATCGGACGAAGCAGCGGAGGCGGTTCCGGAGTTGGCCGCCACGGGCTCGACCTCGAGCGTGGCACTGTCATCATCCTGCTCCAGCCCGACCACCCGGGCCGGGCAGTGCACCTGGACGCCGGCGGCAGGCAGCGCCGCCCACAGGCGATCCACCAGCAGGCCGTGCTCGACGATCCAGCCGAGTTCGCGCCGGGCCAGTCGATCGGCGTCGAACACCAGTTCGCCACCACCGCCCGCGTCCCAGACCCGCATCGACCGGTAAGGCTGGATCCGCGCCTTGCGAACCGCATCCCAGACACCGAGTTCGTCCAGCAGCGCGGCGTTGTCCGGCGCAAACGCATACACCCGCAGGTCCGGCGAGGCGTCACGCCACGGCGTTGGCTCGCGACTTTCGACCAGCGCGACCCGCAGGCCATCACGAGCGAATCCCAGTGCCGCGGCGGCGCCGACCACGCCGGCACCGACCACGATCACGTCGAGCAGGTCGCGGCGGCTCATGCGCCGGCTCCCGCATCGTTGGTAAACGGGCGACACAGCGCCGGCACGTCGCCGCGGTAACCCAGCGCACCGCCGACCAGTCCCGCCTGCACGGACGGCAGTCGATCCAGCGCGAACAAGCCCAGGCTGCGCAGCGGCCGCAGCAGTCCGGCCGGATTGGCGCTGAGCCGCGCGAGCCCGTCGGAAAACCGCAGCGTGCGATCACGATCCTCACGGCGCCGGAGGACGTAGCGTTCAAGCAGCGCCGCAGCGCCGCAGTCGGCGTCAGCGCTGCCCTCACGCGCGCGCTCAATCAGCTCCGCCAGCGTCAAAGCATCGCGCAGGCCCAGGTTGAAGCCCTGCGCGCCGATCGGGTGGATCGTCTGCGCGGCATTGCCGACCAGCACCGCGCGCGGCGCGATGGTCCGGTCCGCCAGTACCCGGGTTGCCGGATACGCGGTGCGTGCGCCGCAAGCAAGGAAGCGCCCGACCCGCCAACCAAACGCGGCCTGGGCGTGCTGCAGGAAACCGGCCTCGTCGAGGTTGGCGACGGTATCGGCTTTCTCGCGCGCAACCGCGTGTACCAGTCCGTAGTGGCGGTCGCCGCGCGGCAGCAACGCCGTCGGCCCGTGTTCCCCGAGCCGCTCGTAGGCGGTTCCGTCCGGGCCGCGCTCGGCGCGTAACCGGGTCACGAACAGGGTCTGGTGGTAGTCGTGCATATCGGTGTCGATACCCAGCGACTCACGTACACCGCTGCGGGTCCCGTCGGCGCCGACCAGCAAGCGCGTGCGCAGCACCCGTTCGCCGGCGTCGTCGACCACCCGGATCGCCCGGAGTCCGCGAGCATCGCAATCCGCATCAGCGAGTCCGAGGAATCGCACCGGTCGATAGCGGGTCAGTCCACGCAACCCGGCCAGCCGCGACTCCAGCGCCTCGCCGAAATCACGCGCTACCACCACCCGTCCGAATTCCGCACGGCCGTGGTCGGAGGCCCGCAACAGGCCACGCCCGAAATCACCGCGCCGGCTGACGTGGATACGCTCAATCGCACCGGCGGGCGCGCGCAGCTTCTGCATCACTCCGAGCGCGGTAAGCGCATTCACAGTGGCTTCGGCGAAGCTGAGGTTGCGTTCATCGAACACCGCGGGCAGCGCACCCGGCGCCGCCGCCTCGACCAGACCGACATCGACACCGATGCGGTCCAGTGCGATCGCCAGACTGGCGCCGACCAGGCCACCACCGACGATCAGCACATCGTGGAGCGGAGCGGGTTGGTCGGCGGATTTTTGCGGGGAAGCCGGGTCAGCCATTGCGCTATGCTAACGGCTCCTGTCGGCCCGTATCCGAGTCACGATGAACCGTCCTGCTGCCTCCACCCTCTTCGCCGCCGGCCCGCTGCTCCTGGCCGGCCTGATCGTGCTTGCCGCGCTGACGCGGGTGTTGCCGCATCCGCCGAATTTCTCGCCGGTCGCGGCGATCGCGTTGTTCGGTGGCGCCTATTTCGCCAACCGCAGCTGGGCGCTGATCGTGCCGCTGGTGGGCATGTTCGTGTCCGACCTTGCACTGGCCTCGATCAACGGCGGCCTGTACGCCAGCTGGTTCAGCGGCACCGGCATCTGGCTGGTCTATGGCTGCATCGTGCTGACCACGGTGATGGGTTTCGGCATGCGCGGCAAGGTCGGCGGCGCCCGGGTGCTGGGCTATTCGCTGGTCGGCTCGGTGCTGTTCTTCCTGGTCACCAACTTCGGCGCGTGGCTGGGCGACCCGATGTACCCGAAGAACGCCGCCGGGCTGGTGGCGGCCTATGCGGCCGGCATCCCGTTCTTCCAGTGGTCGGTGCTGGGCACGCTGTTCTACTCGGCGATCCTGTTCGGTGGCTTCGCCGCGCTGCGCTCGCAATTGCCGGCACTGCGCGCGCAAACGGCCTGACCGGCGGCCACGGGCGTGGGCAACCGGCTCTCGAAGATCTATACCCGCACCGGTGACGACGGCAGCACCGGGCTGGGCGACGGCAGCCGCGTCGCCAAGGATTCCGCCCGCGTCACCGCCTACGGCACCGTCGACGAGGCGAATTCTACGATCGGCCTGATCCTGGCCAGCGAGCTGTCGGACGATATCCGCGCACTGCTGGTGGCGATCCAGCACCAGTTGTTCGACCTCGGCGGCGAACTCTGCATCCCCGGCCATGCGGCGATCCACGATGCCGATATCGACCGGCTCGAACATCACCTCGATGCGTTCAACGAAGACCTGCCGCCGTTGAAGGATTTCATCCTGCCGGGCGGTGGCGAGGCCGGCGCACGTTGCCATGTCGCCCGCACGGTGGTCCGCCGCGCCGAGCGCGAGACGGTTGCGCTCGCACGACTGGAAGATATCCGGCCGCAGGCGGTGCGCTACCTCAATCGCCTGTCGGACCTGCTGTTCGTGCTCTCGCGGGTGCTCGCGCGCGCCAGCGGCCACGGCGAAGTGCTGTGGAACCACGACCGCCGCAAGGCCTGAACGTGGAAACGCGTGACGGGCAACACCCCGACCGCCTTCGCCTCTATACCCACCTCGCCTGCCTCGACCACGACCCGGGCGCTGCCCACCCGGAACGCCCGGGCCGCCTGCGGGCCGTCATCGAAGCGGTTTCCGCGACCTTCCCCGAACTCGACTGGCTGGATGCTCCACGCGCCAGCCGCAGCCAGTTGTCGCGAGTTCACGACGACGCCCTGATTGCACGGGTGCTGGACACGGAAGCCGCAGCCGGTGCCGCGCCACTGGCACTCGACCCCGACACGTTGCTCGGTCATGGCTCGGCAGAGGCCGCATTGCGCGCCGCCGGCGCCGGCATCGCCGCGGTCGATGCGGTGATGACCAACGCGGCCCGCCGGACGTTCTGCGCCGTGCGCCCGCCCGGGCACCACGCCACCGCCACCATCGCGATGGGCTTCTGCCTGTTCAACAACATTGCCATCGCCGCCGCCCACGCCTGCGACGCACACCGGCTGCAACGGGTCGCGGTAGTCGACTTCGACGTGCACCACGGAAACGGCACCCAGGCAATCTTCCAGGCCGACCCACGAGTGATGTATCTCTCGTCGCACCAGTCGCCGCTGTACCCGGACACCGGCCACGCCGACGAGCGCGGCGTCGGAAATGTACTCAACCTGCCGCTCGCGGCCGGCACCGGGGGCGAGGAGTTCCGCAGTGTCTGGCGTGACCGGCTGCTGCCGGCGCTGCAGGGTTTCCGGCCCCAGTTGCTGCTGATCTCGTCGGGTTTCGACGGCCATCGGCTGGACCCGTTGGCGCAACTGGAACTCGGCGCCGACGACTACCGCTGGCTCACCTCCGAACTGGTCGCGATCGCCGAGCGGCACGCGGATGGCCGGGTGGTATCCATGCTCGAAGGCGGCTATGACCTCGCCGCCCTGCGTGAAAGCAGCGTAGCCCATGTCGGGGCGTTGCTCGGCTGATTCGCTGACGGCGACGCGGTCCACCACCCCGACACCTTCATCGCGTGCGCGCAAACATGAATGCTGGGAGGCGGCAGGTTTGGACCGAATTGCCGCCACCCCGGCGATGCGGCAAGCTAACGACCGTTTCCGCTCATCGGATGGCCGCGTGCGCAACCGCTTCCACCTGCTCCCGTTGTCGTTGTGTATCGCGGTGGCATTGCCGGCCCACGCCGACGAGAACTCCGAGAACTGGGGACTGTGCCCGATCGAGGACGCCGTGCCCGCGTTCGCGGAAGCGCCCGTCCCCGACGCCGCACCCGGCAGCGCCACCGCGGACCGTGCCGACCAGCCCACCGACATCGCCGGCGACGCGCTGAATGCCAGCGAAGCCGACAGTACGGTTTTCCAGGGCAACGTTGAACTCACCCGCGGTGACCAGTTCCTCGGGACCGACAAGCTGACCTACAAGAGCGACGAGGGTACCTACGTCGCCGAGGGCAGCGTGCGCTACCAGGACACCGGCATGCGGATCCTCGCCGAGCGTGCCCACGGCGACCAGGAAGCCGACGCCCACACCATCGAGGACCTGCGCTACCAGCTGATCCAGCGCCGCGGCAACGGCGGTGCCGAACGGATCGAGCTGCAGGGTGACCAGGGCGCCCTGGTCGGCTCGACCTACTCGACCTGCCCCCCATCGCAACGCGCCTGGGAACTGCGCGCCAAGCGCATCGACATCGACACCGCCGAAGGCATCGGCGTGGCCCACCAGGCGACCGTGCGGATCGGCAAGGTACCGGTGCTGTACGT
>JBOHYC010000187.1:0-6935 GCA_050737755.1 Lysobacter sp.
ATCGGCGGGTCCATGCCCAGGCGCGACAGGTCCAGCGGCGATGCCGCGACGGCGGCGGGTGCAGCGGTTTGGGCGACAGCGTTCATGCGTGTTCCTCCATCCGTAGGCGGAGCCGGGCGAGCAGTTCATCCGGCGGAAGTTCGAGGTCGCGCGCGTGGCGGGCGAGCGCATCGAGGGCGGGTTCCAGCAGGTCCCAGCGCTGCTGCGGGGACGGCGGTGCGGCGTTACCGGCCGCGACTGCCATGCCCTTGCCGCGCTGGCGCTCGAGCACGCCTTCGGCCTCCAATTGGCTGTAGGCCTTGGAGACCGTCATCGGGTTGATCGCGTGGGTGGCGGCGACGTCGCGCACCGACGGCAGCGTGGTGCCGGCGACGAGCTGGCCGCCGGCGACCAGGCGTCGGATCTGTTCGGCGATCTGCCGGTAGATCGGCTGTTCGGCGGCGGGTTGGATGTGCAGCAGGGTTGCGTCCATGTGTATTACTACATCGATACACTTGGGGTCTGTCAAGTGCCGCGTCGCAGATCGCATGAAAAAGGCCCGGCAAACCGGGCCTCAAGTGCGGGCGGTGGAGAACTCAGCCGCAGCCGCCATGCGGATTGACCGCTGGAACCACGCCGGCGAATGCCGCGACCGCGTACGCCGCCCGTCGCCAACCGGACCGGGCGACAGGTGCGACGCTTTCCGCGCGATCGGCGATCGGCGCGGCGGGGACCGGCAGGTCATCGACGTGCTCGGGCAGCACCCGGAAACCTTCAAGGAAAAGCAGGCCTTTGTAGATGTTCATGGTTCGCTCCTGGTGGCAGGCCGCGCCTGTCTTTATTGAACACGGCAAAGGCTAGGCGCATGATCCAACTCGAAAAAGAGACGATTTCGCAAGCCTGACTTGAATCCATTTCAACCCTCAACCGGAGATGGCATGGCCCGCCTTCCCCTGAACACCCTGCAGGGCTTCGCCGCGGCCGCGCGCAGCGGAAACCTGACCCGTGCCGCGGCGTCGATGCACCTCACCGTCAGTGCGCTGAGCCACCAGATCCGCGCGCTGGAGGAGCACCTCGGGCGACGGCTGTTCGACCGTGGCCCACGCGGAGTGGTGCTGACCGATGACGGCCGGCGTCTGCTGGCCGAGGCCGGCCCGCACCTGGACGCGCTGGAACAGGCGCTGCGGGCGTGCGGCCCGCGCAACGGCGAGGTGTTGACGATCAGCGTGATGCCGACCATGGCCTCTGGCTGGCTGGTGCCGCGGCTCGGGCGCTTCCTCGCCCTGCATCCGCAGCTGGAACTCAACCTGCTGTCGTCGGAACGGCTGGTCGACTTCGATCGCGGTGTGCACGTCGATGCGGCCCTGCGGATGGGCGCCGGCCAGTGGCCCGGGCTGGTCGCCGAACACCTGCTCGACGAGTCGCTGGCGCCGGTCGCGAGTCCGGCGCTGGTCGAGCGGATGGGCGGGCTGCCCGCCGGCGAGCTGCATCGCTGGCCGCTGATCGGCGAACCCGACAAGCGGCACTGGGCACGCTGGTTCGAACGCCACGGCGGTCACGAGCCGGAACGCTACGTCACCAGCCTGGACGACCTGGATTCGCTGCATCGGGCAGCGGTCGACGGCATCGGCGTGGCGCTGGCGCGGATGGTGCGTTCGCGGGTGCTGATCGAGAGCGGCCAGCTGGTGGTGCTGAGCCAGCAGCGCCTGCCCAGCGACTTCAATCACTACCTGGTGTACCCGCCACGCTCGGCCGAGCACTCCGGCCTGCTGGCATTCCGCCAATGGCTGCACCAGGAGGTGCGCTACGCTGGCGGCCCCGCCGTCCAAGGATCACCGCGATGAAACGTCTCCTGCTTGCCGCCCTGCTGCCCGCGCTGCTCGGCGCCTGCGCCACCGACGCCGCCGCCGAGACCTCGGCCGCGCCGGCCACTGCGCCCGACATGCACCTGGCGGCCATCCTTGACGGCGACTGGCGCGAGCCGGCCAACGTCGCCCGCGACGAATACCGCCACCCGGCCGCCACGCTGGCGTTCTTCGGGCTGCAGCCCGGGCTGTCGGTGGTCGAGATCGTCCCGGGCGGCGGCTGGTACGCGGAGATCCTCGCGCCGTACCTGCGCGAGGACGGCCAGTACGTCGGCGCGGTGGTCGACCCGTCCGCGCTGCCGGCCGGTGGTGGCCGCGATTACCAGCAGCGCACCAGGGACCGCATCGAGGCCAAGTTCGCCGCGGATCCCGCGCAGTACGACCGCACCGAACTGGTCGCCTACGACCCGGCCGCGCCGGTGTTCGGTCCGGCCGGCTCGGCCGACCTGGTGATGACCTTCCGCAACGTCCACAACTGGCGCAAGTCCGGCCAGGCGCAGGGCATGTTTGACGGCTTCTTCGCGGTACTGAAGCCCGGCGGCACGCTCGGCGTGGTCGAGCACCGCGCCGCCGCCGATGTCGCTACCGACGACGCGAGCGGTTACGTCGGCCAGGCCCAGGTGATAGCGCTGGCCGAAGCGGCCGGCTTCGTGCTGGACGGCAAGAGCGAGATCAACGCCAACCCGCGCGATACCAAGGACCACCCCAACGGCGTCTGGACGCTGCCGCCGGGCAACAACCACGAGGATGCCGACGACGCCAAGTACCAGGCGATCGGCGAGAGTGACCGGATGACGTTGCGCTTCCGCAAGCCGGAGTAAAGGGCGACGCCTGCGGCGTACCGGGCGGGATGATTGATGTAGGAGCGACGTAAGTCGCGAACACCACGGCATCCGCCGGCGATTGTCGGTCATTGGTCGGGAGCGGCACCCGCGTATCCGGGTGTCGCGCTCACCCGGAGAACCGGGGCATCAGGGAATTCTCGACTTACGTCGCTCCTGCATCCGGCCCAATATTCCGCTCTGAATCCGCTTCCGCATCCGGCTTCACGACCTTGCTGATCGCGTTCAACAAACCCTATGGCGTGCTGTGCCAGTTCACCGATCGCAGTGATCCGCCGCGACCGACGCTGGCCGGTTTCGGGCTGCCGCCGGACGTGTACGCGGCCGGCCGGCTCGACCATGACAGCGAAGGGCTGTTGCTGCTGACCGATGACGGCGGCCTCGCGCATCGGCTGACCGACCCGCGCCACAAGCAGCCCAAGACCTACTGGGTGCAGGTCGAGGGCGCGCCACAACCGGACCAGCTGGACGCGTTGCGCCGCGGGGTCGAGCTGCGCGATGGCCTGACCCGGCCCGCCACCGCGTCGCTGATCGAGCCGCCACCGCTGTGGCCGCGTGATCCGCCGGTGCGGTTCCGCAAGACCGTGCCGGATGCCTGGCTGCAGATCGAAATTGGCGAGGGTCGCAACCGCCAGGTCCGGCGCATGACCGCGGCGGTCGGGTTGCCGACGCTGCGGTTGGTGCGGGTCGGGATCGGCGACCAGCGGCTCGACGGACTGATGCCCGGTGAGTGGCAGCCCCGCTGACATTGGCCAGGCACCGTCGCGGGCTGGCCGAGTCGCGCTGCGCGCCGCGTGATGATTATGTGAACGATTCAGACGCCGCCCCCGTGACCGCACGAAAGCGAGGCGGATTCTGGTAGTTTCAATCGCGCATTCAGGATATTCATCCAGCGGCTCCGCGTGGGTCGCAGCCACTTGCACGAGACCCGATGAGCTCAACCGATACCGCCTTGGGCCGCATCCTCGTCGTCGACGACCAGGCCGCCAACCTGCGCGTCGTCAGCGCGCTGCTGACCCGCGAGGGCTACGACGTCATCACTGCGGCCAGCGGTCCGGATGCGCTGGCGTGCTACGCCGACGCGGTGCCGGACATGATCCTGCTCGACATGATGATGCCGGGCATGGACGGTTTCGAAGTGCTCAAGGTGCTGCGCGAGCAGGAGCCGCCGCTGAACATCCCGGTGGTGTTCGTCACCGCGGCGCACGACCGTGACCTGTTGCTGCGCGCGTTCGATGCCGGCGTGGTCGATTACGTGACCAAACCATTCCTGCCGGAAGAACTGCTGGCCCGGGTCAACGCGCACATCGGGCTCAAGCTCACCCGCGACCGGCTGGAGCGCGTCGCCCGCGAGCGCGAGGAGCTGGTCAACCTGGTCGCGCATGACCTGAAGAACCCGCTGTCGAGCGTGCTGTTCGCCGCCGACATCATGCGCAGCGGCAGTTGCCGGCCCGAGCGCGTACCGCGATACCTGGAAATGATCCACGAGAGCGCCGATGACGCGCTGGGCTACATCCGCCATTACCTGGAAAGCCGTGCCGGCGCACTGCGCGAACCCGGCGAGGATGCGTGCGCCGATCTCGGCGAAGTCATGCAGTGGCTGGTGCAGCGCTATGAAACGCAGTTCGAGGCACGCGGCGGCCACGTGCGGCTGGCGCTGCCGCAGGACGTGGCGCATGTCGCGATCGACGAGCGGGTGTTGCGCCAACTCGGCGAGAACCTGGTGACCAACGCGATGAAGTACGCCCCCGGTGGCGAGTTGCTGCTGGCCGGGCGACCCGGTGCGCCGGGCTACTGGCAACTGGTCGCGGCCGATCGCGGGCCGGGCATCCCGGCGGCCCAACAACGCGAATTGTTCAAGCCGTTCACCCGCCTGCAGCAACCTGAGGACGGCATATCGAGCGGGCTTGGCCTGTCACTGGCCAAGCAGATTGTCGCCAATGCCGGCGGCCAACTCTGGTACGAGGACCGCGAGGGTGGCGGCGCGTGCTTCGTGATTGAGTTGCCCGAGGCGGGACCGACGGCGGACTGCGAGCTATCCGAGGAAGGCTGAGCGGAAGGCCCGTTAGCGATCGCCTGAAGGTCAGTCGGAGCTGGGTGTCTTGGCCGCGGTGCGCTTTCGGGCAGCGGTCTTGCGCGGGCGGCTGGTGGATGACGCACGACGCGCTTCGACCCGCTTGGCGGTACCTTCGATCGGTTCGTTCGCGGCCTGACGCTGCTTGCGGCGCGCGGCGTACCACAGCAGTCCGGCACCGGCCGCGGTGGCGACCACGATCGCCGGGTTGCGACGCACGAATATCCCGGCGATGCGCGCGCCACCCTTCAGTGCGCCGAGCTTGGCGCCGGTTTCGAGCCAGCGGCCGGCGTTGGACGGCACCAGGTTCTTGATGCTGTCGCCGACGCGGTCGGCCAGTTCCAGCGCGCGGTCGGGGTAGGAATCGAATCTGCTCATCGGGGTGCCTTGTGGGGTGCGGGCGAATGCAGCCAGTGTCTGCAAGGCGTCGTTGAAACCGCGTGAGTCCGGCGTGTGGCATTCGGCTCGCAGCTGAATGCCCGGCGGCGTGGCGACCGCTCAGGTGCCGCGCGGCTTGGCCCGGTGGGTGGCCTTGGCGGTCCACGGGTCGTCGGGCCAGGGATGCTTGGGGTAACGGCCCTTCATCTCCTTGCGCACCTCCGGATAGGTGCGTTCCCAGAACCCGCGCAGGTCGCCGGTGACCTGCAGCGGCCGGCCGCCGGGTGACAGCAGGTGCAAGATCAGTGGCACCCGGCCGTCGGCGATGCGCGGGGTGTCGGCCAATCCGAACATTTCCTGAAGCTTGACCGCGAGCACCGGCGCCAGCGGAGTGTCGGTGGTGTCGTCGAAGGCGTAGGTGATCGGACGCTCCAGCCCTGATGGCACGGCGATGCGGGTCGGTGCCAACGCATCGATGCGTTGTCGCAACGACCACTCGACGGTGGACTTGAGGGCGTCAGCCAGCTCTGTTTGCGACAGCGCGTCGAGTCGCGACTTGCCCGCGAGCGCGGGCTGCAGCCAGTGTTCGAGCCGTTCCAGCAACGCCGGGTCGGACAGGTCGGGTAGTGCGAGTTCCGGGGACCACGCGCGCAGGCAACGCAACCGCGCGCGCCATTGTT
Organism: Lysobacter sp.; assembly: GCA_050737755.1. Classification (GTDB taxonomy): domain Bacteria; phylum Pseudomonadota; class Gammaproteobacteria; order Xanthomonadales; family Xanthomonadaceae; genus Novilysobacter. The sequence continues at coordinate 5,819 of JBOHYC010000187.1, forward strand.
GCAGCGACTCGCTCCACGGCAGCGCATCGAGACCGAGCTGGCGCACCGCGTCGACCAGCGCCTCGGCGTGGCGCGACCGGTCGGGTGCGGCGATCGGCTTGCGCTCCAGCACGATCTGGTCGAAGCGGCGCTCGCGCACGGCGTGGATGCGCTGGCGCTCGGCATCCCACAACACGCGGTCTTCGGTGGTGAAACGATGCGGCCAGTCGCGTTCGAGCCGCGCCAGGTCGAGCGGTGCGGCACGCAGCACGGTCGAGTCGTTGCGCGCACCCTGCGCGGCGCGCAGTTCGGTGACCAGCAGCCACGGTTCGCCGAACACGGCGCTGTCGTCGAACAGCCGGGCGCTGCGGCCGTTGGCCAGCTGGTAGCGGTGCGGATCGGCCGGGTGCTGGTGCGCGATGCGGTCCGGATAGGCGTGGGCGAGCAGGTCGCCGAGGCGATGCGTAGCGGCGTTGCCGGGCGGCAACGCATCGAGGCGCAGGCGGCGTCGCCATTGCTTGGCGGCCTGGTCGATCGCGGCCAATGCGCCGCGCGAGGCGTCGGCTGGAATGCGGCCCGCGCGGAATGCGGCGAGTGCCTGCCAACGCTCGGCCAGTGCATCGCTGCGCGAGCGCAACGGGTCGCGGGCTTCGATAAGCGCAGCGAGGTCGCAGGCCAATGCGCGTTCTTCGCGCGCGGAATCGTCGGGCGCGAGCAGCATCGCGGCCAGTCGCGGATGGGTGCCGAGCGCGAGCATGCGCCGGCCGGTGGCGGTGATCGCGCCACGGTCGAGTGCGCCGAGTCGTTCAAGCAGTTCGCGCGCGGCGGCCATTGCACCCGGTGGTGGCGGGTCGGGGAAGCGCATGTCGGCATCGCCCCAGGCCGCGAGCTCGAGCGCGAGGCCGGCCAGTTCGACCTGCGCGATTTCCGGCCGGCGTTGCGGCTCCAGCCGTTGCGACTGCGGCCACAGGCGGTACGCCCAGCCCTCGGCGACGCGACCGGCACGGCCGGCGCGCTGGTCGGCCGAGGCCTGCGCGATGTTGACCACGTCAAGCCGGCCGAAACCGCTGTTGGGGTCGTAGCGCGGCTCGCGTGCAAGCCCGCTGTCGATCACCACGCGCACGCCGGGCAGGGTCAC
>JBOHYC010000188.1:0-12097 GCA_050737755.1 Lysobacter sp.
GCGAAACCGGATATCAGTGAAATCGCGACTTACGTCGCTCCTACATGGGTGGGCATCCGCATGCCATCGGCCGAACGGGCACACGGGCCTCCGAACACCGTCACAGTCCACCGTTACCATGGGGCAATTCCATCGCACACGAAGGAGCCCCCGCATGACCTCGATCGAAGGCAAGGTCGCCCTCGTCACCGGCGCCGCCAGTGGCATCGGCAAGGAAATCGCGTTCGAGCTGTCACGCGCCGGTGCGCTGATCGCGATCGCCGACATCAACCTTGATGGCGCGCAGGCGGTCGCGGCCGAGATCGAGCAGGCCGGCGGCCGCGCGATCGGCGTGGCGATGGACGTCACCGACGAGGCCGCGGTCAACGCCGGTACCGAACAGGTGGCCGCGGAACTGGGCGGGGTCGACATCCTCATCTCCAATGCAGGCATCCAGATCGTCAACCCGATCGAGAACTACAGCTTCGCCGACTGGAAGAAGATGCTGGCGATCCACCTCGACGGCGCGTTCCTGACCACGAAAGCCGCGCTCCCGCACATGTACAAGACCGGCGACGACGGCAAGCCGCGCGGCGGTACGGTCATCTACATGGGTTCGGTGCACTCGCACCAGGCCAGCAAGCTCAAGTCGGCCTATGTCACCGCCAAGCACGGCCTGCTCGGCCTGTCACGGACGCTGGCGAAGGAAGGCGGCGAGCGCGGCGTTCGCAGCCACGTGGTCTGCCCCGGCTTCGTGCGCACGCCGTTGGTCGACAAGCAGATCCCTGAGCAGGCGAAGGAGCTGGGCATCAGCGAGGAGCAGGTGATCCGCGACGTGATGCTCGGGCATACCGTCGATGGCATCTTCACCACGGTCGAGGACGTCGCGCAGACGGTGCGCTTCCTGTGCGAGTTCCCGAGTGCCGCGCTGACCGGACAGAGCTTGGTGGTCAGCCACGGCTGGCACATGCAGTGACCGCCGACGCTAAGCTGCGCCTGCCCGGGCACGTCGCGCTGGTGTTGCAGGGCGGTGGCGCTCTGGGTTCCTACCAGGCGGGCGTCTACCAGGGCCTGCATGTCGCCGGGGTCGATCCCGGCTGGGTCGCCGGCATCTCGATCGGCGCGTTCAACGCCGCGATCATCGCTGGCAACCCGCCCGAGCGCCGGGTCGAGGCGTTGCACGAGTTCTGGGAAACGATCTCGCAACCGTACTTCCTGCCGGCGACCACGCTGGGGCAGGAGGCGCACTTCCTCGACATCAACGAACACGCCCGCGCCTGGCTCGACACCTGGGAAGCCTGGCGCGCGATGACCGAAGGCCAGCGCGGCTTCTACCAGCCGCGCAGCTGGACCAGCTGGTTGCCGGGGCAGAATCCGCTGCAGCCGGCCGGCCCGACCGTCGCCAGCTACTACGACACCAGCCCGATGATCGCGACGCTGGAGCGGCTGGTCGACTTCGACCGGCTCAACGACGGCGAGATGCGGGTGTCGGTCGGCGCGGTCGATGTCGCCAGCGGCAACCTGGAGTATTTCGACAACCGTTCGATGCGGCTCGACGCGCGCCACATCCTCGCGTCCGGTGCGTTGCCCCCGGCGTTCCCGGCAGTCGAGATTGACGGGCGCTTCTACTGGGACGGCGGGCTGGTCTCCAACACGCCGCTGTCCTACCTGCTGCAGGCCGAACCGCAGGCCGACACCCTGGTGTTCCAGATCGACCTGTGGAACGCGCGCGGCGAGCTGCCGCAGACCCTGCTCGACGTCGCCGAGCGCGAGAAGGAGATCCAGTACTCCAGCCGCACCCGAATGGTCACCGACATCCAGCGCGTCGGCCAGCACTACCGCCGACTGCTGCGCGAGTTGCTGGAGGAGATTCCGGCCGACGTTCGCGAGTCCAACCCCTGGTGCCGCCATGCCGCCGAGCTGGCCTGCGACAACCGGATCGGGGTGATCCACCTGATCTACCGCGAGCGTGCGCGGTTTGGCCACTTCAAGGACTACCAGTTCGGTCGGGTGGCGATGCGCGAGCACTGGCAATCAGGCCTGGCCGACATCGGCCGTGCGCTGGCGCACCCGGAGTGGCTGGAGCTGCCTACGGGGGAGAACACCTTCGTGACCCATGACGCGACGGCTGAGGATGGTGAGTAAAGCCCGCTTCGTTGTAGGAGCGACGTAAGTCGCGAAGGCACGGCGATCCCGGGTATCAGCGAAATCGCGACTGACGTCGCTCCTACATGGGGCGATCGCTCCGCTTCAGGGAGGCCGATGCATCCCGCGCCCGAATGGTTGCCATGACTTGCGACAGTCGGTGTGCCGGGCAATCCCGTCTAGTCTGCGCACCGAACCCCGCCGTCCGGACCTCCCATGCGCTTCCCGCTGTTGCTGCCCATCCTCGCCCTCCTGGCGCTGCCCGCCCACGCGGTTGAAGCACCGGCGGACGGTATTCCCCCCAGCGGCCGCACGATCGAGGTCGATGGACGGATCGACCCGGCCGAATGGGAAGGCGCGCGCCACTTCGACGACTTCGTCCTGACCCAGCCGCTGTCGATGCAGCCGTCGCCGTATGCGACCGAAGCCTGGGTGCTGTCCACGCCCGATGGGCTCGCAATCGCGTTCCGCAGCCTGCAGGCACCCGACGTACCCCGCGTGCGCACCCGCACCCGCCGCGACGAGGACGCACAGGTCGACCGGGTCAACGTCGCGATCGATTTCGATGGTGACGGCCGCACCGGCTACAACTTCATGGTCACCCTGGCCGGCGGCATCGCCGATGAGGTGATAACCAACGAGGGCAGCTACAGCAGCGACTGGGACGGCAGCTGGACGCATGCCGTCAGCGAGGACGACGCCGGCTGGAACGTCGAGATGCTGATCCCGTGGTACATCGCGCCGATGCGCAAGGCCGACGGTGGCCGCCGCACGGTCGGGCTGTACCTGGACCGCGTGATCGGCTCGACCGGCGAGCGCGTCGCCGCGCCGGGCGCGAGTTTCCAGCGTGCGCGGTTCCTGTCGGATTTCCGCAAGGTCGAGTTGCCGGCCTACAGCCAGTCGCTGCTGGCGATCACGCCATACGTGGTCGGGGTGTACGACAACGTCGGCGGCCACAGCGACTTCGATGCCGGCGCCGACATCTTCTGGAAGCCCAACGGCCAGACCCAGCTGACCGCGACGATCAATCCCGATTTCGGGCAGGTCGAGAGCGACGACCTGGTGGTCAACTTCGGCGCCGAGGAGAGCTTTTTCAGCGACAAACGGCCGTTCTTCACCGAGAACCAGGGCATCTTCAATTTCGGCCTGCTGATCGACAACAGCCAGTTGATCTACACGCGCCGGGTCGGGGGCGCGGCCGATGACGGTAGCGGCGCTGGCGACATCGGGGCGGCGGTCAAGCTCAACGGCAGTCTGGGTGGCACCAACTACGGACTGATGGCGGCCGAGGAGAACGGCGACGCCGGCCGCTCGTTCCGCGCGCTGCGGCTCAATCGCGACTTCGAGCGCCAGAACATCGGCCTGCTGGCAACCCAGGTGCTGCGCCCGTACCTCGATCGCGAGGCCCGCGTGCTCGGCATCGACCACCGCTGGCAGCCGACCGATGCGCTCACCATCACCAGCAACGTGGTCGGCAGCGACATCGAGCAGGCCGGGCAGACCACCCGTGGCAGCGGCGCGACCACTGTGGTCGAATACGAAATGGGCGATGGCTGGCGCCAGCAGTGGCTGGCGATGCATTTCGGCGACGACCTGGAGGTCAACGATTTCGGTTACCTCGGTCGCAACAGCCTCAACTACGCGCACTGGCAGGTCAGCCGTCGCCTGACCGGGTTGTCGCCGGGTTCGGCTTACGCCTCGCACGACTACCGCGGCCGCATCATCGGCATGGACAACGACCACGGACTGCGACTGCAACGGCAGCTGCGCCTGATCCGCTCCAGCGAGCGCCGCGACGGTGGCAACGAGTACCTGCAGCTCAACATCAACGCGCCGTACTACTCCGACCTGCTGACGCGCGGCAACAATCCGCTGCGGCAACCGGGGAACTTCGGCCTGTCGTGGGAGCGCGACCGGCCACGCAAGGGCAACTGGGCGTGGGAACTCGACACCTGGGTCGGCAGCGGTGGCCTGTCCGGCAACGACGAGATCGGCTACAGCCTGGAGTTTTCCCCGACCTACTACTTCAGCGACGCACTCAGTGCGTTCGTCGGTGGCTACGCCGAGTACACGCCCGACTGGCTGGTCTGGCAGCATGACAACCTGGTCGGTCGTTTCGAGCAGCGTTCGCTGCAGTTCAACGCCGGGCTGGACTGGAGCATCGGCCAGCGCCAGGAGCTGCGCTTGAAGCTGCAGGCGATCGGGCTGGACGCACAACTCACCGAGGCGGTGCAGGTCGGTCCGGACGGCAGCGCGGTGGCGGTCGACGCCACGCTGCCGGGTAATGAGGTCGATGACTTCAGCCTGCGCAACCTCGGGTTCCAGGTGCGTTACCGCTACATGCTCGCGCCGCTGTCGGACCTGTACGTGGTGTACGGGCGTGGCGGATACATGCTCGACGAGTTCTCGGTCGGCCCGCGTGACCAGTTGCAGGACAGCTTCAGCCTGCGCGACAGCGAGCAATTGCTGGTGAAGCTGGCGTACCGGTTCGAGTTGTAAGACGGTCCGCGACAGGGCGGTCGACTCCGATGTAGGAGCGACGTAAGTCGCGATTTCACTGATGTCCCGTCACTGCGAACATAGGTGTGTCGGCGCAGGCTGTTGGCCCCGTGACGCACTTCGATGCCCGGTTCCGTCGTGCGATCGCGACTTACGTCGCTCCTACAGGGGGGAGCGGTCGCATGCAGGTGGAGTCGATCGCAGGGCCCATTGTTCGGGAGTCAGGATTTCGAACAGGCCCTCGCGACGGCAGCGGCGTGCCAGCGACAGCAGGTGGTTGTCGCGACTGATCAGCCAGCTCGCGCCGGCGTCATGCGCCAGTTGCAGGAACTTCTGGTCGTCGGGGTCGCTGCAATGGGGAAGGGCGGTTTGGGGTCGGATTCCGCACGCAGAGGCGGTCGCGTCGAACGGTTGCAGCAGTGCGTCATGTGCATCCGTCAGCGCGATGCAGCGTGCCTCATCCAGCCCCAGCGCGGGGTAGCGCAATACGCGCAGCCATTCGTCACGGCATTCGTCGTTGCCGATTGCGACTACTTCGCCACTCGCCAATGCCTGGCACAGGGATGCTGCCCGCGGGTCGTCGAACAACAGCAGGTCCAGCCACACGTTGGTATCCAGCACGGCGCGTGGCGCAGGCATCGACCCGGTTCGCGTCACGACGTTCGGCCTTGAAACGGTTGGGTCATGGAGTCGCGGGACCACCGACCAGCCGGCGATCCGTCGCTATTGCTGCACTTCACGGATATCCGCCGAAGCGATCCGCCAAGCGCGCTGTTCCGCGGTGGCGCCGTCGACCACGGCCCGGCGCAGGGTGTAGGCACCGACGTAACGGTGGATGCTGCCGTCATCACGGGTAGCCGCGAGTGCAACCGGAACCTCGATGTAGCGCGAGCCAGCCGCCGGGTCGATCCGGCCGGGTGTCATGACCTCGACCGAGACCTCGGCGGTGTCGTCGAAGCCGTCGGCGAATTGTTGCGGCGACTGCCCGCTGGCCTTGCCGCCATCCGACCAAAGCGCATACGCGCGGCCATAGCTGCCGCCGTTGATCGCGTCGTAATACGCGCGGACCACCGCAACTGCCTCATCGGCGCCAGGGCCGTCGCTGGTGACCGGGGTGGAGGGCAATTCGCCGGGCGCCGGCGGTATCGATTGACCGTCGATGCCATCCGGCAAGCCGTCGCCGTCGAGGTCGACGATGTTGCCGTCGCCATCGATTGCAGTGTCCGCCGGCAATTCAATCGCGGGTGGTTGCGGCGGGCCGACCTGGCCCGGCCCCGGCTGGCCCGGCATGCCGGTCACGCTACCGCTGGCCTCGTCGGGGGCGGGCAGGGTTTCGCCACCGGCTGCATCCTGCTGCGCCGTGTCGGATGGACGATCGCCGCAACCCCCGAGGACGAAGACCACCGCGAACAGCAGACCCCGGAAAACCGTTGCGTGTGTCTTTAAGTGTCGCGATTGTCCAGCCATTGCGGTGTCCCGATTTATTCGTTCAGGTCGATCACGACCACGCCGCGCTCGATCCGGGTCGAATCGATCCGTCGTGCGCTGATGCGGTCGAGCAGGCTGCTGTCGAGACGGTAGACCGGCTCCTCGCGTGCGTAGTCGGACAGCCAGGCATTCAGCAGTTCACGCGAGGTGCCCTTCATCACTCCGTCGAGGCCCGGCACGTCGACCGCTTCGATCACCGGGTCCTGCAGGTGCAGGCCAAGCGTGCCCGGATCGAAACGCAGCCCGCTGCTGAGCGCGAAATGCCCGGTGGTGGCCATGCTGCTGCTGCCCATCGCCGACAGCCCGACATCGAAATCGAGCCGCAGGCGGGTGCTGTCGTACGGGATCGACAGCGTCGGGTTGGTCAGGCGCAGCGAGACCAGTCCGCCGAGCTTGTCGTATTCCTTGGGAAAATTGCGGTCCAGCGAGTGCTGCAACTGCGGCTGGGTAAACGTCACCTGGCTGCCGAGCATTGCCCCCAGCGTATTGAGGGTGGAGCAGCCGGCGGCCACCAGGGCGACCAGCAATAACAGCACCAGCTTGTTGGAATTGGATACGACGGTGCCGCGGACTGCCGGTTTGCGCATGATCGATCCCTTGCAGGTGATGGGCGACGGCCACGTTACTTAGCCGCGGTGAACGATGGGTTAGCGCGCTCCGATTGCCGGAGTGCCGCCCGATGCTAGCGCGAAGCGGTTTCGGTGGGGGTGTCCTCGACGTGGGAGTCATCCGCACCGGCCTGCAGTCGCGGCAGCGGATCCAGCGCACCGCCGTCGCCGTAGATGCCGTAATGCAGGTGTGTCGGCGTCCCCCGGGCGTTGCCGCTGTCGCCCACGAAACCCAGCAGGTCGCCCGGCAGCACCACGTCGCCCCGGGAAAGGCCCGGCGCCCACCCGTCGAGGTGGGCGTAGTAGTGGCGTTCCATGCCCGGCCCGAGCACCCAGACCTGCCGCCCACCCAGCCCGCCCTCTCGCACGGCGCTGAGGACACCGCGTGTGGTGCTCGTAACCGCAGTGCCTCGTTCGGCGAAGATGTCGACGCCTTCGTGGCGGCGGTCGGTATCGCGCGCCGCGCCCCAGGTGTCGGCAACCGCGTCCGCCGCAACGCCATCGACCGGCATTGGCAGTGAGAGCGGAGCGGGCATCCGCGAAATCTCCCACGTCATCCGGGTGGACGCCATGAACGGTTGTTGCCAGGCCCACCAGCCGGCGGCGGCCAGGCCGGCGAGCACCAGCGTGGTGGCCAGCAGGCGACGGGCGAGGGGTGCGTAATCGCGGGGAGCGGACTCGGCCATGCCCCGAAGCTACCGCGCGCCCGCGTTGCGGCGCGTCAAAGCCGGTCAATCCTCCTCGTGTCTCGGCTTGTACGCATCCACCAGCCTGCGCTGCACCTGGTCCGGCACCGGCTCGTAATGGCTGAAGTCGAGCGAATAGCGGCCGCGGCCGGCGGTCACCGACTTCAGTTCGGCGGCGTAGCCCTCCAGTTCCGACAGCGGCACCTGTGCCTTCACCGCGATTTCGCCGCCGCGCAGTACGTCGGTTCCATTGATCCGCGCGCGCTTGCCGGCGAGGCCGCCGCTGATGTCGCCCATGTTCTGTTCGGGCGCGTTGACTTCAAGGTCGACGATCGGCTCCAGCACCTGCGGCCGCGCCTTGCCGATCGCGTCCAGGAAAGCCTTCTTGCCGGCGGCTACGAAAGCCACCTCCTTGCTGTCGACACTGTGGTGCTTGCCGTCGAGCACCACCACGCGCACGTCCTGGATCGGGTAGCCGGCGATCGCACCGCTGTGCAGAACCTGTTGCACGCCTTTCTCGATCGCCGGCATGAACTGGCCGGGGATCGTGCCGCCCTTGACCTGGTCGACGAACTCGAAACCGGCGCCGCGCGGCAGCGGTTCGACCCGCAACTGCACCTCGCCGAACTGGCCGGCGCCGCCGGTCTGCTTCTTGTGGCGATGGTGGCCTTCGGCCTTGCCGCTGATGGTCTCGCGATAGGCGATGCGCGGCGGATGCGAGGTGACGTCGATGCCGTGCCGGTCCTTCAACCGGTCGAGGTTGACCCGCAGGTGCAGGTCCGACAGCCCGCGCACGACCGTCTCGTTGGTCTCGGCCTCGTGCTCGACGTGGAAACACGGGTCCTCCTCGGCCAGCTTGTGCAGCGCGCCGGCCAATTTCTGTTCCTGCCCTTTGCTGGCCGCGTCGATCGCCAGCCCGAACATCGGTCGCGGAAAGTCCAGCGGCGACAGCCGGATGGCGTCCTCGTCATGGCTGTCGTGCAGCACGGCGTCGAAATGCAGGTCGTCGATCTTGGCCACCGCGGCGATGTCGCCCGGGACCGCGTGGTCGACCTCGACGTGCTCCTTGCCCTGCAATCGGAACAGGTGGCCGACCTTGAACGGCTTCTTGCCGTCGTCGACGAACAGCTGGCTGTCCTTGCGCACCGTGCCCTGGTAGACCCGGAACACGCCGAGCTTGCCGACGAACGGATCGTTGGCGATCTTGAACACGTCGGCGATCACGTGCGCCTTCGGGTCCGGCACGGCCTGGATGCGCTGGTGGTCGGCACCTTTCTCGAACGGCGGCGGGTTGGCTTCGGCCGGGTTTGGCAGCCACTTTTCGATTACGTCGAGCAATTCCTTCACGCCGACGCCGGTGCGCGCCGAGCAGAACAGCACCGGCACCAGGTGGCCTTCGCGCAGGCACTGCTCGAAGGCCTCATGCAACTCGTCGCCCGACAGTCCGCCCTCGCCAATGTCGAGGTAGCGCTCCATCACCGTCTCGTTGACCTCGACCACCTGGTCGATGATCTTGCGATGCCAGTCGGCGACCGGGCCGGCGTCGCTGTCGCCGCTGGCGTTGCCTAGGCAATCGACTACGCGGGTGGCGCCGTCCGCGGGCAGGTTGAGCGGCAGGCATTCGGGTCCGAATTCGTCGCGGATGCCGTCCAGCACCGCGGTCGGGTCGGCGCCGTCCTGGTCGATCTTGTTGATCACGATGACCCTGCACAGCCCACGTGCCTTGGCCCGCGCCATCATCCGCCGGGCGCCGTAGTCGACCCCGCTGGCGGCGTCGAGCACGATCGCGACGGTCTCCACCGCCGCCAGTGCGGACAGCGCGGGGCCGCGGAAATCCGGATAACCGGGGGTGTCGATCAGGTTCACGTGGGCACCGGTGTGGTCGATGCCGGCGATCGCGATGTCGACCGAATGGCCGCGCTGCTTCTCGACCGGGTCGAAATCGGACACGGTGCTGCCGCGCTCGATGCTGCCTGCCGTCTGGATGGTGCCGCCGGCGAGCAGCAGGGCTTCGAACAGGGTGGTCTTGCCGGCGGCGGGGTGGCCTGCGAGCGCCACGTTGCGGATGTCTTGCGTGCTGTGGGACATGAGCGGACTTCTCCCTGCGTCGAGGGTGGAAGGCCGTCATGGCTGTCCGCGCTGCGCGACCGAGCGTGGTGCGCTCGGCGGGCGGTCATGGCGGGAGGCCGGCACGGGGCCGGACCGCAAGCCTCGCGCCGGCGATTGGGGGAGTCAAGCGGCACGCGCGACCGGGCCACATGCCGGGCTAACACCCGAGCGCGTAGCCTGCGGGTTCCCCCACCAGACCAGGAGTCACCCCATGGGTATTTCCCGCCACGCCACCGCACACTGGGAAGGCGACCTCAAGACCGGCCGCGGACAGCTGAGCACCCCCGACAGCGGGCTGATGGACAACACCCGCTATGCCTTCAGCAGCCGCTTCGGCGACGAGAAGGGCACCAATCCCGAAGAGCTGATCGCCGCCGCCCACGCCGGCTGCTTCACCATGGCGCTGTCGGCCAAGCTGACCGAGGCCGGCCATCCGCCGACCCGGCTCGACACCGAGGCTGCGGTCGACCTGTCGATGGAAGGCGGGCCGGCGTTGTCGCAGATCACCCTGAAGGTCGAAGCCGAGGTACCCGGGATCGACGATGCGAAGTTCCAGTCGATTGCCGAGGACGCCAAGGCCAACTGCCCGATTTCCAAGGCGCTGAGCGCGGTGCCGATCTCGATGCAGGCGACGCTGATCGGTTGAACCGGTGCACGACGGCAGCGGCGCGGAGGCAACCAACGGTGGCTAAACGGCTTCACGCCATTTTTACGGAATTCAGCCACCGTTGACCCCGGCGCGCCGAAAGTCGTCCTGAACGCCGCGTTTCCGGCGATTGGAGATCGACATGAAGCGACTGGTTTCTGACCGACCGGGTTTCAACCGGATCGTTGCCTGCGCCCTGGCCCCGGCACTGGTCCTGGCGTTTGGCGGCGTGGCCGCACAGGATCTCCGCGCCGCCTATGTCCAGCCGGCCTCCGGGGTCTACCCGGACGACGGCTACCGCCAGTCCGGCGCGCAGTACGACTACGCCCGGGTGATCCGGGTGCAACCGGTGTTCGATTCGCGTGGCGGCTATGCCGGGAACGGACAACGCTGCTACCAGCGTCAGGACCGTGTCAGTGGTTACGACGACTACAACCGCAACGGTCGCTACGACGACGGTAGCTACCGTGGCGATGGATACGACACCTACCGCGGCGGCAATGGCACGGGTGGCGCCATCGCGACCGTGATCGGTGGCGTCCTTGGCGCGGCGATCGGCAGCCAGGTCGGTGGCGGCAGCGCTCGCTACGCGACCTCGGCGATCGGCACCATGGTCGGTGGCCTTGCCGGCCGCGAGGTCTACGAACAGAGCCAGCGCCAGCGCGACCGCAGCGGCACCGTGACCGTCTGCGACCCGATTCCCGACAACGGCCGTTATGTGTCGACCGGCAACAGCGGGGTGACCGAGTACGACGTCACCTACGAATATGCCGGCCGCCAGTACTCCACCCGGACCCATTACCATCCGGGCGATCGCATCCGCGTGCGGGTGGACGTCCGGCCGGAGTAGTCGTCAGGGCCGGGATCGCCTACCAGTCGATCTGCCCGCGCACCACGGTGCAGACCCGGCCGCCTGACCAGACCTCGCCGTCATGATCCAGGCGGAGCTGCAGGCGGGCATCGAAGCCGACCTCGCGGCCCTGGCTGGCGATGTATTTCCCGTCCCGGCCCGGCAGCGCATCGTTGCTCGCCAGCCAAGCCGCCAGCGCCGCGTTGGCGGCGCCCGAGGCGGCGTCCTCGAATGCGCCGTTGGCGCCGACGAAGGCACGCACCACCAGGTCGTAATCCTGCCCGGTATCCGCGCGGGCGAACGTGCACATCCCCATGCTTCCGGTCGCTGCGGCCAGGGCTTCGATCGCGTTCCAGTCGGGCATCGCATCGCGCAGGGCGGCCTCGTCGCGCACCTCGACCATCCACCAGCGGCGGCCGCCGTCGATCAGCGCAGGCGGCAGTGCGCCTTCGGGCAACGCGGCGAGCGCGGCGGCCAGGCGCGGGTCGGTGCGGTCGGCGACCTCGAGTGTCGATGCCTTCGGCGTGCGTATCGCGATCGTGCGGCGGCTGTCTTCGCCCTCGACCGACAGCGGCAACACCCCAACAGCGCATTCCTGCATCACCTTGCCCTCGCGCGGCTGCAGCATTCCGCCATCAAGCAGGGCGAACGCGGTTCCGATGCTGGGATGGCCGGCGAACGGGACCTCGCGCTGCGGGCTGAACATGCGGACCCGGTAATCCGCATCGGCCCGGGTCGGCGCAAATACGAAAGTGGTCTCCGGTCGCCGGGTCCAGCGGGCGATCGCCTGCATCGCAGCACTGTCCAGACCGTCGGTATCGAGCACCACGGCCAGCGGGTTGCCGGCGCCGGGGCGGTCGGCAAAGACATCCAGTTGCATGTAACGGCGCAGCGTCATCGGGGGAGGCAATCCAGTGGATCGACGGAAATGGTCGAATGGGCGGGTGGTCGCATGGTCGAAGCGACGTGTTCGACCAGACGTGTTCTATTAGAATCGAGGTTTCGTGCCGGTCGGCAGACCGCGCGATTCTAGACTGGTTGCAGGCATACCGATTCGACGCGAGTTAAACGGGGACACGTGGTGGCG
>JBOHYC010000189.1:0-5570 GCA_050737755.1 Lysobacter sp.
ACCCTGGGCGCGACCGACCCTGACGCGACCGTGCTCGGCGCGCAGGACTCGCTGCATATCGACCTGGTGGTCACCACCCGCCTCCCCGGCGACGTGTTCAAGCAGCGCCTGCGCCTGCTCGCCGGCAACGGCTGGGAACTGCGCGACGTGACCTCGGTCTGAGGCGTTCGCGGCGCGCATGCATGTAGGAGCGACGTGACAATGGCGGCATGACCGACATCCTGCTCGCCTGGAGCGGTGGCAAAGATGCCGCTTGGACCCTCCACACATTGCGCCAGCGCGACGACGTGCGCGTAGTCGGCCTGTTGACCACGGTCACGGCTGGCTACGAGCGCATCGCCATGCACGGCATCCGCCGCGACGTGCTGCACGCGCAGGCCGATGCCGTGGGCCTGCCGTTGATCGAGTCGGTGATTCCGCAGGGCTGCGACAACGACACCTACGAGACCTCGTTCGCCACCGCCCTTGCGACCGCGGCCGAACGCTGGCCCGGGCTCGACACCATCGCCTTCGGCGACCTGCGCCTGGCCAATGTGCGCGCCTGGCGCGAGGCTTTGTGCGCGCGCCACGGCTGGACGATCCGGACCCCATTGTTCGGCAGCGACACCGCGGCGCTGGCGCGAACGATGATCGCCGGCGGCCTGCTCACGCGGTTGTGCTGCGTCGACACCGAGCAGCTCGACGCAGCATTCAGTGGCCGCGTATTCGACGAAGCTTTGCTGGCCGAGTTGCCACCAGGCTGCGACCCCTGCGGCGAGGACGGCGAGTTCCATACCCTCGTCTCTGCCGGCCCGATGTTCGATCGGCCGCTGCAGGTCGAACGCGGCGAAACCGTGCTGCGCGACGGCCGTTTCGCCTTCACCGATTTCGAGCTGACTCTCTCGTAGGAGCGACGTGAGTCGCGATCGGACAGTCGTTGGTTCGCACCGATTGGTGATCGCGACTCACGTCGCTCCTACAGGAACTTGCCGGCTTCCTATTCCGACAGCGCCTGCGCGTGGTGGGCGACGTGCTCGCCGATGAAGGTGGCGATGAAGTAGTAGCTGTGGTCGTAGTCCGGCTGCATCCGCAGGGTCAGCGGATGCCCGAATGCGGCGCAGGCATCGCGCAGCAGTTCCGGACGCAATTGCGTCTGCAGGAACTCGTCACCGCCGCCCTGGTCGACCAGCAACGGCAGGCGTTCGCCGGCGGTGCGGATCAGTTCGCAGGCATCCCATTGCTTCCAGAGCTCGCGGTCCTGGCCGAGATAGGCCTCGAATGCCTTCTCGCCCCATGGCACCCGTGACGGCGCGACGATCGGCGAGAACGCGGAAACACTGCGATAGCGGCCCGGGTTGCGCAGCGCGATGACCAGCGCGCCGTGCCCACCCATCGAATGGCCACTGATGCCGCGCGCGGTGGTGGTCGGGAAATGCGCGTCGACCAGCGCCGGCAGCTCCTCGACGACGTAATCGTGCATGCGGTAATGGCGCGCCCATGGCTCGCGGGCGGCATTGAGGTAGAAGCCCGCGCCCTGGCCGAGGTCGTAACCGTCATCGTCGGCGACGCCCTCGCCGCGCGGACTGGTGTCGGGCGTCACCAGGATCAGCCCGTGCTCGGCGGCGTAGCGCTGGGCGCCGGCTTTGGTGATGAAGTTCTGCTCGTTGCAGGTCAGCCCCGACAGCCAGTACAGCACCGGACATGGCCCGCGCGCGGCCTGCGGAGGCAGGTAGACGGCGAACTTCATGGTGCAGTCGAGCGTGCTGGAAACGTGCTGCCAGACTTGCTGTTGGCCGCCGAAGCAGGCGTGGTTCTCGATGCGTTGCATACGTGCGCTCCCGCTGCATGTCGCTCGCTCAGTAGCGAATGACCGTCCTGATGGATTCGCCCTCGTGCATCAGGTCGAACGCCTCGTTGATGCGGTCCAGCGGCAAGGTGTGGGTGACGAAGGGCGCGAGATCGATGTCGCCGCGCATCGCGTCCTCGACCATGCCAGGCAGCTGGCTGCGCCCCTTCACCCCGCCGAACGCGGTGCCCATCCACTTGCGGCCGGTCACCAGCTGGAACGGCCGGGTGCTGATCTCCTTGCCGGCACCGGCGACGCCGATGATCACGCTCTGGCCCCAACCGCGGTGCGCGCACTCAAGTGCCGCGCGCATCACCTCGACGTTGCCGATGCATTCGAAGCTGTGGTCCACGCCCCACCCGGTCATCTCCACGATGACCTGCTGGATCGGCTGCTCGAAGTCTTTCGGGTTGACGCAGTCGGTCGCGCCCATCTCCTTCGCCAACGCGAACTTGTCCGGGTTGGTGTCGATCGCGATGATCCGCCCGGCCTTCGCCTGCTTCGCGCCCTGGATCACCGCCAGGCCGATCGCGCCGAGGCCGAACACGGCGACGCTGTCGCCCTCGGCCACCTTGGCGGTGTTGTGGACCGCGCCGATGCCGGTGGTGACGCCACAGCCGAGCAGGCACACGTGCTCCGGGTTGGCCTCCGGATTGACCTTGGCCAGCGAGACCTCGGCGACCACGGTGTACTCGCTGAAGGTCGAGCAGCCCATGTAGTGGTAGACCGGCTCGCCGTTGTAGCTGAAACGCGTTGTGCCGTCTGGCATCACGCCCTTGCCCTGGGTGGCGCGCACCGACACGCACAGGTTGGTCTTGCCCGACTTGCAGAACAGGCACTCGCCACACTCGGCGGTGTACAGCGGGATCACGTGGTCGCCCGGCTTGACGCTGGTGACGCCCTCGCCGACCTCGATCACCACGCCCGCGCCCTCGTGGCCGAGCACCGCCGGGAACACGCCCTCCGGATCCTCGCCCGACAGGGTGAACGCGTCGGTGTGGCACAACGCGGTGTGGGTGATCTTCACCAGTACCTCGCCGGCCTTCGGTGGGGCGACGTCGAGCTCGACGACCTGCAACGGTTGTCCGGCGGCAAAGGCGACGGCGGCACGGGATTTCATGGCGGGGGCTCCGGAATCGTGGTTGGGCCCATGATAGGCCGTCGACGCGGCGCCCCGCCTGATCGTTCCTGCCGCCTCACCGAAGCCCATGTAGGAGCGACGTAAGTCGCGAACGCACTGCCGCATTGCGAAGGCGATAGCGCGCATTACTTCGTTATGCGAGCTGTGGGACCTACCGAAAATGCAGGCCGCAGGAAGCATAGCCCGACGGCGGCGGGGCTTCCGGCATCCGGACCACTGTCCGGTGATTGCTATGGCGTTCGCGACTTACGTCGCTCCTACAAGAGGCGCCGGAGCACGTGGCTCGGCCGCCGTGCATCAACCCGTGTTCTGGATGCCGGCGGCGATGCCGTTGACGGTCGCCATCAGCACCTGCAGCAATGCGTCGTCCTCGCGATTGCCTGCTCGCCAGCGCGCCAGCAGGTCGACCTGCAGCAGGCTGATCGGGTCGATGTAGGGGTTGCGCAGGCGGATCGACTGGCTCAGGCGCGGGTCATGGGCGAGCAGTTCGGTTTCGTCCTTGAGTGCGAGCACGGCGTCGCGGGTGCGCTCGAACTCCGCTTTGATGTCCGGATGCAGGCGCGCGTGCAAATCGCCTTCGGGCAGTTGTACGGCAAGGCGCGAATAGCGCTCGAAGATGCCAAGGTCGGATTTGGCCAGCACCATCTCGACGTCATCGACCAGGGTGCCGAAGAACGGCCAGTCGCACGCCATCTCGGCCAGGGCGTCGCGGCCGTGGGTGTCGATCGCGTGCTGCAATGCGCTGCCGACGCCGTACCACGCGGTCAGGCCAGAGCGGTTTTGTGCCCATGAGAACACCCACGGGATCGCGCGCAGCGATTCGACGCCACCCTTGTTGCCACGCTTGCTCGGGCGCGAGCCGATCCGCAGCCGTTCGATCACGTCGATCGGGGTGGCGGCGCGGAAGTAGGCGGGGAAATCCGGATGCTCGTGGATCAGTGCGCGGTAGCTCGCGCGTGCATCCAGTGCGAGTTGCGCGGCGATTTCGCGCCAGCGTGCTTCGCGCGGTTCCGGTGGCCGCGGTCGCAGCGTCGCGCGCAGCACCGCACCGGTCGTCTGTTCGAGGTTGCGCAGCGCCAGCGCGCGGATGCCGTACTTGCGGTGGATCACCTCGCCCTGCTCGGTCAGGCGCAGGTACCCGTCCACCGAACCACGCGGCGCGGCGATGACCGCACGTTCGGTCTTGCCGCCGCCGCGGCTGACCGAGCCGCCGCGGCCGTGGAAGAATGCGATCCGCACGCCACTGTCGCGCGCGAGTTCGGTCAGCGCGATCTGGGTGCGCTGCAGCGCCCAGCGCGAGGCGACGATGCCGCCGTCCTTGGCGCTGTCGGAGTAGCCGAGCATCACTACCTGGCGGTTGCCGCGTGATGCCAGGTGCTGACGATAGACCGGGTCGGCGAACAGCTCGCGCAGGGTGTCGGGCGCGGCGTCGAGGTCGTCGACGGTTTCGAACAGCGGTGCCACGTCGAGCGGCACTTCGCCGCTCTCTATGCAGCCGGCGATGCGTGCCAGCGCCAGCACCGCCAGCGCATCGGCGGCGGTGCGGCTCATGCTGATGATGTAGGGGCCGAACACCCGGTCGCCGTAGCGCGGGCGGAGCTCGGCAACCGTGCGGAACACATCCAGGGTCGACAACGCGGTGGCGTCGTCGCAGCGCCCGACGCTCGCGCCGCCCTCAATCAGGCCGTGCAGGCGCGCGGCACGATCAGCGGCATCGCGCGATGGCCACTGGGGGTCGTCGAGCAACGCTGCGAATGCCGCGTCGTGTACCGCCGAATCCTGGCGCAAGTCGAGGCTGGCGAGGTGGAAACCGAAACTGCGCGCGCGCCGCTGCAAACGACGCACCGCGAAACCGCCGGCATGCTCGCCGCGGTGCGCGCGAAGGCTGTCGGCGATCAGTGCGATGTCGGCCTCGAACGCCGCAGCATCGGGATAAGCCGCAGGCTCGTCGTGGCGGGTCGCCCACAACCGCTCGACCATCAGGCTGACCAGATTGCGGTACGGCATGTCGGCGTGGCGCGGGTGCAGCCGTTCGGCCGCGCGTGGCAGCAATTCGCGGTACTCGTCGACCCGCGCCAGCACCGCGGCATCGACCTCGACCCGCGCCTGCGACTGGCTCAGCAGTTCGCCGAGCGCATCGAGATCGCGCCGGTACGCGTCCAGCACCAGTGCGCGCTGGGCCGCGAGCGTCGCTGCGATGGTGGCGGCGCCGACATTCGGGTTGCCGTCCATGTCGCCGCCGACCCAGCTGCCGAAACCGAGCACGTCGGGCAGTTCCAGCGACGCATCCGGATAGTGCTCACGCAGCGCCTCGTCGAACGCCTCGTGAAATACCGGCAGCACCCGGTACAACACTTCGGACAGATAGAACCCCACGTGCTCGAACTCGTCGGCGACGCTCGGCTTGGCAGTCGGCGCCTCGGCGGTCTGCCAGCTCGCGGTCAGCGCGAGGCGAATGCGCTCGCGGTCGGCGCGGCGCTCGGCCGGGGTGCGACCGCGGTCGATATCGGCAACCAGCGCGGAGACGATCTGGCGTTCCTTGTGCAGCAACACCCGACGCACGGCTTCGGTCGGGTGGGCGGTGAATACCGGCTCGATCCGCAA
>JBOHYC010000190.1:0-1639 GCA_050737755.1 Lysobacter sp.
CATTTCCCGCAACACCATCGCCCTCGCCCTGGTGCTCGCCGCCTCGTCAGTCGCATGCAGCGCACCGGACGCCGATTCCGTGACAACGCCTGAGACGCCAGCCGTGGATGGTTCCGATTCTGCCCAGGAAGCCACTGGCCCGGCGATCGACGGGACTGCCCCGGCACCGGCCGCCGCCCCGACGGGGCCGGTCGATCCCATGGCGAAACAACTGGTCACCATGAGCGCGGGATTGTTCGCCGCAGAACGCCAATGCCTTCCGGACCGCGCGGCGTCCATGGACGAAGCGCGCGCGACCAATCGCAAGGCGATGGCTGGCATGGCCGCAGGGTCGATGTCGGAGGCGCAGATGGATGCACTGTTCGATTCCGCGTACGCCGAAGCGGAGCAGAAGATGGAAGCGTTGTCGGCGGCGGAGCTGAAGAATGCCTGCGCGGAACTCGAAGCCGCGCCCAAGGCCGGTGCCGCGGCCGTCAGCCAGTAATCAGTAAACCAGGCACGCGGACATCAGTGATATCCGCGTTGCCCGGAATCGCGGTGGGTGTCAGCGCGGGGACAACCCGAAGAACGCACGCGCGGTCGCGGTGCTGTTAGCTGCCGTCACCGCCACCTCCTCACCACGATCGCGCGCGAGCTCCTCGACGATATGCGCCAGGTACATCGGCTCGTTGCGCCGGTGGCTCGGCGCCGGCTTGACCGTACGTGGTAACAGATATGGCGCATCGGTCTCGATCATCAGCCGATTGGCCGGGATGTTCTTAACCAGCTCGCGCAAGTGCAGGCCGCGGCGCTCGTCGCACAGCCAGCCGGTGATGCCGATGTGCCAGTCGTTGTCGAGGTAGTCGAACAGCTCCTCGCGGCTGCCGGTGAAGCAGTGCACCACCACCGGACCCAGCCGACCGTCGAATTCGCGCATCACCGACATGAAGTCAGCGTGGGCGTCGCGCTGGTGCAGGAACAGTGGCTTCCTGGTGTCGATGGCGATCTGCAACTGCATCTCGAACGCACGGCGCTGCGCCGGTCGCGGCGAGAAGTCGCGGAAATAGTCGAGCCCGCATTCGCCAACAGCAACGACTTCCGGGTGCGCGTGCAAAGCGCGCATCTCGGCATCGCACTCGGCGGTGTACTCGCTGGCGTGGTGCGGATGCACGCCGGCCGTGGCGAAAAGTTCGCCAGGATGCGCCTGCGCCAGCTTCAGTGCTTGCGGCGAGTGTTCGCGGCTGGCGCCCGTCACCACCATCTGCGCCACGCCGGCGTCGCGCGCGCGCTGCATCACCGCATCGAGGTCGTGATCGAAGGAGTCATGGGTGAGGTTGGCGCCGATGTCGATGAGTTCCATCGGGGCAGTTTAAGTGGCTACGGTGGTGGTGTGTGTGCGAGGGGTGCGGAGGTGGACCTCTCTTGCCCGATCACAACTTCCTCCGTTGTAGGAGCAACGTAAGTCGCGATTTCACGGCGATCCCGAGTGTCGGCGAAATCGCGACTTACGTCGCTCCTACTGAAAGCGGTCTTAAGCGTTGGTGGGAGGACGGAAATCTGCGTGAACCGTGCCCCGACGCAACAGCCCGCCTATCCTTGCCCGGTGAATCGCCCGACCTTCCCGATCGACGAACTGCTGCCGGACATCCTGGCCAGCCTG
>JBOHYC010000191.1:0-2451 GCA_050737755.1 Lysobacter sp.
GCAGCCTGGTAGCGCACCTGTCTGGGGGACAGGTGGTCGTCGGTTCAAATCCGGCCGTCCCGACCATTCGAATTACCCAACGCCCGGCCTTGCCGGGCGTTTGTCGTTTGGGGAACTTGTATCCGGATAGCGCGGTCGGACATCGCGCATGGACGCAACGGCACTGCCGGCTCGCTGCCATGCGTCCCCGATTCGAACATGGAGTTCATTCGATGCAAGCTGCCTTGCTGATGGGTCTTGTTGCGCTGGCGGGTGCTTCGCCGCTGGTTTCCACCGCGGCGGAAGCCGGCCCGCAGTCACTGCCGGTCACCTCGGCGGAAGCCGGCCCGCAGTCACTGCCGGTCACCTCGGTGGACGCTGCCACCGGCACGGACCGCAATGCCATCCGCGATCTCGACGCGGTGATGGTGACCGGCATGCAGCCGGGGCCGGGGATGTGGAAGGTGTCGCGCGGTGACCACGAAATGTGGGTGCTGGGCGTGGTTTCGCCGTTGCCCGAGGCGATGACATGGCAATCGTCCGAGGTCGAGGCGGTGATCGCCCGGGCCGGGCAAGTCCTGCAGTCACCGATGTGGTCGGTGTACTCCGATGTCGGACTCTTCAAGGGACTGAGCCTGCTGCCCGCGGCGTTGCGCGCACGCCGGAATCCCGGTGATGCCGAGCTTGGTGATGTGTTGCCTCCCGCCCTGTATGCACGCTGGGAGGTGCAGAAAGACAAGTACCTCGGCTGGGAGTTTGGAATCGAGCGCTGGCGGCCGATGTTTGCCGCCGAGAAGCTGGAGCGCAAGGCGATGGAGCGGCTCGGCTTCGACGGTAATGTGGTCGCTCCGGTGATCAATGCCGCTGCCCAGCGAGCGGGCCTGGAACCGACACTGGTTCAGGTCAGGACGACCGTCGACGCCCCGCGCGAGTTGCTGAAGGAGTTCAACCGCGCATCACTCGACGACGCCGCATGCCTGGAGCGCACCGTGGCTATGCTCGAACACGAGGTGCCGACGCTGGTCGCGCGGGCCAATGCCTGGGCGAGCGGCGACGTGGAGGCTTTGCGGCAGCTGCCGCACGACAGCCTGGAATGGAGCTGTCTGCAGTCGGTGTTGCAGAGCGACATCGGCCGCCGGCTCGGTTACGACGATATGCCGATGCAGATCGAGCGTGCGTGGCTGGACGCGGCCGAGCAGGCGCTGGCGAAGCATGCGGTCACGCTCGCGGTACTGCCGATGGACCAGGTGCTGGCGGCGGACGGCTATCTGGCCAAACTGCAGGGTCGGGGCTATACGGTCGCGCTCACGCGACCGCCTGCCTCACAGGCACTTCCGCAAGATCGACCGGTGACTGCTCCAGCCGCGCCCGCAGATGTCCTGCCAGTCGAAGTCCCAGTGCCACGATAGTGAATGTCGGGAACGCCCAGCCGCCGGCCGGGAACACCGAGCTTCCGGCCACATGCAGGTTGTCGACGCCATGCACCTTGCAGTTGCGATCGACCACGCCACTGGCGGGGTCGTCGGACATGCGCGTGGTGCCCATGTGGTGCGAGGTGCCGAAGACCTCCGGGGTCGGGTTGTCATCCGTCCGCAACCACGGCTCCAGCTCGAACCGGCCGTTGCATACCCGCGCCAGTTCGTCTCCGAACAGGCGGGCGGCGACCCGGTAGGTGCGCATGTCCAGTGAGTTCAGGCGCCAGTCCACGCAGACCCTGCGCAGCCCGAGCGCGTCGGTCTCGCTGCCGAGGGTGATGCGGCTCTCGGGATTGGGTGCCTGTTCGAAGTAACCGACCACGTCGACGTGCCCGGTCTTGACCGCGGGCTTCCCGGCCAGCTTGCGCCCGACCGCCCAGGCGAGATCGCCGACACCCAGTCCCAGGTGCATCGCGAGTCTCGCCGTGCTTTCGGCAGGCGGGGCAGCCTCGCGAATGTACTGGGGCTCGCCGTTGTGGCGAATGCACAACCGCTCCTTCAGCGACAGCTCCCAGTCCCGTGTTTTCGCGCGGCGCGCCGCCTTGAGTCCGCGCAGGGCCTGTATGCCTTTCGGTACCGAACCTTCCACCGCGAACGGACGAAGGCGCGCATTGAGGATCCGGTGTTCCTGCTGCGCCTCCTCCGCCAGGCATATCTCCGGATGCGACGGCAGCGGTCCTTTCGCGAGATTGCGATCGTATGGACGCGTCAGGGTTTCCGGCTTGTCGGTGACGATCGTGCCGAGCTTTCCGCTGGGATGATCCATGAAGTAACGCCCGACCACATCGCGGTCATTGCCGAGCCCCTGCGGCACCACCGAATCTGACAACAGCAACAACCGCGCGTTCTCGATGCCGCCTGCGGCCAGGACGTAGTGCCGAGCCCGGACACGCCCGCGTTTTCCATCCAGCGTCGCGATCCGCGCCTCTTCGACGGCGGACCCGCCGGGGGCGGCCTGCAACCCGGTCAGGTTGGCATGCAACAGCACACGCACGTT